>JBNKKA010000047.1:0-26769 GCA_050291585.1 Desulfobacteraceae bacterium
AGTTGCCCACCTATATCCCGGAGTTGCATCGTGTCGACCCGAATAAGTTCGGGATCCACCTTACGACTATTAAAAAAGGGCAATGTCATTTAGGTGATTCCAATGAGAAATTCTCTATTCAGAGCATATCCAAAGTCTTGTCCTTGACTTTGGCCTTTAAGCTCATGGGTGACAAGATCTGGGAACGGGTTGGCGTTGAGCCCTCCGGGTCGGCTTTCAATTCCTTGGTGCAATTGGAGTATGAGAAAGGTATCCCGCGCAATCCATTGATCAATGCCGGCGCCATTGTCATTTGCGATATCCTGACGAGCTGTTTGGATGATCCCAAAAACGAGCTGATAAAGTTCATAAGGGATCTTTCTGGTAACGCGGAAATAAATTATTGTCCCAGGCTGGCTGAGTCGGAACAGCAGTCTGGCTACAGGAATGTTTCGCTCGCAAATTTAATCAAGGATTTTGGGAATCTCCACAACGATATCGAATTGGTTTTAGAGCTGTATTTTCATCTGTGCTCCATTGAGATGACGTGCAGGGAACTGGCTGAAACATTTTTATTTCTAGCGTCAAACGGAGTCAGCCCGATAACGAATGAACTTGTCGTTAGTGCCAGCAAGGCGAAGCGCATCAATTCGATCATGCAAATGTGTGGTTTTTATGACGAAGCGGGCGAGTTCGCTTTTAGGGTGGGATTGCCTGGGAAGAGTGGTGTGGGGGGAGGCATTGTCGCAGTCAATCCAGGAAAATACTGCGTTGCCGTTTGGAGCCCAAGGTTGAATCGGAAAGGGAATTCTTACAAGGGAATGATGGTGCTTGAAGCCTTAACCACAAAAACAAAATCATCGATATTCTGATTGCAGAGACATTTAGGGCGACGCCATGTCATTTGATCACCTTGGCCTCCGGGTAGAACTGCTTAAAGCGATTGACACCAAAGCTTATGCTTCCCCCACCCCCATTCAGACCCGGGCGATTCCGGTTATTTTAGGCGGACGGGACGTCCTCGCTCGGGCCCAGACCGGGACGGGAAAAACCGATGCTTTTGCCCTCCCCCTGGTCGAAATTCTTAGCCGCGAAAAGGGCAATGGGCGAGACCCGCGGGCACTTGTCCTGACCCCCACCCGGGAGTTGGCGCTGCAGGTGGGAGAATCTATAAAAGCCTTATCGAGAACGGTCGCCTTGCGTTGCAGCGTGGTTTACGGAGGGGTTCGCATCAAGTCGCAGATCGATCGCTTGAAGCGTGGCATCGACATTCTGGTCGCCACGCCGGGGCGCCTACTGGATCTTGCCGGCCAGAGGCATTTGAATCTATCCGGGATAGCGTTCCTGGTTTTCGACGAGGCCGATCGAATGCTGGATCTGGGGTTCAGCGCCGAGATCTCCGCGATCCTCGATCTGGTTCCCACCGAACGCAGGACGATGCTATTTTCCGCCACCTACACCCGTGACATTCGGGCGCTGGCTGAAAGAATGCTGCGGGATCCGGAGGTTATCGAGGCGACGCCAAACACTATGGCGGCGGAAGCGGTCATCCAGAAAGTCTATCGGGTGGATGTTGCAAATAAAAGCGCGCTTCTCATCCACCTGATCACCAGGGGCAACTGGCGTCGGACTCTGGTCTTTAGGCGCACCAAACACGGGGCCGACAAACTCATTGAGCGACTGTCCGCGCGGGGAATCCGCTGCGCTGCCTTGCATGGCGACAAGAGCCAGGCTCTGCGGACCCGCACCCTCAAGGCGTTCAAAAACGGTGAGATCTCCATCCTCGTGGCAACGGACGTGGCCGCTAGGGGGCTGGACATCAGCCAGCTGGCCTACGTGGTCAACTACGATATGCCCACCATCCCCGAGGACTATGTTCACCGCATCGGCCGCACCGGCCGCGCCGGGGCAAGCGGCCGAGCCCTCTCCCTGGTCAGCTACGATGAAAAACCGCATCTCAAGGCCATTGAAAAACTGCTCAAGCAGAAGATCCCGGTGGAAAAAGTTGACGGCTATACCGAGGACAGCGATGTTCCGGATTTTGTCCTCTACCGCCCCAACAACCCCTCCAGTGAACTGAAGGCGGACAAGGAGTTAAAAGAGATTGTCGCCAGAAGAACGCTGGCAAAGCAGCGCTCAAATGCGCGTAAAAAGAAAAAAACAAGCCCCGCTAAAAGTGCGCGCCCAAAGTCAAAATCCCGGTCCGACCGGAGAAGCGCTGCGGCGGCTAAAAAACGGTCTCGATCGGGATCGCGTGCGTCGAAATTCTCTCCGAAAAGCAAAGCCAGGGGCAGGGGATAGAATCACTATGTATATGATTTTCTGTTTTCGGATCGCAATGGGACCTTCAGTCGGTTTGCTGGCCCTCTTGGTGAAGATCGAGGATGGTGAGGCCGCCGGGGTAGGGGCGCACCTCGTCATGGCGCAGGGTCTGGATCTTGCGCACGATCTCGGCCAGTCTGCCGCCCGCTTCTGAGATCCGTTTTATGTGGGTGGCCTTCTGCTCCGGAGTGGTCTGGTTGTGCAGCAGGAGTTCGATGTTGCCCTGAAGGGCCATGAGGGGCTGGTTCATCTCATGGGCCGTGGCGCCGGCCATCTGCAGCAGGACCTTGAGGCGCTCCTCCTTGATGAGCTGTTTCTGCTGTTCGACGATCCGCTGGTTGGCGATTTCCAAGGCCGCCACGCTTTCTTGCAGGGCTGTGTTGCGTTCAGCCAAGGCGGCCTCCAACTTCTTGTGGGAGTGGATGTCCGTGGCCACATGCACCCCGCCCATGATGGCGCCGGACGTGTCCCGCAAGGGGGACACACGCACCTGCAGCCAGCGTCCCAGATTGGGTTCGAGATATTCGCTGGTGTGCACCTCGCCCGTGGTCAGCATACGGCTATGGGGGCAGTTTTTATGCGGCGAGTCGTCGTCATGCACCCAGGTAAAGCATTTCTGCCCCTTGCTTGCTTCTGCTTTGGCGCCAAGGGTGGTTTCCATGGCGGTGTTCATCTTCAAGATGCGATGCTGGTCATCTATGATGGCGATGAGGTCGGGGACTGCGTTGAAGGTCTTTTCCCACAGGCGCTGGCTATCCGCCAGGGCGGTCTCCACGGCGCGCCGGTCGTCAATCTCCTGACGCAGGCGTTCCCGGGGGGCGGTGGCTGCCTGAAGATCGATGGCCATCTGGTTGATCGCTTCGCAGAGGCGGTTCATGCCGCCCTTGCCCTTGGCGGGCAGGCTGCAGGAGAGCTCACCCCTGCCGATACGCGCCACCGTATCGATCACTTCGTCCATGTCGCTGCTGACCCGGGTGATCAGCCGCCGGAGCAGAAAACCCAGCCCCCCTACCGTCACCAGGAAGCCGCTCAACAACAATGTCGACAGCCCGTCCCCCCGTATCAAAGCCTGGTATTGCAATGCCCCGTGGAGGGTCCCCACGAGGATGGCGGCCAGAAGCAGCATTGCTCCCTGGACCCAAAAATGGCGCCGAATTTGGTTTCGCATAGCTCCCCCTTAGAACAGGTGTTGCCCCTGTCAATGCAGGTTCCATACCCAGCCCAAAGGGGAGTTATAGAATGCTAAATTGCGTGGATTTCCAAGGGACCACGCGGCAGACGCGGGTTGACTGTGGCGAGCTTCTCCGCGTTTGATATGACGGCGATGGCAACCTCGGTCTTGTCAGGCGACCAGTATTGGCGTGCCACGGCCTGCACCCGGGCCTTGTCAAGCTTGAGGAGGCCGGCCTTAAAGGCCTGACGCTCGGCGTCGTTGAGACCGATGATGCGACGATAGAAGGCCTTACGCGCGGCGGGGCCGGGCGGGTCGGGCTTGTCGATCTCAGAGCAGACCTGCAGGATGGCTTCTTTGATATCCTCATCGGTATAGCTGTCGCCGCAGACAAAGGCCTCGGCCTGGTCGTAGACAGCCAGGGTGGCGGCCACATGGGGGTCGCGGTAGGAGCCCATGCTGAAGAGGCCGTCCTGGGGGTTGTAGACGGCGAACCCCCCGTAGGCGCCGCCTTTTTCGCGGATCTCGCGGTGGAGGTAGAGAGAGCGTAGCATCTTGGCCAGGACGGCCAGTCCCGGGGCATCGGCGTGGCCCATGCGTACTGCGGGCCGCGTCTGGGCCACGAAGCTCACCGCCGTGGAGGTGGTCCACCCCTCGTAGGGATGCTGGCCTTCGGGGCGGATGAGGGGGGCACCGGGGTTGGTGTCTCCCGCTGGCAGGGCGGCGGTGAAGTCGCGAATGGCGGTGTCCGCCGCCGTGAGCATGGCGCTCTCCCCCACCAAGGCTAACTGAAAGCGTGTCTGGGTGAAGAGAGCCGCCGCAAGGGCCTTGAGTTTGGCCGAGAGGGCCTCCAGGCCCTCGTTTTCCAGGTGATCGCTGAGGGCCTTGATGGTTTTTAGGTGGTGGACGCCCCCCCAGCGCTCATCCAGGGCGTTGGTCTCGGAAAAGTTGCGCGAGGCCAGGGAGATGGCCAGGCGGTGACCGTTATGGACCACCATGGCCTCCAACCCGGCGCGGTATTCGAGGATGAGCTGGCGCAGGCGCTCCAGGTTGGTGAAATCGACTTCGAGGAGCAGCTCGGTCACGAGGTCGAGCATACGCCCCTGGTTGCGGGCCAGGCATTTGCCATTGAAGGCTACGAAAGGCAGGCAGGCCCCCTCGTCGTCGAAGCGCGCACGGGCATGGGCCGAAGCCCCCACCCCACCGGTGTAAAGATCCAGTTCACCGGCCAGCCCCACGTAGTCCCGTTTGCGGGTGCCGCATTTGGTGAGGGCGAAGCAGAAGAAGGGTACCAGGGGGACCAGCTCGGCGGCGATGCCGCTGGCGGAAACGGCCGCCTCCAGGTAGAAGATGCCCGAGGTGGACTGCTCGTAGACCAGGGCCGGCAGGCCCTCACCGGCCGTGGTGGGCTGGATGGTGGTGACCTTGGGGGGGATCTCGGTCAGCTCCAGGGTGGGCAGCACCGAGAGATCCTCACTGGTCTCCTGGAGTTTGATCAGGGCGGCGGCGTCCGTCTTGAGGCGGTCCGCGGCATCGGCGCTCAATGTCGCTTGGATGCGGTCCAGTTCCTGGCGCACGCGCGCCTCCTCCTTGGCCTGCATCTCCTGATCGGGATAAAGGGTGAAGCGTATCCGGTGGGGGTTGTCGAGGAAGTAGGTTTTCAGCTTTTCTTCCAGAAAGGGGCCGGCGGCCAGTTCGGCTTTGAGCTTGTCTAGATCGGCCTCGAAATCCAGGAGCCGTTGGGGATCCACGCCGTGGAGCCAGCTGCCGGCAAAGCCGATGAGGAGCTTGAGGCCGTAAGGATAGGGGCTGTTGGTGATCTCCTTGCGGTGGAATTCGATCTGGTGGATGGCCGACGCCGTCATCTGGGGGTCGATGCCGTCCTCTGACTGATGGCGCAGCACCTCCAGGATGAGGGCCTCGATGCGGTCGCCGTCAACCTCCTGAACGTCCTTGAGGCCGCAGGCGAACATGGTGTCGCGGTTGTCCGCGTCGAAGCCGGTGCCGTCGCTCAATGCCGATCCCAGGTTGGCGTCCATGAGGGCCTTGCGCAGGGGGGAGGCCGCGTTGCCCAGGAGCACCTGCTCCAGGACCGCCAGCACGAGTATGTCGAAGGTGTCCTGGATATCGGCCATGAGCCAGGCCAAGGCCACCTGGCAGCGTTTGGCCGGGTCTTCGGATGCGGCCAGGGGGTAGGGGTATCGAACGGTTTTCGGGGCATCCCAACGGGGTTGAGGGGCCACCTCCGTGTTCGGGTCGATGGCCTCGAAATGATTCAAGACCTTGTCGGCGATGAAGGCCAGATGATCCTCCAGGGGCAGGTCGCCGTAGGTGTAGAAGTAGGCGTTGCTGGGGTGGTAGTGGTGCTGGTGGAAGGCCTTGAGCTGGTCGTGGGTGAGGCTCGGGATGGCTGCCGGATCGCCGCCGCTGTTGTTGCTGTAAGTGGTGTCGGGATAGAGGGCGTTGAGCAGGGAGCGTCCCATGACCTGGTCGGGGGCCGACATGGCCCCCTTCATCTCGTTGTAGACGACGCCTTTGTAAACCAGTTGTTGCGCCGTTTGATCGCCTTCGGTCGACACCGGCTCGAGTTCCAGGCGGTGGCCCTCCTGCTTGAAGCTCAGCTCGGCGATGTCGGGGAAGAAGCACGAATCCAGATAGACGTCCATGAGGTTGTAGTAGTCTTTACGGTTCTGGGTGCAGAAGGGGTACATGGTCCAGTCCGACGCGGTGAAGGCGTTCATGAAGGTGGCGAGGCTGCGCTTGAGCATGGAGAAGAAGGGGTCGCGCACGGGGAACTTCCTGGAGCCGCACAGGACCGTGTGCTCGAGGATGTGGGCTACACCGGTGGAGTCGGTGGGCACCGTTTTAAAGGCCACACCGAAGCTGTTCTCCGTATCGCGGCGTTGGATATGGACGTGGCGGGCCTTTGTGGCTGTGTGGGTCAGCTCGAAGAGCACGGCGTCGATCTCCGCCAGAACCACGCGTTTGTCCAATCGGTAGCCGTGCAGCTCAATGCCCACGCTCAGCCCGGCATTGGGGTCTTGGCTCTTTTCTGTCATGGCGATTCTTCTTTCGATAAAAGGGTTTGCGAGGGATCTCAGTGGCTGGAGGCGGGAGCCGCCGTTGGGTTGCGGTGGTGTCAGAACCTATGTGGCGGCGTAAATGCCACGGCTGACACGTCGGATTTTGCGCATTCGATTGAGGCGGTAGATCACGTTGCGCAGCTTTTTGTCACCATAGCCCGTTTTCTCCTGGATGTCGGCCAAGCCGATCCCTTCGGGATAGAGCCGGATCACATCGAGGACAGCGTTGGCGGCCGTTGCCGGGGATTTACCTTCGCCTCCGCGACCGCTGGTGCCGCTGCGGCTCGTGTTTCGGCGACGCCCGCCACTGGGAAGGTTGCGAAGCAGTTTTTCCAGGCGATCCATGCGCACGACGAGCCGATCCAGGTCCTTTTTTGTGGGGATGTCATAGGATTGCATGAAGAACTTCACCATGGCATCGAAACTCGGTGATTTACCTTTTTTCTTAGGCATTTACCCCTCATAGTCGGGTTCATTTTTTACGGATGGCGGCTTTTCCCGTATGCGTTTGCTTATACTTGAAAGACTATGGAACTCCTGAAGAAAAGTCAAGAATACAGCTGAAAATATAAAGAATATGGGTTGTTATCCTATATTGACGCTGCCCTAATTAGGGGGGTTTAAGTATTCGCGGCTGACGCCATGGGCAGGATTGAATTAAGGGGCTGCTCGTGTTACCTACCCCAGGTTACCCTGAGCATCATCCATATGACTCCAGAGGACCTAAGTTCAGCTGATGGATAACAAAGCGTCGACCAAGGGGGTAGCGGCCCAGAACACCCAACCGGGCGCATGGCCTGAGGGTAAGCCGCTCCGTGCACAGCCCCGACCGGTTAGGCCAGATCCAACTTGGCGCGTAAAATTGAGGCTGGCCTACGAACACATCCGTCATCTCCAGGGTGATCCCCACTATGTGGCCACGGGTATGGCCATAGGCGTGTTTGTGGCCGCCACCCCCACCATCCCTTTTCACACAATCATCGCCATAACCCTGGCCTTTGTTTTCAAGGGTAGCAAGCCCGCGGCCGTAATCGGGGTGTGGTTCAGCAACCCCCTGACGGTTCCCTTTTTCTACTATGGCAGCTATAAAATAGGCGCACTGCTCATGCAGATGGATCTGCCGGCGCAGATGCCCACCGAATCGATCACCGATATGCTTGATTTGGGGTTTGATGTAACCCTGGCCATGATGATAGGGGGCTGTGTCCTGGGGATTGTGCCGGCCATCGTCGCCTACACACTGACCCTGCGATTGGTCCGCCGGCTGCGCCGCAGGAAAGCGGCAAAATCATTTTAACCGTTGGCCTCAATTGCTGCTGCGGGAAGCCCTTGCTATGACATCTCCCCAAACCTTGCTCAAGGCCTGGAATCTGCGGGCCAAAAAAGCCTTTGGACAAAATTTCCTGGTGGATCCCTCCACGGCGGAGATGATCGTCCGTCGAGCTGACCTGACCTCCGACGACCTGGTGCTGGAGATCGGCGCCGGGTTGGGTGCCCTGACCCTGCCCCTGGCAGCCCGGGTGCGCCGGCTGGTGGCCGTAGAGAAGGATAAGGACCTGATCCAGCTACTGCGCAACGAGCTGCTGGCCGCTAAACTGGAAAACACCACCGTCGTGCACGCTGATATTCTACGCGTCGATCTGGAGGAACTGATGGCCCCGGAGACAGACCCCCTGGTGGTGATGGGCAATCTACCCTACAACGTCTCCTCCCAGGTGGTGCTCAAGCTCCTCGCCCACCGGGAGCGGGTCACCCGGGCGGTTTTCATGTTTCAAAAGGAACTAGCCGACCGCCTGGCGGCGCCCCCGGGAAGTAAAACCTACGGCCGCCTCTCCGTCATGCTGCAATATTGCGCCGGGGTGAGGATCCTCACCGATATCGCTGCCACCTGCTTTCACCCACGCCCCAAGGTGGCCTCGGCTGTATTGGAGATCCATTTTAAGGAAGCCCTGGAGTTTCCCGCTCGGGACGAAGCCCTTTTGTTCCGCATCGTACGGGCGGCCTTCGGCAAACGCCGCAAGACCCTTAAAAACGCCCTCACCCAGAGCGATCTGCGACTGGATGGGGCTGCAGTCAGCGACTGGCTCGAGGACTGCGCCGTTGACCCCCGCCGCCGTGCCGAGACCTTGAGCGTGGCGGAGTATGTCACCTTATCCAACCGGTTCCCCGGGAAGCCGGATGCAGTTTGACAAACGGGGGGGCGGTTTTTTACCATTAACCGATTGGTCAACGGAGTGAACTTATAAATCCTTTTGGTCTTTCCCACGGATCTGGTTGACTATTGCGAAAGAGATGAATCAGCGCGAGGCGTCCATGCGAAAATACAGGCTATTGCTGGTTGATGACGACCCCTTTATCCTCACCGGCATCGGCAAGGATTTGGAGAATGAAGGCTACGAGGTCGTCACCGCCGAGAGCGGTGAGAAGGCGGTGGCCCTCGTTGAGCAACAGTCCTTTGATCTGGTGATCACCGACCTGGTCATGGGGGGGATCGATGGCATCGAGGTACTGCGGGCCGCCAAGACGCGTACGGGTGAGACCATGGTCATCATCCTCACGGGGTACGGTGACATGGGCTCGGCCATCGAGGCTCTGCGCTTGGATGCCGACGACTATCTCCTCAAACCCTGTGAGCCCGAGGAGATGAAGTTCCGTGTGGCCCGCTGTCTGGAACAGATCGAGATGGCGCGCAAGATAAAGGTTTACGAGAAAATGCTGCCCATCTGTTGCGTATGCAAGAAGATCCGCGACGATGTGGGAAAGCCCCCCGGCAGCGGCGACTGGATCTCCATCGAGAAGTACGTCTGGGAGCGCGCCGGGATGTCGCCCACCTCCACCTACTGCCCGGTGTGCGTCAAGGAAGCCAAGAAGGCGCTGGAGGATATCTGACGGCTACCATTCCCCCCATATCAGATCAAGATGAAGTGAGCCGGGAAATTTACCTGCTCATGTCACTATTACCGCCGCCGGTTTCACTGGATATTCTGTGCACCATTACCGGCCAGACGCCCGTGAAAATTCTGCAGCTTGTCGAAGAACTCGTCACGTCCGGTTCTCTTTCGCGGTATGTGGAAAAAGGGGCCGGATACTATTATTTATCCGATTTAGCGACGGCGGGTGATTTTTTAAAGCAAACCCCAACGCCCACGATAGAGAGAACCGCCGCAAGGGCCATCTCAGGTGTCTGTGAATTTCTGCCGGACACCACCAGGAGGTGGCTGCACCTCGCCCATATTTATCATATCTCCGGACTGCCTGTGAGTCATTTCAGAGATATCGTCAGGGCAGGCCACTATTGCCTCGATCTGAATCTGCCCATGGATGCCGCCATCTATTACCGCATGGCCTTGGAGGGTATGCAGACAGCGGTACTTGACCCGGCACAACAGAAGGACTTCATCGATGCCGCCATCGGCCTTTGTACTTGCAGGGATACGGCGCTGTCCAAAGATATCCAGAGAAAATTTCTCAATCGGGCGCTCGAATTCTGCGCCTCTGTCCAGGATCCCGTACGCAAGGTTCAGTTGAGGGTGCTCATCGCCAAGACCTTTATTAAAACCGTCAGATCCGATGAAGCCGCTAAGCACTTAGAGCGGGCCTGGCAGATGCTGGCCAAGCATGACTTTCCACGCGAAATCCGGATTCAGGTGGCCCTGGCGAATTCCGAACTGTTGCTCTGGCAGGGATATATCAACAAGGCCCTTGAGCGCTACGAGTCGGTAATCGGCAATCACGAGGAGTTGCCCTCCGATGTGGAGACCCTGAAAAGCTGCACGCGGCTGGGATGGACATACGGCGTTGCCGGAGAGACGGCCAGGGGGGTAGGATTGATCCGGGCGGTGCGCAGGAAAGCCAGAGAGCTAAACGCCCAGGATCTGGAGCGCTATGCGACCCTGATCCTTGTGATTATTTTATCGGATGCCGGTAGAATTGAGGAGGGAGAAGCCTTTCTCCAAGAGATCTTTAAGACCCCGGAGGAATTTCTGGACCCCTATACTCTCTGGCCGGGTAACGGCAAAAGGGCCTATTTTGCCTATTGCCGGGGCGAATATGAAAAGGCCTTCGCGTATCAAAGTCAGGCCTATGAAAATTCTCAAGCCTTAGGAACACCTCACCACCGTGGGCCAGACAACCTGGAGATCATGCTCGGACTTGAAGCGCGGGGCATGGTCCATCCCCAATGGAATTTTGAAGCGGATATCGAACGGCTGCTTAACTGGCCCGATATCTATATGCAGGGGGTGGCATTCAGGTTCAGGGCGCTCAAGGCCTTTAAGGAAAAGGGGGCTGCCGAGCAGATAAAGGTAGATCTTAGGCAAAGCATTGAATTACTGACCCGTGCCGGCGCAAAGATCGAATTAGCCCACGCCCAGGTCCAGATGGCCCGCATCCGGATCAGTGAAAAAAAAATGCCCGCCGCTGAAAAACTGCTCAAGACCGCCTGGGAAGTCTTCTCAAAAGTCAACCCGAACCTATTCCCCAAGGATTTAAAGCCTTATCTGGATCGGACATCGAAAAACGCGCTTTGGGTCGAGTCGCTCTTAAGTGTCGGCGACGCCCTCAGCTCTATACGGACCCGCAACGAGCTTCTCAGCCAGATCATCAAACAGGCCATGCGCATCGCGGGTGCGGAGCGAGGTGCCATTTTTCTCAGACAGGAAGAGAAGCTGGAAATGGTGGTCAGCCGCAACATCGAAACCGCCGAGATCTCCTCCCCAGCGTTTGCCGACCCCATCCAACTCATAGAAGCGGTGTTTGAATCCGGCACCGAGATGGTTCGAAAAGCGGAAAGCTGTCCACAAAAACGGGTTAATAGCCTTGGCGCCATGGAGTGGACAGGCTGTTTTCCCATTCGGCTCAAAACGAGAGTCATGGGTGTTATCTTTATGGACAGCGAGCTTGCCCGGCTGCAATTGCCCGAGGACGAGATCTCCCTGCTGCGCATCATCAGCAACCAGGCCGCCGTGGCCCTCGAGAACATGGAAGCTTACGAAGAGATCATTGATTTGAACAATTACTTGGAAGCCGAGACCCATTTCTATCGGGAAACCTTTGAGCCGAGTTCGCCCACTACCCATATGATCGGGCGAAGCGAGCCGTTCAAACAGATGCTCAACCTGATCAACCAGGTGGCCAAGTCCGATACCACTGTCATGATTACGGGAGAGACGGGGGTGGGCAAGGATTTGGTGGCCCAAGCCATTCATCAGCACAGCAATCGCGCTTCAGGACCCTTTATCGCGGTCAACGTGGTTTCTCTGAGCCCGGAACTGCTTGCCAGCGAGCTGTTCGGTCATGAAAAAGGCGCTTTTACCGGGGCGTCCCAGACCCGCAAGGGACGCTTTGAGCTCGCCGGCGAGGGGACGCTCTTTCTCGATGATATTGACGCCTTTAGCTTGGATATCCAGGCCAAGATGCTCCGGGTGCTGGAGACCAAAGCGTTTGAGCGCGTGGGCGGAACCCGGACCCTGAAGACCCGCTTCCGCCTAGTGGCGGCGAGCAACCGAAACATCGAGGATCTGGTGGAACAAGGCCTTTTCCGGTCGGATTTTTATTACCGGCTGAATGTCTTTCCCATCCATATCCCCCCTTTGCGCGAGCGCTCCGAAGACATTCCTGCCCTGGCCCGTTATTTCATGAAAATGTTTGGGAAGAAATTCGGAAAAGCGGTTGATAAAATATCTAAAAAAGATCTGCAAACGCTCATCAGCTACCACTGGCCGGGCAATATACGCGAACTGCGGCATGTGATCGAGCGTTCGGTACTGCTCAGCAGGAGCGCTCGCCTAGTCATCCCCCCCCTCGATACAGCCCCACTCATGACCGGCGGCAAGGCTGAAAAAATTTTGCCCTTGCGGGAAATGGAAGCCCGCCACATTATTAAGGCCTTGGCCCGCTGCCGGGGCAAAGTCAGCGGTAAGGGCGGCGCTGCGGAACTGCTCGAGATCAAGCCCACCACTCTCTATTCAAAAATGAAACGCCTCGCGATCGAAAGAGACGCATACCGGATTAAAAAAGCCAATGCATGACGGGCTACGAACCGGCGTCCAACGGTGCCGGGGGCCATTTTTTGGGTTTAGAACATTTTTTGACTCATCCGATCGATGGCTGCGCTGGTCTCCTCGTATACGCCAGGGAAGGAGCTGAAATTCAACCCCTGGGTCAGGCAGGGGATGAAATAGTGTTTTCCACAGCTCTTGCACGCCTTTTCCACATGTTCTGCAATCATTTTCGCATCCCAATCCTTGATGTCCAGGGGGCCGGAGTCAAGTTCACCCATGAAGGAGAGCTTCCCACCGTATTCCTTGATCAGTTCAGGGGTGTTGTTGGTGGTCATGACCCCCTGCCAGATATCGATGCCCATCTCGATCATAGAGGGAACCAGGTTGGCCGCGTAGGAGTCGCTGTGGTGGACGATGAGTTCCACCCCGTTGTCTTTCCAGAACCCGTAGACTTTTTTGTAGGGCTCCAGATAGAAATCCCTGAACATCTGAGGAGACATGAATGAGGCGGCCTGAGATCCCCAGTCGTCGTGGTGGAAGAGGGCATCGGGTTTAATCCGCGCGATGATCTGTTCGGCATAGCGGATCTCGTAATCGGTCAGGAAAGCGATCAGCTCATGCATGTACTCCGGTTCTTCGTAGAGGTTCATCATGGCATTTTCCATGCCCATCAGGAAATGGGTCATCTCAAATGTGCCGGAGGCAAAAAATACCGTGACAAATTGGTCTTCGCGATCAACAGCGTTGGCATGTTCTATCGCCGGCGCCCAGCGTTCATCGGAAAATTCAACCGTTGGGCATTGAATGACCTCTCTCCATTGGGTGATATCCTTGATGGCCAGGTGCGCTTCATCATGCACGGGAAAGGGGCCCAGCTGGTCCTCCGGCCAGGAGAGCGTGATGCCCCATTCGTTTGTTATCGTCTGACCTAGCTGGGGCCGTGTTCTTAACGGCGCTTCCAAGATGATCTCCAAAAACTCGTACTGGTTGACAAACCTGTCGGGATTGCCTCCCCGGATCGTTTCCATTAGATTCTGTTTTTTGGTCAACATCACTTCAGGTCTCCTTCAGTCTTATGCTAGCGTTACCATTTCTTTGGCCTTCGCCGCGGCACTGCCGGCATCGGGAGCGTAAGCGTCTGCACCGATCTGGGCAGCGAATTCAGCCGTTACGGGCGCACCGCCGACCATCACCTTGATTCCGGTTAGGCCGCTGGCTTTGATCGCCGCTACGGTAGCTTTCATCGCCGGCATTGTGGTGGAGAGTAGTCCGGAGCAGGCCACCAGCTTGACATCTTCGCTTTGTTGAATGGCATCGATGAATTTGTCGGCCGAAACGTCCACGCCCAGGTCCACAATAGAGAATCCCGTACTTTCAACCATCATGGCGACCAGGTTTTTACCGATATCGTGTAGATCACCCTGCACCGTTCCGATAACGCAGGTCCCCAGGGAGGTGGACGCCTCCCCTGCCAGATGGGGCTTGAGGACCTCCACCCCCTTGGACATGGCCTTGGCGGCGATGAGCATTTCGGGCACGAATATCTGACCGGCTGAAAACTTATCCCCCACGATCCCCATGCCGTCCACCATGGCCTGGAGAATGTCCGTGGCATTATTGCCTTGATCGAGGGCATCCTGGACCAGGCCGGGAACCAGTTTGGTCTTGCCGGTTTCTACATTTGCTTTTACTTCTGCGATGATGGACATGTTTTCTTTCCTTATCCTTTCTGATGGGTTGACAGCGCGCGCTTATTTAACAGGGCCAAAAAGCCCCTCCCGGTATCCATTGATGTACTCTATGCAATACTCGTCCATGCCTTTCAAGGCTTCGGTAGCATAAATCAATCCCATCATGTGTTTATGCAGGGGGTTGATGATGGCACTGTCCATCCCCGCCCCCATGGCAAGCACCAGGAAAGCCTGATTGACAAACTTGCGGGCGGGCAGGTTAAAAGAAATATTGCTGGCCCCGCCGGTCACATGGATGGTGGGATACTGCTGCTTGATCTTTCTGATCACGTCCAGAATCACGCTGATACCCGCTTCGGAGGTGCACAGCATCTCCACAAGGGGGTCGATGTGTAGCCGGGAGGGGTCGATATTGTACTGCTTGGCCTTTTCCATGATGGCCGCGAATATTTCCAGGCGCTTTTCACCGCTTTTGGGAATGCCGGTATCGTCGCACAACAGTGCGGCGCACTGCCATTGGGTATCTTTGATGACGGGAAACACGACCTCTATCTTGTCGCCTTCCATGGAAACCGAATTGACCAGGCCGGGCTTATTGCAAAACTTGACGGCTTCTGCGCAGATGTCGGCGCTGGGGCTGTCCACGGCGATGGGCGTATCGGTCACCGCCTGGACAAGATCGATCAGCCACTTCATGGTTTCCAGTTCCACCGAGACGTCGGTGGACGCGCAGACATCGATAAAATTCGCCCCTGCATCCGCCTGGGTCTTGGCCAGAATTTTTATAAAATCCGAATCTTTCTGTGCGATTGCCTCTGCCACGGAAGGAATGGCGCCGTTTATTTTCTCTCCGACAATGATCATTTTTGTTTGATCTCCTTTGCTTTGATTCTTTTGATCAAAAATGCATCGCTTCAGGAAAACTTAAACAGCGCTGCGTGCGGCGATCTCCGCCTGCATCTCTGTGTGTTTTTGGGGGGTGATCCGATACAGCACCACAATTATCACAAGGCCGGCACCGATGAACAGGGCCGGAATCAGAGCGATTCCGTTTTTTATACCTGCAATCAGCTCGGGAGTGGGCGCCATATCCGCCACATAGCCTGCCGAGACGAGGACACTGGTGATCACCACGCTGCGGACGAAAATGGCGGTTTTGATGGGGAAACTGATCAGGGACATAATAAAGCCCCTGGCGTTTTTACCGGTTTTCCACTCTCCATAGTCCACTGTGGCCGAATACATGGCAACGCCTAAGGCATCCGGCATGCCATAGCCCAGGTAGGCCACAAACATGACGACCATGAAGGAGACATGGTTCATGGGCAGCAGCCATACGGCCAGGAGCCCGATAATAAAAAGGCTCAAGGATAAAATATAGGTGTTGCGCTCCCCAAATTTTTTGGCCAGGGGGGCGGTGATCATGGCACCGAAAAAACAGACTACGTTGAGGCCGGTAAAAAAGATGGCGATGACACCCAGATTATTGACGACGTATTTGAAGTAGTAAAAGGCCATCCCGAAGATGATGAAGCGGCCCAGATAGCGCCCCACCTCAGCCAGCATGAGACCGATGAGGGGCGGATTGACCAGGATCTGTTTGAGCATTTCAGCGATGGGCATCTTGTCTTTTTTCTCCGCTGCCGCATTGGCCCCGGCGCCGGGATGATAGGCATAGTCCTTTGTGAGGGCGAACAAAGCCCAATAGCACAGGATCATCAAGGTGCCCGAAACCACGACGGTGAGGGTGCATCCCAGGGCCTGGTCGCCTTTCCCCAGCAATTCAATGGATTTGGCCCCTATCACCGAAAAGGCGATGGCGCCCAAGGCGTTGAACATCCCCCGGCTAGAGGCCATGGAGATCCGCTCTTCGCGTATAGTGGTCATGGAGTTGTTCATGGCGATGTGACCGGCATAAAAAATATTCCAGACCAGGTGGGAGACAATGAAACCAATACAAACCAAAATGGCGTTCATGGTGGGATTGCCGATCTTTGAAAACTGGAGCACGAAAAAGGCGGCGGCCAGGGGGGGACCAATGAGCAGCCATGAACGGTATCGACCCCAGCGCATGCCGCTTTTTTCCAGGATCACGCCGGCCGTGGGCACCCAGACAATGTCGAAGATGCTGGTGACCATGAGCACGGTGCCGGCCACGGCCACGGGGATCTTGGCAAAATCGGTCAAGAAGGCGGCAAAAAAGAAGACTTCCATGTTCACAAAGAACTGAAATCCGAACGAGGGCAATCCATATAGGTTAATGATAGTTTTTTTCAGGCGTTTTCTGTGGAGCTCCATGCAAGCTTCCTTCCCATCTTGGTGTTAACGGCAACCCAAATTGGCCGGTGCCGTTTCTCAAAAAAAATAAGGTTGGCTTCAAAAATACAGCTTGGCTTACCGCAATACACATGCCATTTCATGATATAATTTAAATAATAAAAATATCAATTAGTTATGTTTGTATGAATGGGTTTCCATGCAAAATAAATTATCAATAAAGCGTAATTATACTTTATTTCGTAAAATTTATGGGCGGAGTGATCGCTCAGCTTGTCTATGCTGAGGGCTTTTTCTGCAAAGCAGAGGCGGGTTGTTAAGTGGATGTTGATTATCAAGTATGCTGCGTTATATGCACAAATTTTTCCGTCGCCAAAGGCTAAAAAAACAGCGCTTGACTTTCAACCGAAGTCAAACGCTGCTTTCATACCTATTCTGGAGGGACACTAGCTAAGCGACGATTTTGGCACTAGATGTTTTCCGCAATGGTGACCGTCCGATCCCCCAGCATGTTCACGTAACTGCCCAACTCGTTGTCATACCAGCCGTAGATCACCGCCTGGGTGACGGGGGTGCGGATGACGGTGTCGTCCAACTGCTCCTTCAATGCTGCGGGAATGGCGGGTACGTTTTCCAGGTCGATGGTGATTTCGGCCGTGCGGGTGTGGGTCTCGTGGCCCTCGATGGTGGCCGCCGCGCGGGGCATGCCGATGATGTCGCCGCTGACGTTCTGCTTTTCGGTGTAGTGCAGGTAGCCGTTAGGATCCACCTCGGCGGCCTGGCGGTAGACTTGATTGATCATCTTGCGGCCGATGGCTTCCTGATTGATGTACTCCTGGAGAGAGAGCACGAGAATGATGAGGGAACCGGTGCTGGTGGGCACGCGCACCGATTCGGCGATGAAGCCAATCTGGTTCATTTCAGGGATCACCAGGGCCAGGGCCTTGGCCGCGCCGGTGGAGGTGAGGATGATGTTGTTGAGGATGCTGCGGTTCTTGCGCAGGTCGGTCTTGCCCGTTTTGGGTAAGCGGTCGAGGACCTGCTGGGAGCCGGTGGCGGAGTGGATGGTGGCCATGGAGGCCGAGAGTATCCGTTTGGCGCCGAAGGCGTTGAGCAAGGGCTTCATCATGTGGGCCAGGCAGGTGGTGGTGCAGGAAGCGTTGGAGACCAGCTTGTGGCGGCGCGGGTCGTAGCTGTTGGCGTTGATACCCATCACCGTGGTAACTGCGTCTTCGGGCATGGGCGTGCTCTTGTCCTTGATTTTAAAGGGCGCCGAGGCGATCACCTTGCGCGCCCCGGCTTCCAGGTGGCCCCGCAGGGCGCCTTGGGGGGCATCCGGGGATAGAGTGGGGTCGAGGAACTGGCCGGTGGTATCCACTACCAAGGGAACCTCGTGCTCGCCCCAGGCGATCTCGCTGGGGTTGCGGTCTGTGCGCAGAAAACGCACCTTGAGGCCGTCGATGCGCATGGTCCCTTCGGCCTCGTTGAGGTCGGCGATCACCGGTTTGGCGGCAAAGCCGTAAAGAAAACCCTGGAGGGAGCCATAGGTGGAGTCGCGTTCCAGGTAGTGGGCGATATCCGCTAGGCCCGTGCCCACTTCGCGGCCGATATTGACCACGATTTCTCCGAAAAATTTGCGGGCCACATGGTGCCACAAGGTGAGTTTGCCGATACGACCTAGGCCGTTGATGCCCAGGATGATGTCCCCGTTGCCTGTGGAAGGCGTATCCATTGAATTCTCCCTATATTTCAATTAATTAACAGGTAATTGGTCGATATTAAGCCTCATCGATCCCCATCAATCCTTGATAAACTGCACCTCCGCGACCGTCAATACTTATGTAGTCCCCTGACTTTACGAGGGTATCGTAGAATTGGCCCGTGCCTTCGCGTTCCTTGCAGACCAGGTCGGCGCAGCCCACCACACAGGTTTTGCCCAGCCGGTGGGCCACCACCGAAGCGTGGGAGGTGACGCCCCCGCGGGCCGTCAGGAGGCCGTCGGCGGCGTGGATCTCTTTTATGTCGTCGGGTACCGTGTCCCCGCGCAGCAGGATGAGGCTGCAATCGGGTTCGCTGCGCCGCCAGTGGTCGATCTCCTCCAAGTTGAAGACCACCCGGCCGCTCATGGCGCCCCCCGACACGCCGATGCCGTTGCCCAGCAATTGCGCCTTTTGCTTTTGATGGACGGCGAAGGTCAGCACACGCTTGCGTTCGCGGATGGCCATATCGCGGGTCTGGAGCACATAGATTGCGTCTGCGCCGGGGCGCTCGAAGGTGAACTCGATCTCCTGGGGGCTCCACCCTTTTTTGTAGATCAGCAGGTTGGCCCAATCTTTAATGGCCTGGTAGATTTCGGGATAGTGGCTCTCCAGGGTGATGTCGGTGTCGCGCATCTCGATGTCCTGCTGTTTGATGGAGATGGGCAGGGTGGCCACCAGTCCGGAGACAACATCCTCGCCCTGGTTGCCGATGGTGAAGTCGCCCCACAGGTTAAGCGTGTCTCCCGACCAGCGCGGATTATGGGTAAAGATCACCCCTGTACCGGAGTTCTGGCCCAGGTTGCCGAAGACCATCTCCTGGACAGTCACGGCGGTGCCCCAGTCGTCGGAGATGCCCATGATCTCCCGATAGGTTTTCGCCTTGGCGGATTCCCAGGAGGCGAAGACCAGCTGGATGGTCTTGTGGAGCTGGTCGAAGGGGTTCTCGGGCACGGGATAGCCCTCCCCCAGGACGCGCTCACGATAGGCCAAGGCCATCTGCTTCATCTGTTCGCCGCTGAAACCCCGCTTCAGGGGGATCCCCAGCTTCCGTTTGAACTCGCTGATGATGGCGTCGAAGTCGTCGCGTTCCATGCCGTAGGCCATGCCCGTGCACTGGATGAAACGCCGGTAGTTGTCCCAGGCAAACCAGGGGTTGCCGCTCTTGGCGGCCAGGCCTTCGGCGATCTGGGCGTTGATACCCACATCCAGAAAGGTGTCCATCATGCCCGGCTGGGAGATGGAGGCCCCTGAACGAACGCTGAGGAGCAGGGGGTTGCTTGGATCGCCAAAGCGCTTGCCGCTGGTGCGTTCCAAAAGGGCGATCTGGTTGGCCACTTGCTCGGTGAAGTTCTGCTGGGCGGGCAGAAAGTCATCGATGATGGCCCGGCAGCGGAAGGCCTCGGTGGTGATGATGAAACCCGGCGGCACGGGCAGGCCGAAGTTGCGCAGCTTGATCAGGTTGAGACCCTTGTTGCCCAGGTAGATGATGCCGGTGGCGCGGTTGTTGGCCTCCACGATGGAGGTCATGGCCCGCTGGGGGTCGTAGTTGAGCAGGCGATGGAGCTTGTCTTTGGGCAGCTTGTTGGACTGATGGAAGAGGGTGCTCATGATGCGGCTCAGGAAGAGATCCAGCTGCTGAAGTCCCAGGGAGGCGGCGATGCGGTCGCGGAAGAAGACCTCGGAGATGCGGTGGGTCAGTTTTTCCCTGTCGCCGGTGTCCTGGCCGCTCACGTCCTGGACGCCGTTGCCCAGGAACTTGGGCAGGATCTCCTCCAAGGGCAGGCCGGAGAGAATCCGGGTCAGGTTGCTCCCGTGGATGTTGTTGAAATGGTCGTTGATGATGTTCTTGACTGCCTGGGCGAAGCCTTTAAAGATGTCCAAGTATTGGGTAAAGGTGAAGCCGCGCACCTCAAGGCTGTGGGCCAGCAGCTCGAGTTGGCGCTCCAGTTCGATGCTGGTGATGCCGTCCAGCTTGAGCGCCTTGTCGAAGAGCACGAGGCGGTCGTAGATGTCGTCAAAGGTGGCCTTGGTGATCAGGCTCAGGTCGATATCTTCGATGAGCTGCTCGAAAAGGACGTTAACCAGAGATTCGATGCGGAAGGTCAGGCCCAGGGCGTCGAACTTCATCTCGTGGTAGCTGCCGTACATGGAAGGGATGTCAACGGTGAAGTGGCGTTTTTTGTAGATATCTTCACGCACGGCGTACTGCTCAGGGGAGAGAATCAACGCTTTGAGCAGGTCCAGATAGTCCAGGAGCATGAAGATGCGCGTCTTCAGGTGAGGGTGCTCGAGGGCCTGGCTCAGTTTGCCCAGATCCGGGAGGGCCTCGCTCCTGAGCTGGTCGATGTGGCCCTGGATCTGGAGGAAGTCCAGGTTATACTTCTGGTTGAGCAGTTGGTAGAAGTGGATGATCAGCTCGATGCGCTCACGGTCGGTGGCTGTGGCGGTGACGACGGCTTCGGTGTGGGTGCGGATCTCCGTCCGGTTCATGCCAAGGAGTTTGGCGGGCATGGTCACGCCCCCGGCCTTCATGGCGGCCATGATGGCGTGCACCCCGTCCACGAAGGGACCCTGGGTGTCGATCTGAGCGAAAATGGTGGGCGGCAGAAAGGGTTGCAGCAGGCTTTTGTCCCGCGTGGTCCAGAAGTGTAAGGTGGCCTCCATAAAGGTCAGGATGCGGTTGCTGCTCTCCACGTGGCTCTGTTTGCGTAAAAAGTGGATCAGGGGGTCACGGCGGTTGGAGAGTTCGTCGATGCGAGTGGAGATGTCGCGCAGTCGTCCCTCGGCGCCGATGTCGTTGAAGTAAACGGGAAAGATGCGGCAGAGCTGTTTGGCCTGGTTGTAGATTCGGCCGATGTCGCCGTTGAGGAAACGGGTGATGTCCCGGGGGAAGAGGTCGGTATCTTTGATGAAGACCCCGGAGATGGAGAGGTGGATGATGAGATTGGAGATCAACCGGATGGAGAACTTGGGGTTGAGTTCGATGAGCTCCATCCAGGTGCGTACGTTCCGCAGGTGGGCGGCGTTGACCCGGATCTGCCAGTCTTCGTCCACCCCCCCCACCATGGGGGCCTGAAACCCCAGTTTGATCACCGAGTCGATGAAAAAATTGACCAGGTCGATCTCGTCGGTGCGGTAGACGCCCTTGCCCATGTTGAGGATACAGGTCAGGGCGGTGACGGGAAACTTGGCCGCTCGTTTGGCCAGAATCGAGAAGGTCTTATCGATGAGATCGCGGATATAGCTGTGGCTGGTATTGTCGATGAGCCAGGAGACGGTGCGGTTGATGTCACGCAGGGCCTCTTCATGGATCTGCGAGAGCCCCTTGATGTTCATGATGTGGAAGAGGAAGATAATCTTCCAGCGGTTGCCCACCCCCTGGTCGGGGGCGGCCTTGAGGAGCTGTTCGGGGATGCGCCGATAGCTTTCCACAAAATTGCCGTAGACGGGCAACTCGAGCAGTTGGACCGTGGCCGCCCGGCGCTCTTCGGCAAGGCCGCCGTCGATCTCCGTCAGGCGCTCGCGCAGGGTTCGGATGGTGGCCAGTTCGATGGCGCGGAAATGGGGCTGGATGGCGGCCGCTTTGTGGATGGGATCGATCTCCGCCATGAACCACTTGAAAGGATCGCCCTCCTCCTCCCAGTAGCGGTAGGTGGCCTCCAGGTAGCGGTGGGTCAGGCGATAAAGGGCGCGGCAGTCGCTGGCCCCAGGATCGATACGGTCCAGAAAGGTGGCCGCCAGGCGCTTGATCTGGTAGTAGCTTTTTACGAAGAGGAAGAACTCGGGGTCCGAAAATTCCGCCAGGCGTTGGAAAATGCCTTCTAAAAGAAGGTTGAACTCCCTTTGGTCGGTATCCACCTCCTTGATGATCTTCTGGAGGTAGAGGAGCAGATTGTCCGCCGCTTCTGTTTTCACTCGCCGAGGGGTGTCGGCCGCGATGGCCTCCAGGAAAACGCCCACCAGGATTTCCACGGCGGCGACGCCCTGCTCGTGGGCGTGCGCCAGGTGGAAGTAGTCCAGGGCGTAGGTGCGCGCTTCGCTGACGATGAACTGCCAGTTTTTATAGGGGTGGGAGAGCTCCTTAAGGAAGGTGCTGACCCCCTCCATCAGGCCAAAGTATTGGGACATGACCGCTTGCAGGGGAGTGTAGCGTTCGTCGATGTCCACATCCACATGGTGGTCGGCGATGTTGACTTCGAGGGCTTTGGATTTGATCATAGTGGTTGTCGTCCTCATTTTCCTTGAAATGATTCGAAAAATGAAAATAGCGCTGGAAAATGGGTAGCAATCAGATGGTATTCAGACCACACAAGCCCCCCACAGAGGGCCATCCACACAACCAGCATCAGCTGCGCCCAGCTATCCTTCCAAAATTCACCCCGCAGGGCGGAGATAAGATCAGGAATGAAGGCGTATCTGATGGCGCTGAAGAGGCCCTGTTTGCCAAATATCAACGAGGCCAGCGCCCCATAAAGCGGGGTGTTGACGATACCCAGACCGATTAAGAGCGGTTTATTCATCGTTCATAGTGACCTTGCCGGTTTGACGAAAAAACCGATCATAATGGATGCCATGCCGACTCGCCGAACTGAGGCTTTAAGGACCCATCGAGTCGTCTAATCATCTTTATGCAACCATAGGGTCTACGGCGCCAACGGCGCACCGCACTACCGCCTCAAGGGCGGGCGCGGCCCCTTCGGCCACCGCGATGATCTCCTCCAGGGTGGCCGCTTGGGGGGCGTCGGGGTCGTTGATGTTGGTGATGGTGGAGACACCTAGAACCCGCATACCGGCGTGTACGGCCACGATGGTCTCCATGATAGTGGAGAATCCCACCGCGTCGGCGCCGATGGTGCGCAGGTAGCGGGACTCCGCCGGGGTCTCCAGGGAGGGGCCTTTGAGCCCGGCGTAGACCCCTTCACGTAAATGGACGCCCTCGGCGCGTGCTCGATGGCCTACCGCCCGTCGCCAGTCAGGGGCGTATGCGGCGATCATGTCGGGGAAGCGCGCCCCCCACTGCTCCTCATTGGGTCCCACCAGAGGGTTGGCACCGGTGAGGTTGAGGTGGTCTCGGATCAGCATCAGGTCTCCGGCAGCGAAGTCCCGGTCCAGGCCGCCGGCGGCATTGGTGACGATGAGGTGATCCACCCCCAGGGCCTGCATGACGCGGATGGAGAAGGTGACCTCTTGGGGCGAGTAGCCCTCATAGAGGTGAAAACGACCCTGGCAGACCACTGCGGGGACACCGTCGATTTCACCACCCACAAGGACCCCCTTGTGGCTCTCCACGGTGGACGTTGGAAAGTGGGGTATATCCGCGTAGTCGGTTTCGCAGGCGGATTCGATCATCGTCGCCAGGCCGCCCAGGCCGGTTCCGGTCAGCAGCCCCACGCGGGGGGCCGCCGGCAGGCGCGGGCGCAGGTAGTCTGCGGCAAGGGCGGCGGCGTCACTCCAGGCTGTTTGCATCTCAAATCCTAATGGCTACAAGCTGATAAGTTGAGGCCGGCATGAAGCTCGTGCCGGTGTGGGAATGGACAGGTATATGCAAAATCCAGCCACAGCGTCAACTCACAAGCGCTTTGCTGCAGATTGGCGCCCCATCCCATGCGGAAGGTGGTAACCCCCTTATGTATCTGCCGGTGATGGTTCTTATAAAATTTGGTGCTGGAACCCGCCCAATGCCGACTGCCGCAGATTGACTTTAGCATATGTTTATGCGATCTTGCGGACGGCTTTCCATACGCTACGGCAGCTCTGCAGGCGCACTCAGGCCGGCCTGCCGGCTAGGTGGGCCGGTGGCCCTTGGGATTCAGATTCGGCCCCTTTTGCAGAGCGACACCAGACGGCCCGATTCAACCGAACATCCATGCGGTATTCAACCCCTAACTGGAGAACTATGTAGATGCGTGCAGTTTCCTTTCCACAGCACCCCGACATTACCCCTGAAATGTGGCCCCGCATCGACGCCGTCATCGACGCCCACAAGTCGGTGGCAGGCTCCATCATTACCGTGCTGCGCGAATGCCAGAACGTGGTGGGCTATTTACCCGCTGAACTCCTTGACTACATCAGTCGCGGGCTCAACCTGCCGTCCAGTGAGGTCTTCGGTGTGGCATCTTTTTACTCCCTTTTCTCCATGGTGCCCAAGGGTCGTCATACCATTCGTCTGTGTCTGGGGACCGCCTGCTACGTCAAGGGGATCAAAGAGGTGATGACGCGTGTTGAAAACCAGTTCAAGGTGCCCGAAGGCGGCACCAGCGAAGATCGCCGCTTCTCCCTGGAGGCGGTGCGTTGCTTGGGGGCCTGTGGTCTAGCACCGGTGATGGTGGTGGGCGAAGACACCTACGGCGATGTGTCTGCGGACAAAGTGATCGACCTGCTCGAACCCTATGAGTAAAAAAACACAGCGTTCCAGCCCCTGCGCTGAAGGATAACTTAGGCATGCCAGCTTTCGGCTCTGAACAAATTCTATCTGGGCAGCTAGTTTGCCCCCAACCCTAGCGGTATAAATAGTGCGAAATGATGAAGATAGCGGAAGTCAAAGATATTCTGGATGCAGAGGTGCTCTACGGTGAAGACAAACTCGACGACGTCGTGACCTCCGGAGGGGCGGCCGATCTCATGGACGATGTCCTCGCCGCTGCGGCAAAGGGCTGCGTCCTGCTCACGGGGGTCACCACAGATCATGTGATTCGGACGGCCAAGATCGTCGGTGTGGGGGCCATCGTCATTGTGCGCGGCAAGCAGCCGCCAGAGACCTTTGTGAAGATGGCCAAGACACACGAGATTCCCCTGTTGCTCAGCAAGGACTCACTTTTCGTTGCCTGCGGGCGGCTCTACATGAACGGTATCCGTGGGCTTGACGGATCCTGGTAAAGGCAGCATTTAGACGCAGGCGCCTGAATGGCGTAACGATTAGAAATGACATGTGCGCCTAAGTATATCGGCGCTTAAGAGTGTAAGGAGATCGAATATGGGGCGGATGACCGTCGCTGAACTCGAGCGTATCAAGACGGAACATGCGGATCGACTGGCCTTCAAGGATAAGACCTACCTGCTGCTCTGCGGGGGGACGGGCTGCCACGCCACCGGTAGCCTCAAGGTCAAGGACGCCCTCCTTGCAGAGCTTGAAAAAAAAGATCTCAGGTCGACGGTGGACGTGGTCGAGACTGGCTGCAACGGGTTCTGCGCCATGGGCCCCATCATGGTGGTGCACCCCGGCGATATCTTTTATCAGAAGCTCAAGGTGGAGGATATGGCCGAGGTGGTGGAATCCCACCTGGTCAAGGGCAAACCGGTGGAGCGTCTGCTCTACAAGAATCCCGCCGATAAGGCGCGTATCCCCGTCCAGAGCGACATCCCCTTCTTTGCCCACCAGATGCCCCGGGTCCTGCGCAACAAGGGCATCATCGATCCCGAACAGATCGACGATTACATCACCCGCGATGGCTACTACGGGGCCGCCCGCGCCCTCCTCGAACTGAGTCCCGACGACATCGTCGCGGAGATGAAGGCCAGCGGCATACGCGGGCGCGGGGGGGCCGGTTTTTCCACCGGTATGAAGTGGGCCTTTGCCAAAGCCAGTCCCGGCGACCTAAAATATGTGCTCTGCAACGCCGACGAGGGTGATCCGGGGGCTTTCATGGACCGCAGCATTCTGGAGGCCGACCCCCATGCCGTGCTGGAGGGGATGCTCATCGCCGCCAGGGCCATCAACGCCCCCAAGGGGTACATCTACGCCCGCACCGAATACCCCCTGGCCATCAAACGTTTGGAGATCGCCATCCGTCAGGCCACGGAATACGGTCTTTTAGGCACCGATATCCTTGGATCGGGTTTCAATTTTGAGATCGAGATTTACCAGGGCGCGGGTGCCTTCGTCTGTGGTGAGGAGACCGCCCTGATGCGTTCCATAGAGGGGCGCCGGGGGATGCCACGGCCGCGGCCGCCCTTTCCGGCCCACAAAGGCCTCTGGGAGAAACCCACCATCCTCAACAATGTTGAGACGCTGGCCAACGTGCCCCAGATCATCCGCAAGGGCGGGGCCTGGTACGCCGGCGTGGGCACCGAGACCTCCAAGGGTACCAAGGTGTTCGCCATCTCGGGCGATGTGAACAATATCGGTCTGGTTGAGGTGCCCATGGGCACCAGTCTGCGTTCGATTATCTACGATATCGGCGGTGGCATTCCCAAGAAGCGCAAGTTCAAGGCGGTCCAACTGGGCGGCCCCTCGGGGGGCTGCATTCCTGAACATCAACTGGATACCCCCGTGGACTATGAGGCCATCGTAAAAGTGGGGGCCATCATGGGCTCCGGCGGTGCCATCGTCATGGACGAGAACACCTGCATGGTCGATTTTGCCCGCTATTTCCTGGACTTTGCCGAGAAAGAATCCTGCGGGAAGTGTGTGCCCTGTCGCTTGGGCACCAAGCAAATGCTGACCATTCTGGAGGATATTGTCGAGGGGCGCGGCAAACCCGAAGA
>JBNKKA010000048.1:0-22022 GCA_050291585.1 Desulfobacteraceae bacterium
CTATAAACAGGTCTCCGGCGGTACGACAGGCCACGTGGAATCCGTGCAAGTAATCTATGACCCCCGCTCTATCGACTACGAGCAACTGCTGGATGTTTTCTGGCGCCATGTCAACCCGACGGATTCGGGCGGCCAGTTCGTGGACCGCGGCAGCCAATATCGCAGCGTCATCTGGTATGCCGATGACATGCAACACAAGCTGGCAGAAGCTTCCAAGACCGAACTGCAAGCATCTGGTCAGTTCAATAAACCGATCGTTAGCGACATCCTCCCCCTGGGCCCCTTCTACAAGGCCGAGGAATATCATCAGGACTATTATAAAAAGAACCCCTTGCGCTACAAATGGTACCGCTCCGGTTCAGGCCGGGACCAGTTCCTGGAAAGCGCCTGGAAGATGGATAAACTGGCCACGTACAAAACCAAGCAGAGAGATAGTATGCGAAACACTGGAAAAGCCAGTAACAAAGATGCGATGGCTCCACAGAACATGAATATGAACATGAAATACGCCGTCCCTGACGATGCATCCCTACGCAAGCAGCTGACCTCAATGCAATACACGGTGGTTCGCCAGAACGGTACCGAACCACCGTTCAAGAATGCATTCTGGAACAACCACGAGCCCGGCATATATGTGGATATCGTTTCGGGCGAGCCCTTGTTCAGTTCCACCCACAAATTCGAGTCCGGCACGGGATGGCCCAGTTTTACTCAGCCCATCGAGGCCGGCCATGTCGTTGAAAAAACGGACAAGCGCTTTCTCATGGTCCGAACCGAGGTTCGCAGCAAGATCGCCGACACCCACCTGGGGCATGTATTCGAGGATGGCCCCGAACCAACAGGGCTTCGGTACTGCATCAATTCGGCCGCCTTGCGTTTTATCCCTGCAGAGGATCTGCAAAAGGAAGGCTATGAGCGCTACCAGTCACTTTTCAATTAAACAATCAACAGCTCAGGTCAATGTCAAAACCTGAACAGGACCAAGGGAGGCATCACATGAAGTCAAAATTGATTCTCGGGCTGACAATATTGGCTGTGGCGTTCTGGCTGTTTCAGGGTGCCATCACCCAGGCAAAGGACCCCTCCATGGCGCAGATCACATTTTATGTCCACTGATACGATGTCGGCAGAGCGGCCCTGGAGGGGCTCGATGGTGTAAAAGAAGTAACCAGGGGATTTCACAACGCCAGAGAAATAAACCGGGTGACCTATGACAGCAGGAAGATCTCACCGGAAACAATGATAGACGCATTAAAAAGGGCTGGAACCTATAGCGGTGTGGTCAATTAGAATGAAAGCTGCACGCCGTTACCAGCTGGCGCTAGCGCCATACCGACAACTCTTCGCAAAGCAATTACGAAGGGTTGTCGGCCGTCATCTCCAGTTCGTGGGCAATATTGATGGCACTTATCACACTCTGGGCCACCGGGCACAGGGTAATGTAGTTTATGTTAATCCGCCAAAGGCCCCAGACGCTTCTCCAACGCCAGGCGGTCGGCCAGTTTATAAATGGTCGATGAGAGCTGGTAACGGCCGTCGGCAAAGACACCATAATCCCCGCCCCCGCCCATGGCCGAGGCGAAACGCACGGTGTTGGCGTAGAAAAGCCAGCCATCGCTCCAGATCCGTTCGATGGCCTCGTCAAAGGGGTTTTCGCCCTGATCCAAGCCTTTGGCGATGCCATTATCCCAAGCGGTCTGCATGAGATCGGTGGCCGCCTTGACCGTCGCGTTGGAGGTCAGAATCGTCCCCTCGTAGCGCCTGAAGTGACCCTTGACCCAACTTGAATCATGGCATTTGAGACAGATGGCCTCCATCTCCGCCCTACGCTGGGCCTGGGTGTCCGGATCGATGAGGTATTTTTGCGCAAACCCGCCGTCGAGATCCGTAGGCAGGGGTCGGCCCTTTTTATTGCGGATGATGCTGGTGTCCGGGCTGATGGGTTGTGGGTGGGCGTATACCAGACCGAAAATTCGCCAGGCGAGGCGGTCCTTCATCTCGTGACTGCGTTCGGCTACCACGTTCTCGTCGCCGTCTACCAGGAGGCTGATGTGGCAGGCGGCACAGGTGGGTGCGCCGAAGTCTTTGCCGATGGTCCAGGGCACGGCGTTGAAATCCCAGTCCTTGTGCAAAGAGTGGTAGATGTTTCCATGTTTGCTGCTTTTGTACACCTTGAGGGCCGGGACGTCGGGTCCCACGTGGCATTCGCCGCAGGTGTCGGGTTTGCGCGCCATGGCCATGGAGAATTGGTGGCGGGTATGGCAGGCCGCGCAGGAACCGCGACTGCCGTCCAGGTTGATGCGCCCCACCCCCTGATTGGGCCAGCCCTTGATGACGGGGAATTCAAGCTCGCCGGCATCGGTGTCGCGCACTTCGGTGCCGATCACCTTTAGCTCCGTTCCGTGGCAGTAATAACAGCTTTCGGCACGTGTGGCGGCGCTCTCGGTCGAGAGTTCAAGCTTACCCGCAATCACTTTCGGATGGCCAAGAATCGAGCGCTGCAGCTGGTTGTAGATTTTATTCTCCGCCAGGTTTTTACGGGCATGGGCCATGACATTGCGGTCGTATTGTTCCGCCTCTTCGGGATGGCAGGAGCCGCAGTCCAGGGGAGAGACCACCACATGGACATGGTAGCCGTTGTGCTCGAAGGTGTCGGCGTGGGCCTTGGGGCGCAGCTGATGGCACTCGGCGCAGCCCACGGCAACGTTCTGGAGGGCTTCGGGAACGCTCTCGGTGGAGACCTTGCGCCTTTCACCGGTGACGGCCATAGCTAGCGCCGGTGTGGTGGCGGCATGGCGGCTTTTCTGCCAATCTGCCACGATACCGGGATGAAAACTGGCGTGGCAGTCAATGCATTCCTGGGTGGCGGCACTGATAGCGATGGAATCCGCAGCGGTCGCCCCATGGGCCATGCCCACCAGCAGAAGTAAACACAGCAGAAGCGGTCGATTCAAGAGGGACTCCTAAGTTTATGTCAACCGAAAGTACAACATCTCACCGGTGGTGATACGCGCCAGCCATTCTCATGCGGTGGGTGACAGGTGCCATTTCTGAATAAAAATCGATTAAAGCAGGTTGTCTTTTTTTCCACCAAAGAAGCGCATGAACTGGGTACGCTCGTAAATGGAGGGGTCGCTGCTCTTCTCCTGACTGAGCTTGCCTTTGAAGTCGGCCAGCCCGCGGCATCCCTTGGACCTCATCCAGCTTTCTAGGCGTTCGAGCATGGTGGCGATGTGATCGCTACCGTTTTTATAAAGGCACGAGGCCACCTGGACGGCGTCGGCACCGGCCAGGAGCTGCTTGATGACGGCCTCCCCATTGTGAATGCCCGTGGAAGCTGCCAGATCGCAGTCCACCTTGTTGGCCATGATGGCGATCCAGCGCAGGGAGAGGGCCAGCTCGGCGGGGTTGCTGAAAACAAAGGCAGGCGTCAACTCCATTTTGTCGATGTCGATATCGGGGCTGAAAAAGCGGTTGAAAAGTACCAGTCCCCCGATGCCGGTTCTGGAGAGTTTCTGAATCATGGGTCCCAGATCGGTGAAGTAGGGGCTGATCTTTAAAGCCACCGGAATGGAGAGTTTTTCTGTGACGGCCGCGCAGGTATCGAAGTAGAAAGCCGCCGTATCTTTACGACTGCCTTCGAAGTCGGTGGGCGGAAAAAACATGTTCAATTCCAAGGCATCGGCCCCGGCCGCTTCCAGGTGTTTGGCGTAAGAGAGCCACTCCACGCTCTGGAGAAAGCAATTGATACTGGCCATGACGGGGATGGAGACGGCTTTTTTGCTCTCTCCCACCAGGTCGACGTATTTCTTGAGGTTCTTCTCGCGCAAAACGTATTGGTAGTACTCAATGGGGCTGATGCGCCCCTCGTATTCAAAGTAGGCTTGGCCATCGGCGCCTTTGGGGCTGTCCTTGGCGTAGTCGGCATATTCGAGGGCCACCTCCTCTTCGAAGATCGACTTGAGTACCACGGCCCCGGCTCCTTTGGCCTCCAGATCCTTGATCTTGGCCACCGAGCTGGTCATGCCGGAGCTCCCGGCGATGATGGGGTTTTTGAGCTCCAGGCCTAAATAGCGGGTCGACGTATCCATACAAAGCCCTCCTGTTCACGATCGCAAAATATATGAATGACAAAAATATAGATTTAAACGTGGCTGATCGTTGAGTGTATCCGCTTAGCACTTCTAGCCGATACAGGACAAATTATGGCATAGTTCGTCCGCCCGATCAATGTGAAGGAAGGGGGATTGCTAGGTTGAATGGAGACCGTTGAGAAAGGAGCCAACCGGTTACATATATTTACCGAAACTGCAATCCGGGTAGCGGCAGACCTTGCAGTCCAGACAGAGGCCGCCAACACTCAGACGCGCCATATCGACATTGTCCGGATCTTCACCGGCCAAAAGGCGTGGCAGAAGCAGATCGAAGACCGTGATCTTATGGAAGAGGCCACAGGCTGGAATGCCAACGATGGGGGTCCCGCCCTGGTAGGCCATCATCCCCATGGCCCCGGGCAGGGCCCCGGCGCTGTAGTAAAGCCTGTCAACGCCGGCCTGGCGGATGCCTACCCGGGTGACGTCGTCGGGGTCCACCGACATGCCGCCGGTGGTGACAATCAGGTCCGTGTCGGCCGCCAGAAAACGGCGCGTGGTAGCGGCGATCTGCTCGACATCGTCGGGCAGGATAATGGTCTCGACAAGCTCGGCGCCAAACTGCTCCAGTTTGTCCCTGACGATGGCCTCGAACTTGTCCTCGATGAGGCCTTCGTAGACTTCGTTGCCGGTGATGATCAGGCGTACTTGCGTGCGGCAATAGCTCTTGACGCTGAAAATGGGTGTGTGTTCGCCGGCAAGTGCCACGGCCGCATCCAGGCGCTCCCGGTCGATGACCAGGGGGATGGCGCGTGTGCCGGCCACGATCGAGCCGTTTTTCACAGGCACGTTGTTGTGCCGTGCGGCGCACATCACATCGGGCAGGAGGTTGAAGGCCACCAGGGCCTCGCTGTCGATCTTGAGCAGACCGTCATAGGCCGCCGTGAGCTGCAGCTTGCCTTCCCGGGGCTGGCCGCCGAAGGTGACCCCCGGTCCCGCCAGGGCGGTGGCCAATTCCACCACGGCGTCATCCTCGTGGACCTGATTCTCCTTCAGGTTGAGGACATAGAGGTGGCGCTTGCCCAGACGCATGAGGCGACACAAATCGCTTTGGGCCACCTGGTGCCCGCGCAGAAACGAGGGGCCCTTGAACTCTCCCGGACGGATCTCGGTGATGTCGTGGGCCAGACGTGATCCAACAGCCTCTTCGATGGTAACCTTGGTGAGTTTTTCATCGTGGAATTTGGCGTTTTCATTGCACATGAAGCGTTTACCTTCTGATATTGAATTGGTAAGACCTGTAATCAGACCGCCCGCAGACGCGGGACGGGCGCCGGAGAAACGCGTTGCTTATCGGCGCACACACCTTTGGTTTTGAAGTAAGCCCCCTGGGCGCAGGGCCGGCAAAGCACCTGACCGCCTTTGTAGATCTCCTTCTTATCACGAATCACCTGGCCACAGCGCTCACAGGTGGCTTTAAAGCGCGAGGGACCCGGCATATCGTGGAAGGGGACCTCCACTGTTACCTCTTGCACATCAAAGAGCACCTCGTCCGGCATGCGAATGTAAGCCTCGAGCTGCTGCTGGTGGGGATCGCTGATTCCGGGGGCATAGAGGCCGGCCAGATCCCTGGAGGACTCGGTGGAAACGATTCGGACTGCGGCGCGGCTGTCCAAATTGACGAAGGTTGCCGCCATGATGCCGTAGTCCATAAACTTGAGGGACCGGCGCCCGAGTTTGACACCGGTTACGTATGCGATGGCATCGGCCGCGCAGCGATCGATCTCCACATATACGATGAGGCGCTTAATCTGGGGCATCTCACGGGGTTGGTCCAGGCCGATGAGGCCGCATCCCAGCATGGCCATGCGCACGCCCACTACCTGGCCTGGGCACAGGTGACCGTGGGCGTCGGCGGAGCCTTGCAGGAGGGTTTCGAAAGTGTCCATATCCTTGTCTCTTTATGCTTGTATTAACATAAATACGAACCTAAAAAAACCTTTCCGGGAAAGGCTTTACGACTCCCGAAGAGAGTCGTATAGGAAGCGTTATATATTAGATCGAGATATAGCATAGCCCCGAGGAAAATAAAAATAAAAAAGTGTGACGTTTAATTTGACATAGGGCCCTTTAAAAAATAAATACTGTCTTTCAATCAAAAAGAGAGTTAAATAGGGATGTTCATCGTGCTACGGACTGATTAAGATCGGAGCTACCCCCGACAAATCACGTATTATTGTAACCGTGGTCGGTGTAGGGTATAAGCATGAAGCAACGATGGCTCCTCAATGAGCCCTTGCACACAGCTATTGATGGGGCACACAGGGCCCCGGTATTGATCACGAGAACAACTTGCAGCCCACTTTAAAGCATAAGCGATATGTTTGATAAAACCGTGAAAACGAACCAGAACCCAGCAGTCGACGGACTGACTCAAACCGCCCTCCCCCAAAAAACGCCGCCCATCGTCTCCTTTGTGGGTCACTCGGGCTCGGGTAAAACCACCTTCATCGAAAAACTGATCCGTCTGCTCACCTCCCAGGGCATCAGAGTGGCCCTGATCAAGCATGATGTCCACGGTTTTGAAATGGATAAACCGGGCAAGGATACCTGGCGCCATAAAAAGGCTGGCGCAGTCGCCACGCTGATCTCTTCGGCCAAACAAATCGGTCTCGTCATGGACAGCGAGTATGATCACCAGCCCGAAGAGTTGCTTCCCCTGCTGCCCGCCGCCGACCTAATCATCATCGAAGGGTATAAACGCAGCCATTGCCCCAAGATCGAAGTTTTCCGCCCAGAAGCCACCGGTGACGCCGAGCCCATATGCCTGACCGACCCCCACCTGATCGCCATCATAAGCGATCTCCCCCTGGGTGTGGACAAGCCCCTTTTCACCCTTTCGGACGTGGCCGGCGTGGCCGCCTTTCTCAGAGACGCCCTCGCCGCTTCTGGAGACGCCCTCTCCGATTCTGGAGACGCCCTCTCCGCAAAAAAATAGCTAGTAAAATCACCTCAGACGATCTGGGTCTCATTTTCAGGCGAATTCAAAGCTTCACGCACCGCTTCCGCAAGCGTGTTCATGTCCAAGGGTTTCATCAGGAATTTACGAATGCCCATACGCCTTGCCCCTTTTTGATCGAGGCGGTCGGTATAGCCGGTACACAGAATGATAGGGATGTCCGCACGGATGGCGATGATCGCCTGAGCCAGGTGCTCCCCCGTCATGGCGGGCATATTCATGTCGGTGATCACCAGATCGAATTGATCCGGGCTTTGTTTGAAAACCTCCAGCGCATTGAGGCTCCCCACCGCGCCCGTCACCCCATAGCCCAAGCGCCTGAGCATTTGCGAACAAATCTCCACCAGCTCACTTTCATCATCGACAATGAGAATGCGCTCGGTGCCACCGGAGAGGCGACCTTCTGCCTCTTGGTCGACCACTGTATTCTCTTCTTCGGTGGTGGGTAGCAGGACTCGAAATGCAGCGCCCTCGCCGGCGACGCTTTTCACCGTGATGGCTCCACCGTGGCTTTTAACGATGCCATGCACGACGGCGAGCCCCAGTCCGGTGCCTTTGTCCTTGGTGCTGAAGTAAGGGTCGAAAATGCTCTCCAGAACTTCTGCAGGGATGCCCGAGCCTGTGTCTTCAACCGACAGGTTCAGATATTCGCCCGGTGGTAGATCCACGGCTATGGTCTGTCCGTCATGGACGATGTCGGTCAGAGAGATGGAGAGTCGACCACCCTCTTCTTCCATGGCATGGTAGGCATTTGTACACAGATTCATGATGATCTGATGGATCTGGGTGGAATCGGCGAGCACTTTTCGATGGGTCTCGATACGGTGTTCAAGACGAATATGGGATGGTAGGGACGCCTTGAGCAGGCTCAGGGCCTCTTTGACGATGGGGGCGACGCTTAGGGGTGTGAAGATCTGCTCCTGCATGCGGCTGAAGGTGAGGATCTGGGCGACTAGCTCCTTAGCGCGCTGACCGGCGTCGAGGATGGCGGTAAGTTTGCGGTGGAGGCCGTGGGTGGTGTCGTCCAGATCCAGGCAGCCCAACTCTGCGTATCCAATCACGGCACTGAGGATATTGTTGAAGTCATGGGCGATCCCCCCGGCCAAGGTGCCCAGGGCCTCCATCTTCTGAGCCTGACGGAGCCGGGCTTCCAGTTCGGCTTTTTCCTCGGCCGAGCGCTTTGAGGCGGTCAGGTCGATAAAGCTCTCCAGGAGACATTCTTGGCCCCGGAAAGTGGTGCGCGTGATGGTCTTGAGGATGGGTATCCGGCGCCCATCACGGGCGAGCAGCAGGTGCTCGGAGGAATCGACCTCCTGGCCGAGGTCGAGAATAGGGCAAAGCGCTTCATCGTTGGGATTCAGCACCTCGTCGCAATTACAGCCAATGATCTCGTCGGCGGATGCACCGATCATCACCAAGGCGGTGGGGTTCACGTAGACAACCACCCGATTGCGTACCGCCACGATGATGATGCCGATGCGGATATTGTCAAGGATCGAACGGAATTGTTGCTCACGCTCCACGAGGCTCTCGGTGGCCCGCACGGCCCTTAGGGCCTCACAGCTGTATGAAGCCAGGATGGTGCCGATCTCCTTGTCCTGTTCGAGAAAAGGCGGTGGCGTCTTGCTGTGAAGGGTCAATATGGCGATGATATTACCGGTCTCGTCAGGCAGGGGAAAAACGAGTGCCGAGCCATCTTGGTAATGTTGCCAGCCACTGGAGGAAAGGCGCACCTCGCCGGTAATGTCTTCAATCAGGATGGGCTTTTTCCGTTCGATCACCTGCTGAAAGACGGAATCTCCCGAAATGGGGAAGGCGATAAACGCCGGCGCATGCCCGGGGTCCAGGGCGTGCACCAGCCGTAGCCCTTTCTCTTCGATTATATAGAGACTGCCGCCGGTGGCCAGCATGTGCTTGCCGAACTCCTCCAGTAAAAGGGAGCCAAAGGTTTCAACTTCGGCGCAGAAGGAGAGCGTGCGGGTGGTCTCGACGATGTTGCGCAGGCGCATATTGATGCGGCTGAGGTGGTCGTTGGCCTGTTTCAGTTCCTGGGTACGTTCGGCCACCATCAGCTCCAGGTGCTGCTGGTAGCGACGATTCTCCCGCAGCAGACGCACCTTCTCCAGCGCCTTATCGATGGCATGATCCAACACCGAAAAATCGTCGATGGGCTTGAGGATGTAATCCCAGGCCCCTCTTTTGACGGCTTCCACGGCATCCGCGATCACACCGGTTCCGGAGATCACGATGAGGGGCGTATCCGGGCTGGAGGTGTTGATCTTGGCCAGTACCTCCAAACCGTCGTCCACCTCCGGCATGCGTAGGTCTACCAGGACAAGATCTATCTTCTCGGCCGCGAAGTGCTCCAGACCGATAGGTCCATTTTCCGCGGTAATAGTAGTAAACTCCCTGTCCTCCAGGTAGTTGGCAATACTCTCACGAACGGTGGCTTCATCATCGATAACCAGTATGGTCGCTCCACTGACTTCCATCATACAAACCCTGTTTCTGCTCAACGCGAAGTAAAACTACCAAGATAAGAATTTAGTTGTTCGCCGAAACCTTGCGTGACGCAGACATTAGCACGCTTAAATCCACCGAACAATATGTCAACTTGAATAAAACGAGATCATTTATATGGTGGTTCCCGAGTTTTCACCAGTGCCGTCTTCTTTTATGCTTGCCGGAAACACTGCATTGCTAATTTTACAATAGAAACAAACGGTTGGGATAAAAAAACGCTAATGTCAGGTGGAGAACTGACGATAGCAATAGCAGTTCCTCAAGTGTTGCCGAATGTCACCCGTCTCTTCAAAACCTCAATTTGACACTTAGTAAGGAGTGCAACCGAATGCTCAGATACCGACTCGCCCTAATCTCCTTGTTGATAAGCTTCTCCGTCTTCACCGCCTGTGGCCACAGCGGCAACGAGGGCAGCACCGATGGTGACTCCCCAGCGGCCACCGCTGATTACACCTACGATGCCGTAGTGGGGGAAAGCGTCAATCTGTCTGCCCTGCTTTTCTCTGAAGCTGCCGGGGCTACGGAAACCGCCATCGACGCCAAATGGGACGAGATCGACGCCATTTACGAAGCGCTGGGTCAGATCGCCATCCCCGGCGGCTATACTCCACAGACGGTCTGTGACGCCGTTGATACCATCTTCGGTGCGGAGCTGATACCGGGATTGGTATCCACCTGCGAGACCCTGGCCACCGAACTATTGGCCCTTAACAACCTCCAGGAGGTGGTTAACTATGCAGCCGACTATCTCTGGGCATCCAACAATGAATCGGTCTCCCTGGTGAATGGCAGTGGACTGGCCCTGGCCACAAACGAAGGGGTGGCGACCATCACGGCCACCCCGCCGGACGGCGGCACCCCCGTCACCATAGCCATCAACGCCCAGGAGGTGGTCAACGATGTGCGCGACCTGCAGATCCAGAACGAGGCCGTTGTCTCCATCGAGGACGGAACCTTGCAGAGCTTCAACGCCGACGGCACAGTTAAAAATGAAGCACCCATCACCATCGTGAGCTATGACGAAGACACCGGCGCGATGGAGGTGAGCGGCGCAGGAGCCCTCCTGGTGTCTGCGGACCAATTGGTGGCCATCGCCCCTTGCGACCTGTTCCCCGACGGCGGCCTTCGTCAGATCGACAGGGTTACCGGCCTGCTCAATGGGAATGTCTCCCTCGGCACCAGCGAGGGAGATATGGCCACGGTGATTCAGACACTGGAGATGGACCATAAGGAGAGCGTCGACGATACCGGAGCCGTCGAAAGCGGTGCGGGCGATGATCGTGAAGCCGGTGAAAGCATGACGCTTGCCCCCGGTGTGCGCCGGCTCAGCGCGAATGAGTTCCGGCGGAGCGTTCGACGCCTGGATGGCGCAAGCACCGATCCCGGCCGCGCCAGTGCTGTGGCCTCTCGGGTGGTTGAGCAAAAAAATTTCCTCGCCAGGGCAGCCGCCTCGGGAGACTGGAACCCCAGATATGCATTCGAGTTCGACTACTCGGACAGCCAGGCCAACGAATCCGACGGACACGGCAGCATGGCGGTCAGGGGCGTCATCGGCTTCGAGATGCCGGTGCACTTTTACCTGCGCTACTCCGATTGGAAGCTGCGCCGTTTCGTGGGAAGCTTCAAGCCGACCCAGTACGCCGAGATCGAAGTGGAGGTGGACGGCGATGCCGATATCTCCCGCACCCTCGCCGAGGTCAGGGCCCCCTCGATCAAGTTTTTCATCGGCCCCCTGCCGGTCTATGTGCGTCCCATTTTTGAGGTGTCCGTCCATGGCGAGGCCGAGGGTAACGCGGTGGTACTCTCCGTGGTCGACTACGAAGTCTATAGCAAGTATGGCGTCGACTATCGCCGGGGGCGTTCCGGTCCCGACTGGAAGCCCGTCACGGGCTACAATCGTGTCTTCCACGATCCGGAGATCGTGGACGGCGATTTCACCCTCCAGGCCTATGGCCGCATCGAGCCCAAGCTGCGTTTCTACGGGCTAGGCGGACCTTATGCGCGCGCCGACATCGGCGCCACCCTGAGGGCTGATACCAGCAAAACCGACCCCGGCGAAGACTGGGCCACGCTCGACAGCTTCCTCAAGGTCTCAACGGGGGTCTCCTTCGACATCACCGTCGAAGTCGGCCCCTTTGACCATTCCATCATCGATTACGACAAGAATTTCGGCCTTATCTTGAACAAAAGTCGCACAGAGTGGGACAGCGATGGTCCCTATAGTGGCAGCTGAGAAAGCTTCACCGGGAGCCTGCGCCAGGAGGCTCCCGACCCCCCGCCTTATTATGCCAAAATTTACTTAGTTATAATCGTTATTCCAAATTGTTATATACATTTTTTAAGTTTTTTTATGTCATAATTGACTTAATCAAGTCCACATGCTATCCCCCTGCTCATCGTCCTTCCCGACACTCTAGTCAGACCCGAAATCGCACCGGATAATCAAGGAGCAGGCCCAATGGAGACCCCTCACCTGGTGATCAATGGCCGTGAGATCACTTTTACACCTGGACAAACGATTCTGGAGGCGGCCCGCGCCCAGGCGATCCGCATCCCTACTCTCTGTCACCTGAAAGGCACGACGCCCACAGGTGCATGTCGCATCTGCGTCGTTGAGGTGCAAGGCGCCCGCACGCTATTAGCGGCCTGCAGCACCCCGGCGGCCAAGGGCATGGTGGTTCAGACCGAATCGCCCAAGGTGATCCAGGCCCGCAAGATGGTGCTGGAACTGATGCTCTCCTCGGGCAACCACAATTGTGCCATCGCCAATGGCGACATCGCCCATGCTGGGGAACCGGATGCCTGGACCGAGTTACAGATGCGGGTCCAGGCAGAGGACGCATCTGACGAGCTATGCCCGGCCTGGGGGGACTGCGAGCTCCAGAATCTGGCCTACGAATATCAGGTCAGCGGCAACGGCTATGATCCTGGTGGCAGCGAGTACCCAATGGAGTTGGCCAATCCTCTGATCGTACGCGACTTTTCGCGCTGCATCCTCTGCGGCCGCTGTGTACAGGCCTGCAACGAGGTGCAGGTCAACCGGGCCATCAGCTTCGGTTACCGCGGCGCAGGTGCCAAGATCGTGGCCGCCGGCGACCGCTGCCTGAAGGACTCGGACTGCGTCTTCTGCGGGGAGTGCATCCAAGCCTGCCCGGTGGGCGCCTTGGTGGAGAAAAAAGCGCGCCACACCTGGCGGCCCTGGAAAACGGAGAAGATCCGCACCACCTGCCCTTACTGCGGAGTGGGCTGCCAGCAACTGCTGCATGTCCAGGAGGGTAAGATCGTCAAGGTCACCGGCGTTGAAAATGCCCAGCCCAACCAGGGGCGCCTGTGCGTCAAAGGCCGTTTCGGCTACGACTTCATCTACTCCCCCGAGCGACTCAAAACGCCCCTCATCCGCACCGAGGGCGGTGACTTCCGGGAGGCCTCCTGGGAGGAGGCCCTCGACTTGGTGACAGAGAAGTTCCAGGCCATCATCACAGAGAGCGGCCCGGACGCCCTGGCCGGAGTCAGCTGCGCGCGCAGCATCAACGAAGACTCCTACAACATGCAGAAGCTCTTCCGGGCGGTGTTTCAGACCAACAACATCGACCATTGTGCCCGCACTTGACATGCTCCCACTGTCGCCGGTCTGGCGACCAGTTTCGGTTCCGGGGCGATGACCAACTCATTCGACGAGTTCTCTCACGCAAAGATGTTCTTCGTGATAGGCTCCAACATGTGCGAGGCCCATCCGGTGGCGGCCACCTTCGTCAAAAACGCCGTCCAGAAAGGCGCCCAGCTCATCGTGGCGGATCCCCGCAGGCATCCCCTGGTGGAGCACGCCCACCTGCACGTGCCCCTGCGGGTGGGTAGCGACATCGCCCTGCTCAACAGCGTCATGCAGGTCCTCATCGAAGAGGATCTCTACGATAAAAAATTCGTCAACTCTTGCACGGTGGGCTTCGATGATCTTGAGGCCAAGGTGGCAGACTATCCGCCGGAGAAGGCCGCCAAGATCTGCGGTATTTCGGAAGCGATGATCCGCGATCTGGCCCGCCGCTTGGCCTCCGTCAAGCCCGTGATGCTCTGCTATACACTGGGGATCACCGAGCACACCTGCGGCACCCACAATGTCATGAGTGTGGCCAACCTGCAGATGCTCCTGGGCAACATGGGCGTGGCTTGCGGGGGCGTCAACCCCCTGCGGGGCCAGAACAATGTCCAGGGAGCCTGTGACATGGGCGCCTTGCCCAATGTCTACCCCGGCTACCAGAAAGTGATCGACGCCGATTCGCGGGCCAAGTTCGCCGCCGCCTGGGGGGTGGACGCCCTGCCAGCCGAAAACGGCCTCATGCTTCCCCAGATGATGGAGGGGCTCGGCTCCGGGAAAGTACGCGGTTTCTGGATCTTCGGGGAGAACCTGGCCAACACCGAACCCAACATGACCAAGGTGGCCCACGAGTTGGAATCGGCCGAATTCATCGTCTGCAGCGACATCTTCCAGACCGAGACCACCCGCTTCGCCCACGTTATCTTCCCGGCGGCGGCCTGGAGCGAGAACGATGGCACCTTCACCAATAGTGAGCGACGCATCAGTATGGTGCGCACCGCCAGCCCGGCGCCGGGTGACGCCAGACCCAACTGGTGGGTCTTCAGAGAGATCGCCAAGCGCTTTGGGCATGACTGGCCTTCTGCCAGCGCCCAGTCGATCTGGGACGACGAGATCTCTGTTCTGGCGCCCCAGATGTGCGGCATCAAATACTATCGCATCGAGGGCGACGGCCTCCAGTGGCCCTGTCCCAATGAAAATCATCCCGGCACCTGTTTTCTCCACCAGGACGGTCAGTTCACCTGTGGTCTGGGCGTCTTCAACCCCGTGGACTGGGCACCGCCGGTGGAGGAAGCCGATGAGGACTACCCCTTCGTTCTCAGTACCGGCCGGCGCCTGACCCATTACCACACACGGACCCAGACCGGTCGCTGTGAGGGTCTCAACGACATCCTCGGTGACGAGAGCGCCGACATCTCCATCGAAGATGCCCGCGACTTCGGCATCGCCGACGGTGAGTGGATTCAGGTGGCTTCAAGACGCGGTAAGGTTAAGGTGCGCGCCAAGGTCACCCGTCAGGTGCCGCGGGGCATGGTCTGGATGGCCTTTCACTTCCAGAAGAACAATGCCAACTGGCTCACCATGGACGCCTTCGATTCCATCACCATGACGGCCGAGTACAAAGCTTGCGCGGTACGGATCGACAAACTGGCGCGAAGTGACATGTAAGCGACGATCAGTGGACAAAATAGAAAGGACGCAATAGAAGCGCTACCATCGTGTTGGCCCCGATGTTGGGGTTGATAGGTATGGCCGGTGTTTTTCAGGTGGTCTACTTTTCTATACCTAAACTGAGCGATCTAGTTTTTAAGCAGAGCCGATCCGTGAGAATCCGGGAGAAAAAGCCTCAAGAGGATGGTTACCATCCTCATCGCATCAACGATCATTGCGATAGCTGAAAAAATGATGGGTCACGGGCCAGATTTCGCAGATTCCGGACGCACTTATCCAACGTTGTTTGTAGTGACCCTATTGTATTCAGCGTCAGCTATCTGAATACTGGCGCCATGTGACACCTTTTGGACAACTCAGGCATGCGAAGGCTGTCAATACACACTTGGGACACCTTCAGGATCGTTTCTCCGCTATGGCCATCGTCCCGCATGTGTGCTTCGGGTACATAGTCCAGCCCGGCCTTGCGGCCTGTCTTGGGTTGCCTTAGATCGATGAGGCGCCCATCGATCTCTAGCCTACCCCGCCGTTGCTGCTGATACCGGCGCCCCCAAGGATCTCCCCGCATTATACTTCCAGGTCAAATCCTCGCACGGCATCCACACCGCGATCACCGGCCACTATAAGGCCTTTGATGGCACTGTTGAAGCTCGGGTTGGTTGTGCATGACAGCCATGGGCATACCATTAGAATTTCCCCGCCTTCGGTCATCACTGAGCAAAAAATGGCGTTCATAGTGGCGCAGCTGAAAAAACTCCGACAGAGAAGTATAATTGTCTTGACAACCTTACATTTATCCTTTATTTTGATGCTATATTTAAATGAAACGTATTGAGGTCAACTGTGCTCAATCCAAAGTCGCCACTTCCGCTATACCACCAGCTGGCAGATATTTTAACCGAACAGATCCGCTCGGGCATCTATCAACCCGGAGAGGCGATCCCTTCTGAAACCGGCATTGCAAAGCACTATCAAATTGGGCGTCCAACAGTTCGCCAGGCCATGGATGTCCTTGTGAGAAAAGGGCTTGTGGAGCGGAAAAGAGGATCAGGGACGTTTGTTAAGCACCCGGGCCGTCAAGTGGACCTGTTTTCCCTTGCCGGCACCTCTCAGGCATTCTTTACAAAAGGGATCAAAACCAATTCAAAGCTTATAGAGCCGTTGTCTTTAAAAAAAATTTTCAATGATAGTAATAACCCGTTTAACCAGGGAACCTCCTTTTTTTTATCCCGGCTCACTCGTGTCAAAAAAGTTCCTGTGCTGCTGGAGGATATTTATCTTCACCCTGAATTATTTTTGGGCCTGGACAAGATGGACCTTGAAAACAAATCCCTTTCCCAAGTGGTGTCTGATCACTATTACTTGGAGCCGGAAAGCGGACAACAGACCTTTAAAACTGCTTTTCTATGCCCGGAAAAAGCTGGACTTCTGGGGCTTAAATTGTCTGACTCCATCCTTGAAGTGGAGAGGTCACTCAATTTTCCAGGTGCCCAAAACGCCGTTTTTTCTAGATTGTATTGCAGGACAGATCAATTTGTTTTCTCCCAGACCATACAACCGGGCAAAGGCCTGTCAGATGACTAAACACAATTTTTAATTAATATTTTTATTCCAGTTGGGAGAAAATAATATGAAATACAGAGGGTATTACGGCAGCTATGGCGGGGCATTTCTGCCTGAAATCCTGGTTGCCACGTTTGACGAACTTGAAAAAGAGTTTGAGAAAATAAAACAGGATCCATCCTTCTGGAAAGCGTACAAAACTTTGATGTCATCTTATTCCTGCCGCCCCACACCACTGACCTTTGCAGACAATTTGACCCGTACGCTTGGCGGTGCCAAAATATATATTAAACGGGAAGATCTCAACCATACCGGAGCCCATAAGGCCAATAATGTGATGGGGCAGGGACTTCTTGTCAAACGGATGGGCAAAAAACGGGTGATCGCGGAAACCGGGGCCGGCCAGCATGGTGTGGCCACTGCCACCATGGCGGCAAAGTTCGGGTTTGACTGCACCATTTATATGGGAGAAGTGGATGTACTGAGGCAGCGGCCCAATGTCTTCTGGATGGAACAATTGGGCGCCACGGTGATTCCCGTAAAAGACGGGACAAGAATATTAAAAGACGCAATCAACGAAGCCTTCAGGGACTGGGTCACCAATATGGACACCACCCATTATGTACTGGGAACCGCCTGCGGACCCCATCCATTCCCGGAAATGGTATCCTATTTTCAATCCATCATTGGAACTGAAGCAAGAACTCAGATTCTTGCGGCGGAAAGGCAGCTTCCAAAAAGAGTATATGCCTGTGTGGGCGGCGGGTCCAATGCCATGGGGATTTTTTCAGGATTTTTTGATGACCCGGTTGAACTGGTGGGCGTTGAGGCAGGGGGCAAAGGACTGGACACGGGTATGCATGCCTCGCGGCTTAAATCAGATGATGGCAGCATGGGCATTGCCCAGGGGTATAAAACCTATTTTCTCCAGAATGATGACGGCCAGATGAAAGAGACCCATTCGATTTCAGCCGGCCTGGATTATATCGGAGTGTCCCCCATCCTGTCCAATATGCATGACCAGGGGACTGCCCGGTTTGAAAGTGTCACAGATACCCAAGTTCTGGATGCCCTGACGCTGACCATGCAAAAGGAGGGGATTATACCTGCGCTTGAATCCTCCCATGCATTTGCCCAGGCATTTCTGGAAGCACCGTCCCTTTCAAAAGAGGATTCAATAATTATTAACCAGTCCGGTAGGGGGGACAAGGATATTTTTACCGTGGCAGAAGCAGTGAACGATCCTAAATGGAAAGAATTTATTATTGAAAAGGCAAAAGAATACAATGCTTGAGACTTATATAAAAGAGCGGTTAAAATCCCGTGATATCCTTTTGATGACCCATATTGTTATGGGGTATCCATCGTTTGAAGATTCGTTTGAAATTGTAAAACAGATGGTGGAGGCAGGCGTGGATTTGATGGAATTGCAGATCCCGTTTTCAGAACCCATGGCAGACGGCCCAGTCATTTTAAAAGCCAACCAGAAAGCCCTTGAAAACGGTTCAAACGTTAAAAAATGTTTTGAGTTCGCTCAAAAAGTATCCGCAAGCTTTCCCATTCCGTTTTTATTTATGAGCTATGCCAATATTCCCTTTAAATACGGAATGGATAAGTTCGCGGACAAGATGGCCCAAATCAACCTTAAAGGAGCCATTATACCTGACCTTCCACCGGAAGAAGGAGAAGCGTATATTCGTGCAATGAAGAAAAACAGTTTGAGCCCGATATATATTTTTTCCCCTGAAACCAGTGATCAAAGGCTTGAGTACCTGTCTTCCTTTGCATCAGGGTTTGTGTATTGCCTGGCAAGAAAAGGGGTTACCGGAAAAGATACAGCCTTTTCAGATGATATTTCCGCCTATCTTATGCGGTGCAGAAAAGCCACCCACCTTCCCCTGGCCGTGGGATTCGGCGTAAAGGAAAAGGCAGATGTGGATTTTTTAAAAGGTAAGGCAGATATTGCCGTGATCGGCTCCCAGACCATACGGGTTGTGGAGGAAAAAGGCGCAGCAGCAACTGGTGAATTTATCAAAAGCCTTGGTGGGCTTTTCTAATCCGCCACCTGCAGATTAGTCGGAGGGATAGGCGCGCTCATTTCACGCGGACCGATATAATTACGTGCAATGACAACATTATCGAAATAGACATTCATGTCTTGTGGTGCCGTCCAACTGCCGCCCAAATAGATATCAAACCTGGACCGTATATCGGCTTTCTCGAAGGCCAATCTGCCGTTGATCCAACGCCGAAGTACTCCGTCGTGGCTTCCAAAGTACACATATTAGCGAACGTTTATCTCCTTAGATTCCAGGAATCCTTGTTCGACAAATTTGAATCCCGTACATACACCATAGTGGCAACCTTCAGGGACATGAACACGTAAAGATTTCTTCCTTTCAAGCACAAGACTTGCTACCAGCGAGCTATTTGCAGGCAATGATGTCTCACCCCAGCAAGTGTGCCAACCATCACTCTCAACATCCTGATAATGAATAATATCGTCCCTCCCCTGCAAACCTGGCTTCAAAGGCTCGCACCCGTGGCATGGTGTGGATGGCCTTTCATTTCCTGAAGAACAATGCCAACTGGCTCACCATGGACGCCTTCGATTCCATCACCATGACGGCCGAGTACAAAGCCTGCGCGGTGCGGATCGACAAACTGGTGTAAAGTAGCATTTAAGCGACGATCAGTGGACAAAAAAGAAAAGACGCAAAAGATGCGCAAAAATCGTGTCGGCCCCGATGTTGGGGTTGATTACCCGAGAAAGGGTTGATAGGTATGGCAGGTGTTCTTGGACCCATTCGCATACCATAGACTTGCGGCAGCTGATGCGGTAGAGACTGCCTCGGAGGGCTCTGATGAAGATCGACCCCGAACGCCTGAAAGCGATCCCCAACTGGGCAGACCAGGGCTGCTTCGCCTGCGGCGGCGCCAACCCCCACGGCCTGCAGATGAAATTCTTCTCCGACGGCAAGCGGGTGTATGCCTTTCCACAGGTGCCCGAGCGCATGGCGGGCTGGGATCGCATCGTCCACGGCGGCATCATCGCCACCATGCTGGATGAGATCATGGGGTGGGCGGCCATCCACCTCTTCAAGCAGCTGGGCGTCACCGAGACTCTCACCATCGACTTCAAAAAACCCCTTAAAATCGAAGAACCGCTTACCGCCGTGGCCTGCGCCCTTGAGGAACCTTCCGGACGCAGCGTCCGCATGCAGGGCCAGATCTACAACGCAGGGGAGCAGCTCTGCGCCCAAGCCACCAGTCGATTCAAGCTGATTCCTCCCAAAACCGCCATCCGCCTGGGCATAGTGGGTGCCGACTATCTCAAGGTGTTCGCCCCTATCCTGGATTTCGACTACCACGCCTGATAGAAAACCCATTCGCGCTGACCAGATAATAATTATTGGCAAGTCTCCATCTGTGTTTTACACAGAAACAGCCCCTTTGAGCGTTTTCCGCAAACAGGGCCGGGCTGCGAATCGATGCTTGCCGGCGCGGAGGTGGTGTCCGGCGATGGATGCAGGCGATCAGTCTAAACCCTCCGCTCGTAGGCAATACCCTAGCTTTGGACGAAAAGGAGCCCCTATGACCGTAGCTGCTGATCAAACCCGCATCGAGGTGATCGACATGGCGCGCTTCTACGCCATCGCCCTCGTGTTCTACGGCCACTTCATCGAAGAGTTTATGCTGCTTAAAAACGCTGCCGGCGCCAGTCAGTATAAATTTATCTACAGCTTCCACATGGTGCTCTTCGTGGTCATTGCCGGCTATGTGGCCAATGAGGCGGAGATCGATTGTGCGGTGGGCCGGTTTCTCAAGCACCGCTTTTTCTCGCGCCTGCTGCCCTTTCTCTTTTTCACCGCCGTGATGATGATCCCGCCCCTCTTCTTGGCCGGCAAATTTTTCGGGTTGCAACTGCCCTCCCTGGCAGGCTATGCCCAGGGCCTTCTCAACACCGCCTTCGGATTGCCCTCTTTCTGTGTCCCCTCCTGGTTCCTGCTGCTGGTCATCGGCCTGGAACTGGTGCATTTTTGCGCCTTCCGTTTCCTGCGTCAGTCGGATCTCCGCATCCTGATGGCAATCGTTGGCTTCTATTTCGTGGGCTACTGGCTGAATTTAAAGCTCGACATCTTCAACCCCTTGAAGGGTCGCACCATCGGATGGAATTACTTTTTTATCCACGAGGCGATCACCCTCTATGCCTTCTATCTGCTGGGCATCTTTCTACGCCGCAAACGCTTTTTAGTGGACAAGGTATCGCCGGCGATCCTGATTCCCGGGGTGCTGGTCAGTTTTCTGATCGTGCGGTTCACCTACCAGCTCAACACCGGACCCTTCAATTTTGGCGTCTACAACTATGTAGTCATTCTCTTTGCCTCCCATGGCCATATCCTCTTCTTCCCCCTGACGGCTATCGCCGGGTGCGCCCTGATACTGTTGCTGGCCAGACTGACACCCACCCAAAGGACCATCAACTGGCTGGGCCAGAACACCCTGATCCTCATGTGCCTCAACGGCATCTTCTACCATTACATCAACCCGCCCATGGCAAAATGGGTGCTGGCCACCCTCCCAAATACAGGCCTTACGCTCTTTGCGGTGGGGTGCACCATGACGGCGGCCAGCCTCGCCGCCTGTATCCCCTTTGTCTACCTCTTCAATGCGTATCTTCCGCAACTCGTGGGCAAACCCAAGTTGCAAGGGCCGTTGTTAAAAAACCTGGTGCCCGTGGAGTAAGACGCCTGCTGGGGTCAAGACGTCAAAAAGGGGGGCGATCGCTTGCGGGATGAGCCCTGCCCCGTCTCCCCCGGGCAACATGTCCGCCAGCTTAGGATAGATCCATCGCCGGGAACCCGAAATCTTCAGGCGTTATCCATCAAGGTGGCTGAATGGCAGGCGGATGCGCTTTTTGCAATGCAAACCCTCATCCAAGGAAAGGGCGTATGATGGCATCCTTCTACAGAGCACTCTCTTTTGTTTTTAGCCTTGGCTTACTTGGCTTTGGCCTTTACCCGGCCAGCTGTGCCCAGGCCGACCAAGGCCTCACGCTTTACTTTGAAGAAAACGCCCAGATAGAATTGATCACCCCCCAAGGCTCGCGGGTATTGATCGATGTCCATGCCCCAGACGCCCTCTCCCGCCCCCCTGAGGCAACGGACATCCTCCTCACCACCCACAACCATATGGATCACCGGCGGCTTGATTTTGTGAAAACCTTCCCGGGCCATCAGATCGATGTAAAGGTGGGTCAAATAACACGGCAGGATGTCAAGATTCGAAGCATCGCCTCGGCCCACAACGCCGGCGGTGAGTTCAGGCAAGAAGGCGGTTCCAACTATATATTTCTGGTGGAGATGGGCGGTCTGCGGATCGCCCATTTTGGAGATATCGGGCAAGAGGCACTGACAGATAAACAGCTCTCCGCTCTGGGCAAGGTGGATATCGCCATCACTCAGCTGGCCAACCAGTACTCGGATATGAACGCCACGAATAAAAAAGGCTTTCGGCTCATGGATCAGCTGCAGCCGCAGCTGATCATCCCGACCCACATTCA
>JBNKKA010000048.1:22032-26670 GCA_050291585.1 Desulfobacteraceae bacterium
ACCAACCCCTGTGTGCCGAAATGGCCGTTAATAAATGGATCGCGTGGGAGACGTATAAGAAGGGCTTGGTCTTCATCCAAAGCGAGCTGCCAGCCGAGACCACCATCGTATTTATGGGCAGGAACGCAGACCTGGTGAAGCTGTCCCAGGCGAGCTGGTAAACCCTATGGTTGCATAAATCTGAAGCCCTCCGGCTTTTACAACGATAGGATAAACGCAAGCGGCAAGCGACTGCCCAATGTGAGCCCCTCTATCAAGGGGCCGGGCAGTAATCCACCGCCGCCGAATCGGGATCCACCCCGGCCATCATGAGACCGATACGTTCGCGGTTGGCCGCGTCGCGATCGACGATGCCCATGATACGGCCTTCGAACATCACGGCGATGCGGTCCGAAAGGGCCAGGACCTCGTCCAGGTCTTCGCTGATGACGATGGTGGCGGTACCCTCAGTGCGCTGCTGGGCCAGGCGTTGATGGATATATTCGGCGGCGCCGATGTCGACGCCGCGGGTGGGCTGGGCGGCGATGAGCACTTTGGGGTTGCCGGAGAGTTCGCGGGCCATGATGAGCTTCTGGATGTTGCCTCCGGAAAGGTTTTTGGCGGGGGTTTCGAGGTCGGGGGTTTTGACGGCGAAAGCGTCCACCAACTTGCGGCAATGCTCGCCGATGGGGCCGAAGCGCAGAAACCCGTGCCGGCAGTGCTCAGCCTCGGCGTGGTTGAGAAGAATGAGGTTCTCCTTGACCGAGAAATCTCCGATGGCGCCGTCACGCATGCGCTCCTCGGGTACGTAGGCCAGCCCGGCCTTGCGGACTGTCTTGGGTTGTCTAAGATCGATGGGGCGCCCGTCGATCTCTACCCTGCCCCCGATAGTCGGCCGCAGACCGCTGACCGCCTCGGCCAGCTCCCGCTGGCCGTTGCCGCTGATACCGGCGATCCCCAGGATCTCCCCGCCTTTTACTTCCAGATTCAGTCCACGCACGGCGTCCACCCCGCGGTCGCCGCCCACCACCAGGTCTTTGATGAAGAGGCGCGCGGCCCCCGCCTCGACGGGATCACGATCCGGGGCCAGCTTCACGCTGCGCCCCACCATCATACGGGCCAGATCCTCGCGATTGGTATCGCAGGGAGCGGTCTCGCCCGTCACACGGCCATTGCGCAGGACCGTGATACGGTCGCTGAGGGTCAGCACCTCGTGCAGCTTGTGGGAGATGAAGATCAGGCTGCGGCCATCGGCCGCCATCTGCCTGAAGATAACGAAGAGATCGTCCACCTCATTGGGGGTCAAAACCGCCGTGGGTTCATCCAGAATCAGAATAGCGGCGTCCCGGTAGAGGGCCTTGACGATCTCCACCCGCTGGCGCTCGCCCACGGCCAGTTGCCAGACATGAGCGTCTGGATCCACATGCAAGCCGAATTGTTGGGACAATTCACGAATGCGCGTGGCCACGGTTCCCAGATCGGTGAGGGGCCCGCGGTCGGAACGCAACCCCAGGGCCACATTCTCCGCCACGGTGAGGCTGTCCACCAGCATAAAGTGCTGATGGATCATGCCGATACCGCTGTTGATGGCGTCGGCCGGGGAGTGAAAGCGGACGGCTTTGCCCTTGAGCAAGACCTCCCCCTCGTCCGCATGGTAGAGGCCGTAGAGGATCTTCATCAGGGTGCTCTTGCCGGCCCCGTTCTCCCCCAGGAGGGTGTGGATCTCTCCCCTGTGCAGGTCGAAGTTGACCTCCTGGTTGGCGATCACCCCGGGAAAGCGTTTGCCCACCCCGCGCATCTCGAGTACGGGAGCAGAGGAACCGTCGGCCATGGAAGCACTCCTGAGGTTAAAACCCTGGGAGCAGTGATCTCTACTCCCCGGGTCTGGTTAGTAGCGTGATAACTTCTTATTTCGTGGGGTGCACTTTGCCCGCAACGATATCCTCGACCGCCTTCATGCCGATCGCTTTGACATCCTCGGGCAGCTTGTACTTGTCATTGAACTCGATCGCCAGGCCTTTGTTGGCCAGGGTGATGGCGTACATCTTCCCGCCCAGGACGCCCTTGTCCATGTCGCCCAGGATCTGGCGCAGGATGACCTCCCACTTGTAGACCTGGCTGGCCACGACGATCTCCGGCGCCAATTCGGTCTGGTTTGCCTGGGTACCGAACCAGGCCGCCCGCTTGCTGCGCGCCGCGCCGATGGCGCCCACCACCATCTGGGCCGTTCCGGTGAGCACGTCGGCGCCGGCGGTCATGAGGGCCCGTCCGGCCTCGGCGGCCAGGGCCACATCGCTGAAACTGCCGATGTAATTGACGTTGGCGCGGATCTTGGCATTCTGGGCCTTGGCACCGGCCACGAAACCATCCACGTAAAGCTTGGCGTCACCCACCTCGATGGGCCCCACCACGCCGACACCGCCTTTTTTACTCAGGGCGGCGGCCATCATGCCCATGACGTAACCACCTTCATCCGAGGCCGCCTCGTAGGAGCTGACGTTGGCCAGGCCGAAGGTGTCCGCCGAGGTGCCCCAGGCAAAGGCCGTCTTGGGGAAGTCCTTGGCGATCTCCTTCAATGAACCGCCGTACTGGGAGCCGTGGGCCAGGACCAGGTCATAGCCTTTTTGGGCATAGTCGCGGATGGCCGAGGCGGCGTCTTCCACAACAAAGGTGCCGTCGGTGATGGCCACCTCCAGGTCGCGCTCTTTTTTAATGGCGTTGATGCCATCAACGATGCTCTGGGTAAAGGCCAGATCGTTGCTGGCGCTGGGGGCCACGATGGCCACTTTCAGGGGCCCGGCAGCTGCCGGGAGGATGCCAACACACAACAGGGACAGGGCAATAAAAACACAGATTAGATGCTTCTTCATGAATTCTCCTCCTTAAAAGTAAATATAGAAACAAACGAACTCACTATTCACCGTAATTCCATATGGGTAGGTCAGGGTGCGACGCGTTAACACCTAGTCTCCCCGCAGATATGGCTTTGTCAAGGCCGCCGGCTGACGGAAACGGCGCGCCACCACCACAAGGGCCAGGATGGTGATCACCGCCGGTGCCATGGCGGCCAGGTCCGAGGCGCTGCGGGGGATCAACCCCAGGGTCTTGCATTGCAGAACGATGGCGGCCACCATGCCGAAAACCAGGCTACCGGTCATCACCCCCAAGGGACGCCAGGCACCGAAGTACACCAGGGCGATGGCGATAAATCCCATGGCGTTGGTGAGGTTCTGCTGGAAGATGCCCAGTTCGATGGCCAGGGCCGCCCCGGCCAGTCCGGCCAACGCGTTGCCCACGATGATGGCCGTGTAGCGCACCAGCGCCACGCTGACCCCCAGGCTATCGGCGGCTTCCGGATTTTCGCCCATGGCGCGCACGTTGAGACCGAAGGTGGTGGAGTTGATCATGAAAGTCATGATGGGTACGAGCAAAAATGCCAGGTAGACCATCAGGGTGTGCTGGAAGAACATCTCCCCCACCACCGGCAGATCGGCCAGCACGGGAATGGGCACCATCATGAAGGGCATGATGGGGCGCGGCGTGCCCACCAGTTTCTGGAAGAGCAGGTCGCTCATCCCCAGACCGAAGAGGTAGATGCCGATGCCGCTGATCCCCTGCTCGGCGCGCAGGTGAACGGTGATAACGGCGTAGGCCAGCCCCATGGCGGCGCCGATGCCGATGCCGAAGATAACGCCCAGAAAGACGTTATTCGTCTTGAGGACCGTGTAGTAGGCCCCGAAGGCCCCGAGCAGCATGACGCCGTCCACCCCAAGATTGAGGACCCCGCTGCGTTGCCCAAGGGCTTCCCCCAGAGAGGCCAGCAAAAAAGGGGTGGCCAGGCGGATGCCGGCGGCCACGGTGGCGATGAGCAGGTAGATGGAGAACAGTTCGCTCATGGGGTCACCTCCCCCGCTGTGGATGAAGGATCGGGAGGGGCTTGCACTTCATCTTCCAAGGAAACGTCGGCGCGCCAGCGCTGGATGCGCTCCTGAAAGTAGGCCGAGCTGACCACGAAGACCACGATGAGGCCGTTGAGGGCGATGCTAAGGGCCGAGGGCACCTGGGCGGCGCGCTGCAGGGCGTTGGCGCCCACGAGCATGCCCCCGAAGAGAAAGGCCGAGGGAATCGCCCAGAGGGGATGCAGGCCGGCGAAGAGGGCCACGACGATACCGTTAAATCCGGCGCTGCCGGTAAAACCTGTGCTGGAGCCGTCGGTGACCATGCGGTGAGATTCACTGCCGAAGACCAGGATGGCGCCCGCCAGACCCGCCATGGCGCCACTGAAGGCCAGGGCGGTGATGATGCTGCGGCGCACGGGGATGCCGGCGTAGCGTGAGGCCGCGGGGTTGAGGCCCACGGCGCGCAGACGAAATCCCAGGGCCGTGCGCCACAAGAGCACCCAGGCCAGCACGGCTGCCAAAAGGGCGATGAGATAGCCGGCGTGCACCCGTAACCCTTCGAAGAGGATGGGCAGATCGACGCTCTCCGGCAGCCGCGCCGTCTGGGGGATACGTGTGCCACGCTCGATCTCGGCGGGGTCGCGCGTCCATTTGAGCAAGTTGGGGATTATGAAGCTGTTTTTCTTTCCGAAACCTTCTTTGAAATGCCCTTCGTAGAGGGGAAGCCCTTCGGTTTCAGCAAGCCGTTCCCAGCTCTCTT
>JBNKKA010000049.1:0-26553 GCA_050291585.1 Desulfobacteraceae bacterium
GTCCCCACAAGGGACAGCGCGCCTGTAAGGCATTAAAAGCGGAGAGCGGTTATTCAGCCTACATTGAAGCTCCAGAGAATACCAGCGCAGATGGCGGAGCCGATGACACCGGAGGAGTTGCAGGCCATGGCATGCATGAGCAAGAAGTTCGTGGGGTCCTCCTTCTGGCCCACCAGGTGAACTTCTCTGGCCGAGCCGGGAACGGCCGAGACACCGCTTGCACCGAGAAGGGGATTGATCTTCTCTTTTAGGACAAGATTCATCAGCTTGGCGAACAAGACACCCGATGCGGTGGCGATGCTGAAGGCCACGGCCCCTAGAAAGAAGATACCGATCGATTTTCCGGTAAGAAAGACATCGCCTTGGGTGCTGGCGCCCACGGTGAGTCCCAGAAAAATAGTGGCTATGTCGATGATGGCGCTGCTGGCTGTCCTGGCCAAGCGGTCAACCACACCGGAGACTTTCATCATGTTACCGAAGAAAAAGGTTCCCAAGAGCGGAATGGAGGCCGGAGCCAGAAAACAGCAAAGCAGGAGTCCCACGACGGGGAAGATGAGGAGTTCCTTGCGGGACACTTCCCGGGGGTCGGACATGTGGATAAGGCGTTCGTTGCGAGTGGTCAGCAACCGCATGATGGGCGGTTGAATAATGGGAATCAAGGCCATATAGGAGTAAGCCGCGATGGCGATGGGCCCGATGAGATGGGGGGCCAGTTTGGCCGTGAGAAAGATGGAGGTCGGTCCGTCTGCCCCGCCGATGATGGCGATGGAGGCGGCCTCCTTGGGCAGAAAGCCCAGGGCAAGCGCGCTTAGCAGGGTAAAAAAGATGCCCATTTGGGCTGCAGCTCCTAAAAGCATAAGCTTGGGTCTGGCCAGGAGAGATGAAAAGTCGGTCATTGCCCCCAGCCCCAGAAAAACGATGGAGGGATAAAGGCCGGTGGTCACGCCGAAGTAAAGATAGTGCAGGACGCTGTTGGGTTCGTAGATCCCCAGACCAAAGCCTTTAAAAAAAGGTACGTTGCCAACGAGTATACCGAAACCGATGGGCAGGAGCAAAAGGGGTTCATACTCTTTGGCAATGGCAAGATAGAGGAAGGTTGAACCCACCAGAATCATAAACACATGACGATAGTCGGCCAGGTAGTATCCCGTATTTTGAAGAAATTGTAGTAATAGTTCCATTCGGATCGCTCCTTTGTCTTATTTGGCTGTCCAGAGGAACGCGCCGGTTTCAGTGGGTGTCAATAATCCTGCGTCTCTAAAATTCCTGATGGTGATGTGGGGATGGGGCAGGTTCTGCTCCTTAAAGAGTTCATGCAGAGCTTGGAGTTGGAACTCTTCCCCGAGGGAGGTGATGAGAGGCCCGTAGAGATTGGCGGCGGCATCTGTTTCCAGCGGCACTTCAGTCTCAGATAGAGGTTTCAGAGCAGGCTCAGGGGCGGTGACGGGGGCGGCGGCCTTTTCGTCTTTTTCGAAAAGGCCAACCAATTTAGGAAGCAGAGAAATAATAAAAGATAGAACCGAGAGTCCCGAAAGGACGATGCAAGCGCCGGCAAAGGCCTGAGCCCAACCGTTGTGAGCGTTAATGGCGTCTAATCCATACATTTTTACCCCCTAAGTAACCGTTATAATTATATTATTTGTATATATGCGTATTGGTAGCGATTTTACAACTTATCAGTGTAAAGGGTATTTTTTCGACCACACCTAGGGGGAAATGTCAATATTAAAGGCTTTAAAGGCGGCTTTTCAGAAAAACTCTTACAAACTCGATCTTGGACCGCTTTCCTTAGCGCTTGACCGAACCCCCCATTGTTTCTATAAATGCGAACGATGTTATTGGGAGGGATAATGGCAATCGGTTCCGGCAGAGCGATTTGGAACAATGCTCCATGTAGGGCCGATCAATCACTTGGCAAAGGAGTTAAAGATGCGGTTTGCACGATATGCGCTATTGATCTGTTTGAGCCTGATTCTGGTTGCAGGTGGGGCCACTGCTGCGGACAAAAAAATGAAAGCAGGCTTCATCTATGTCGGTCCGGTGGGGGACTACGGCTTTTCCCATGCCCATGACCTGGGACGCAAGTTCGCCGAGGAGCGGCTCCCCTGGCTGGAGACGGTCTTCATCGAATCCGTGGCCGAGGCCGATTCCGCGCGGATCATCGACCGCTACATCCAGGAGGAAAAATGCGATGTGGTCTTCACCACCAGCTTCGGCTATATGGAGGATACCCTCAAAGCCGGCATGAAATACCCGAATAAGAAGTTCATGCACTGCTCCGGCTTCAAACAAAGCAAAAATGTGGGCACCTATTTCGCCGACCTCTATCAGATGTACTATCTCAACGGACTCATGGCCGGGGCCTTGACCAAGAGCGACAAGATCGGGTACGTGGCCGCCTTCCCCATTCCCGAGCTGATCCGTCACATCGACGCCTTCGCTCTGGGGATCAAGGAGACCAACCCCAAGGCCAAGGTCTATGTAAAATGGATTTACGCCTGGTATGGTCCCGACAAGGCCAAGGAGGCTGCCGAGTCCCTCATCGCCGAAGGCTGCGACAATCTGGCCTTCACCGAGGACACCCCGGCCGTGATCGAGGTGGGTCAGGCCCATTCGGAGAAGGGCAAACAGATTTACACTTACAGCCATTACAGCCCCATGGAGACCTACGGCAAAGACTCGGTGGTCTCCGGCCAGCTCTGCGATTGGGGCGTCATGTATGAAAAGATCCTCAAGGACATGCACGACGGTACCTGGACCAGCAAGGATGAGTGGTGGTTGACCAAAGAAAATGCCGCTCTGCTCGGAGGCAGCAGGGACCACATGATCAACCCCAAGTTCGAGGGTGAGCTTAAAGCGGCCATGACGGACAATAAGGATTTCGGTAAAATCTCGGTCTACGACCTGGTGATCAAGCGCCTGGAGCAGATGAAACAGGGCGTGGATGTCTTTGACCCCTTCACCGGTCCCATCAAAGACAACACCGGGGCCCTTAAGATCAAGGCCGGTGAGAGGGCATCCAAGGGCGACCTGTTAAGCATGATGTATTATGTGGATAACATCGCCGGCAATATTCCCAAATAAGCCTACCTTTATAAAAGTCCATCCCGGGGGAGCCGCCGTCGGCGGCTCCCCCTTTATTGGCGTAAACGTCGTCAGGTCATTCATGAAGCGTTGACGACTCAAATCGTCTGCGGCAAGATCGGGTCGCCATGCGCAAAATTGAAAAGCTGGAGATGCGGGGGATCACCAAGACCTTTCACGGAATCCCTGCCAATGACGAGGTCTCCCTCACCATCCGGTCGGGTGAGATTCTGGGGTTGCTCGGAGAGAACGGGGCGGGTAAGACCACCCTGATGAATATCCTCTATGGCCTCTACCAGCCCGACAAGGGTGAGGTTTGCATCAATGACCAGGTGGTCCGAATCAAATCCCCCAGCGATAGTATCCAGCAGGGGATCGGCATGGTTCATCAGCACTTCGCGCTGGTTCAGAACCACAGTGTGGTGGAGAACGTCGCCCTGGGCTATAAAGAAGCGCCCCAGTTTTTTCCCCACAAAAAGCTGGAAAAGAAGATCAGCGAGTTTTCCCGCCAGTTCAACTTTGCCATCGACCCCCACAAAAAGATCTGGGAACTTTCCGCCGGCGAACAGCAACGCGTGGAGATCACCAAAGCCCTCCTCAACGGAGCCGATTTGCTCATCCTGGACGAACCGACGAGCGTACTCACCCCCCAGGAGAGCCGCGACCTTTTTGGCATGCTGAGGGAGATGAAGGCCCAGGGGCATTGTGTCATCCTCATCAGCCATAAGCTCGATGAGATCCTGGCGCTTTGCGATCGGGTGACCGTTCTGCAGAAGGGTCGCATCGTGGGCCATGCCGAAACGGCCGATGTGGACAAGAAGGACCTGGCGCGCATGATGATCGGGCGTGAGGTGATCTTCAATATCTCACGCGAGGCCATGCCGCGAAAGGATAAAGTCCTCACGGTTGAATCCGTTGAGATATTAGGAGATAAAGGCTTATCGGCGGTAAATGGCATCGCTTTCGATGTCTACCGCAATGAGATTTTCGGCATCGCCGGGGTATCGGGCAATGGTCAGCGGGAGCTGGTGGAGGCCATCACCGGTCTGCGAAAGGTGGAAGCAGGGCGCATCACCGTCGACGGGACGGACATCACCAACCAGAGTCCCCGCTGCGTCTACGACAGCGGCGTCTCCCACGTGCCCGAGGAGCGTATCAAGTTCGGTATCGCTCCCGGACTCTGCCTCTACGACAACGCCATCCTCAAACAACAGCACCTCAGAAAATACAACCAAATGTCTTTTTTAGCCTATCGGCGCATTAAACACCACGCCGAGCAGCTGATTCAGGATTATAAAGTGCTGGCGCCCAATATCAATGTCCAGACCAAGAACCTCTCCGGAGGCAATATTCAGAAACTGATCCTCGGACGAGAGATCAGCGAAACGCCTTCCCTGCTGGTGGCCTCCCATCCCACCTACGGGCTGGACGTGGGTGCCACCGAATACCTGCGCCGCCAACTGCTCCAGCGACGCCGTGAAGGCGGAGCCGTGCTCCTCGTCTCCGAGGACCTGGAGGAGATCTTTGAACTCTGCGACCGGGTGGCGGTGATTTTTCAGGGAGAATTTATGGGGATTCTGAGCCCCGAGGATCCGCGTGCCAAGGATATCGGCCTGATGATGGCCGGCTCCCTGCGCCTGAACGGGGACGGGGGGCAAGATGGTGCGCATTGAGGTCAGCGACCGCCCCCAGATAACGCCTTTGCACACCCTCTTGACCCTGATCTTCTCTCTGGTAGCAGGGCTTTTAGCCATCAGCCTGATCTTTCTCTTCTTCGATGTTAACCCCCTTTTTGCCCTCAAGAAGATCTTCGGCGGCTCCTTCGGCAGCCTCTATGGTTTCAAGGAGACCGTCACCAAAGCGATCCCCCTGATTCTCATTGGGACGGGCCTGGCCCTGGCCTTCCGGGCAAAGTTCTGGAACATTGGCGCCGAGAGCCAGCTACTCATGGGCGCTATCCTCGCCACCTGGGTGGGCCTTAACTGGTGCCCCCACCTGCCTGCGCCCGTGGCCGTGCCTCTGATTTTCCTGGCTGGCTTTATCGGCGGGGCCCTGTGGGGCGTCATCCCCGCCTTTCTCAAGATCCGTTTCGCCATCAACGAGGTGATCTCGACCTTGATGCTCAACTATATCTGCGCCGAGTTCCTGACCCTCTTGATCGTAGGACCCTGGAAGGGCAAGACCAAATTCGGTTTTCCCTACACCGACGATCTGCCGGCATCCGCAATTCTGGGCGTCATCCCCGGTTCGCGCATCCACTACATGACCCTCATCCTGGCCATTCTAGTAGCCGTGGCCCTGGGGATAGCCGTTTACTGGACCCGCTTCGGCTATGAAGTGCGCGTCATCGGTGAGAACCCCGAGGCGGGCAAGTATGCGGGCATCAACTTCTTCCGCACCACCCTAATCATCATGGCCATCAGCGGTGGCGTAGCGGGACTGGCCGGGGTGGGTGAGGTGGCCGGCATCCACTACCATCTCAGCTACCCGGCATCCATCAGTTCGGGATATGGCTACACGGGCATCATCGTGGCCTGGCTGGCCAAGCTCAACCCCCTCTTCGTCATCGTCTCGGGCCTCTTTTTTGCCGGTATTCTGGTGGGGGGGGATGCCATCCAGATCTCCCTGGGCCTCCCGGCCGCCACCGTGCAGGTGTTCAATGGCACCCTGCTGATCTTTTTGATCATGGGGGATTACTTCCTTAAAAATAAGGTGACGCTGCGCTTCGGGAAGACGAATACCTCTCCCGGAAGCGAGAGATAGGGAGCCTGCCGTGGAAGAGATTGTCATATCCGTAGCCCAACGCACCCTGGTGGCCGGTACCCCTTTGCTCCTGGGAACCATCGGCGAGGTTATCTGCGAGCGCGCCGGGATCCTCAACCTGGGTATCGAAGGGGTCATGGCCGTGGGGGCCGCCAGTGCCTTCATTGTCACCTATTCCACGGGCAACCCCTGGCTGGGTCTGGCCGCCGCCCTGGCCGCTGGCGTGCTCATCTCCCTGACCCACGCTTTTTCTTCCATAACCCTGCAGGCCAATCAGGTTGTTAGCGGTCTGGCACTGACTATGCTCGGCCTGGGCATCTCCGGTCTGATGGGCAAACCTTACGTGGGCAAACCCTTGCCCATCAAGCTCGACGATCTCTCCATTCCGGTGCTCGCCGATATTCCTTACATCGGCCCCATCTTCTTCCAGCAGAGCCCTTACTTCTATCTGGCCGTGATTCTGGCCTTGCTTGCCTGGTTCGTCCTTGAGTACACGCGTGTGGGTATCATGATCCGTTCCACCGGCGAAAACCCTCGTGCCACAGAGACTCAGGGGGTAAGCGTGACCCTTATCCGCTACCTGTGCGTGCTCGTGGGGGGTGCCTTTTCCGCTATGGCCGGTGCTCATCTGTCCACCTCTTACAGCAAATCCTGGATCGAAGGGATGACGGCCGGCCGCGGCTGGATCGTCATCGCCCTAACCATTTTCGCCCTCTGGAACCCGCTGCGCGCTATGCTGGGGGCCTTTCTCTTCGGGGGCATCTTCGTTCTCCAATATCTCCTCCAGCCCTTAGGCATCCCGCCCAACTTCCTGTCAATGATGCCCTATATCGCCACCCTCATCGTGCTTCTTCTGGGCGGGCTGCGCGACGCGCGCAAACTCAGCGCCCCGGCAATGTTGGGGGAACCCTATCGGCGCGGCGAACGCTGAGCGGGCAGGAGAATCCAATCCGGCGCCCTCCGGTTTTCCCGAAGGGTGAAGAGAGATGGAGAAAAGCCGAACCGATCCTGGAATGTACCGCTGGTTTGTTCCAGAAATAGGGTTTGGATTTGCTTTAAATTCAACACCCATGACCTTTGGTGGGGTTCTCTACATCTTTATTATGCAACGTTGAGGTAAAAAACGCCCTTGACACCAGGAAGTAACCTCGATAGTAGTTATTATCGAAATGTCGTCAGAAGACGGCTATAAGTTTATCTACCTTAGACGAAATAGTCCAAATAGCCACGAAGGCCCAATACTCCCCCTCGGGAACCGGCCTGCGTGGCTTTTGTTTTTCAGCGACCAGGCTTCCAGAGGGATATTTCAAATTACCCCCCTTTTGGAGATGCCTCTTATGTTGAGAAAACGACGCGCGCTGCGGTATTTTTTGGTTGGATTGCTTTTTATCGCCTGCCTTTCACCAACCCAGGTTTTGGCCAAGGATCAATTGGTATTGGCTTTGCGGGGAGAACCCGCCGATGGCTTCGATCCCCTCATGGGGTGGGGTCGTTACGGCAACCCACTTTTCTTCTCGACCCTCCTGACCCGCGACGCAGAACTGAATGTCATCACCGATTTAGCTCGCGCTTATTCTGTCAGCGAAGATGGACGCACCTGGCGGGTGACCATCCGCGAGGATGCCCGTTTTTCCGATGGCCATCCCCTGACGGTCGATGACGTGGTCTTCACTTTTACGAAGGCCGCCGCCACCGGTGGAAAAGTCGATCTGACCAACCTGGAGAAAGCAGAGGCGACCGGAAAAGCTAGCATCGCACTTCATCTCAAAGCGCCGGATTCTACCTTTATCCAACGCCTGATCACCCTGGGCATCGTCCCTCGGCACGCCTATGGACCCGACTTCGGGCGCCAGCCGGTGGGATCAGGGCCCTACATGCTGGAATCCTGGGTCCAGGGCGAACAGATGCTTGCCACCGCCAACCCCAATTTCTATGGGGCCAAACCAAATTTCAAGCGTCTCGTTTTTCTCTATGGAGAGGAAGATACGATGTTTGCCGCCGCCAAAGCCGGTCAGGTCGACATGGTGGTCGTTCCCCCCCACCTGGCCAAACAGAAGATCAAGGGCATGCGCGTGCATCCAGTGCGCAGCGTGGACAACCGGGGCCTCATGTTTCCCATGATTGCCAACGAGGGCAAATTTTCCGAGACGGGAGCCCCCATCGGAAATGACGTCACCAGCGATCTGGCGATCCGCAAAGCGGTCAACAAGGCCATCGATAGGAAGGCCCTGGTAAACGGCGTGCTGGAGGGCTATGGCCGCCCGGCATATTTCGTCTGCGATGGGCTTCCCTGGGACAACCGCCAAAACCGGATCGAGGATGCCGACCTCGCAGGAGCCAAGGCGATTCTCAAGGCGGGTGGCTGGGAAGACACGGACAGGGACGGTATCCTTGAAAAAGGCAAGCTCAAGGCTGAATTCACCGTGGTGTATCCGGCGGGCGACGCCCTGCGCCAGGGGCTCGCCTTGGCGGTCGTGGATATGCTTAGGCCCGTGGGCATCCGGGTGGCCGTGGAGGGCAAGAGCTGGGACGAGATCAAGCAGAAGATGCATGCCAATGTGATTGTCTTCGGCTGGGGGAGCCACGACCCCACCGAGCTCCATCATCTCTACGCCGGCAAGCTCGCCGGAAATGGCTATTATAACACCGGTTTTTACAAGAACCCGACCGTGGACGACTATATGCAAAAGGCCATCCACACCGTGGATCCCAGCGCTTCCAACGTCTACTGGCAAAAGGCCCAGTGGGACGGAAAAACCGGATGCGGCCCAAGGGGAGACGCCCCCTGGGCCTGGCTAGTGAACCTGGACCATGTTTATTTTGTGCGCGATGGTTTGGATATCGGCGTGTCCCGCATCGAGCCCCATGGCCATGGTTGGCCCATCACCGCCAATATTACCGAATGGACATGGCGCAAATGAGGGGCCTAAGTCTCTTCAGCGCCTATGCGCTTCTGCGCTACGCTGCACGGTTGGCCGCTATCCTCACTGCGGTGGTGATCTTGGCTTTCACTTTGGTGAGCTTCTCGCCCCTGGATCCGGTGACGGCCTATTTGGGCTACGATCGGATGCAGATCAGCCCCGAGCAGGAGCAACTTATCATCCAACGCTGGGGACTGGACCAACCAGCCCCCCAGCGCTTTATGGCTTGGGCCGGGAACCTTTTACGGGGGGACTTCGGTCTTAGTGTGATCTATAACGAAGCGGTAATATCGGTTGTTATGAAGCGCTTTGGGGCCTCTTTGCTGCTCATGGGGCTGGCCTGGTCGCTGTCCGGGATCCTGGGCTTTATCTTTGGTGTACTGGCGGGGACCTATCGCGATTCCTGGTTGGACAAGGGTCTGCGTCTGTACGCCTTCATGCTGGCATCCACGCCGGCATTCTGGATCGGCATGGTGCTGCTGGTGGTCTTCAGTGTCTCCCTGGGATGGTTTCCGGTCTGCTGCGCCGGGCCCATCGGTGTCCCCCCGGAGGCCGTTAGCGGCTGGCAGCGTCTGCACCATCTTCTGCTGCCCGCCCTGACCCTGTCGATCATCGGCGTAGCTCAGATCGCCCTGCACACCCGGGAGAAGATGATCGATGTTTTCATGAGCGATTACGCCCTGTACGCCGCGGCCCTGGGGGAGCGTCGCCTGGGGATTGCCTTGCGGCATGGCCTGCGCAATGTGCTGTTGCCAGCGGTAACCCTGCAGTTCGCCTCCCTGGGAGAGCTTTTCGGAGGTGCCGTCCTGGCCGAGCAGGTCTTCGCCTATCCGGGGCTGGGTCGCGCCACGGTGGAGGCCGGTACCCGGGGGGATGTGCCCCTGCTGTTGGGGATCGTGTTTTTCAGCACTCTCTTTGTGGTCGCCGGCAACGCCATGGCGGATCTGCTCTACGGCGTTATCGATCCCCGTATCCGCATGAAAGCAGAGGTGGCATGATGGCAAACGCCTTTATTTTGGATGCGCCTGCAGCCAGGCGGGGGTTTATCAGCGCTCATACGACCCAACGGGGGCGGCTCATGCTGACCCTGGCGGTTTGCTTCATGGCCTTCGGCCTTGTTTTCATATCCGCTTGGTGGATGGCAGACAGCGGGCTTGAGACCCATTTCGCCCAGCGCAATCAGCCACCTTCCTGGTCACACCCCTTCGGTACCGACTGGCTCGGGCGCGACATGCTCGTGCGCACGGTAAAAGGGCTGCGGGTAAGCCTGGGTATCGGCATGTGCGCCGCCCTGGCCAGTACCATGATCTCATTGACCATGGGCGTCCTCGCGGCCAGCTGTGGCCGGCGGGTCGACGGTCTCGTGACAGGCCTCATCGATACCCTCATCGCCAGCCCCCACCTGGTGCTTCTGATTCTGATCTCATTTTCCATGGGTGGGGGCGGGCGGGGGGTGATCGTCGCCGTCACCTTGACCCACTGGACCCGTTTGGCGCGCATCATACGGACCGAAATTTTGCAGCTCAAAACGGCGGATTTTGTGCTCTTGAGCCCAAAGTTGGGAAGAAAACCCCTCTGGATCACCTGCCACCATCTACTGCCCAATCTCTTCCCCCAGTTTCTGGTGGGCCTGATTCTGCTTTTTCCCCATGCCATCATGCATGCTGCCGGACTCACTTTTCTGGGGTTCGGGTTGTCGCCGCATACACCGGCCATCGGCGTGCTGCTGTCTGAAGCGATGCGCCATCTATCCACGGGCTACTGGTGGCTGGCAGTGGCCCCAGGATTGGTCCTGATTGTTTTCGTCAAGCTCTTCGATGTCATGGGCGGCGCGGTGCGCACCCTGTTGGATCCCAAAACCAGCCAGATATAAATTAAGGAGGCTTCCCATGCTGGAAGTAGAACAGCTGGCCATTTCATTTGACCGCTACACTGCGTTTTTAGCCCGCGGCAGGCTGCAACCGGTCCGCTCTCTGGATCTCTCCCTGGCGGCTGGTGAGATCATGGCGGTGGTGGGCGAATCCGGTGCCGGCAAAAGTCTTCTGGCCCACGCCGTGTTGGGGCTCTTGCCGGAAAACGCCAGTGTATCTGGCAGCATACGCTTTTGCGGTGAAGAACTTTCCCCACATAAAATTGCACAGCTACGGGGCAAAGAGATCGCCCTGATACCCCAGGCCGTGAGTTACCTCAATCCCCTCTGGCGAGTGGGGGGGCAGGTGAATCGAGCGGCCCGCCTCGGTGGTCAGCGCCGTGAGGCTGCCGATGCAAGCACCAAAGCGGCCTTCGAGCGTTATGGGCTCAAGCATGGGGTCCAGGACCTGTTTCCCTTTCAGCTCTCTGGTGGCATGGCCAAGCGGGTGCTCACCGCCGCGGCCACCGTGGGCAAGGCCAGACTCATCCTCGCCGACGAACCCACCGCTGGATTGGATAGGGACAATAGTCGCAAGATGCTCTCCTTTCTCCGGCAGATGGCCGATGCGGGCCGGTCGGTTTTGCTGATCACTCACGATCTGGATACCGCCCTCCAGGTGACCGATAAGGTGGCGGTGTTTCACAATGGAATGACGATTGAAATTGCCCCCAGGAAGGTATTCGGAAACATAAATGGCGCCCGGCATCCCTATACGCGCCAGCTTTTCAACGCCCTTCCGCAGAACGAATTCATGGCGTCGATCAACGGTAACGGGGTGGGTATGGAAAATGACAGCCACTGGCGAGGCTGCGGCTTTTATCATCAGTGCCCTTCTGCCGGGCAAGTCTGTATGGATCGGACACCCCCCAAAAAAAATACCGCTGGCGGATGGGTGCGCTGCCACAATTTACAGGATGAAGTGAGCGGAAAGGGGGCTCTCGGTTCTGCCCAGGTTAAGATAAATACTGCCGAGGCACAGACCCTTGAAACCGATAAATCTGGTGCCCAAGGGATGCCGGCAAAGCCGAAACCCCAGCCGGGAGATTGCCATGCTTGAAACCAGAAACCTCGCCCACCGCTATACCGACAGGGGTCCCTGGTTGTTTGAAAATCTATCCATCTCCATCGCGCCCGGTGAGATCGTCGGGCTGGCCGGCCCCAGCGGCAAGGGGAAAACCACCCTGGGGCGCATATTGGCGGGCTTCCTGCTTCCTGAGCGAGGTGGCGTTTTCCTGGATGGGGGCCCCTTGCGGAAAAAAGGCCGGGCCCCGGTGCAGATGCTCTTTCAGCACCCGGAGCTGGCCGTCAATCCTCGCTGGAAGGCCGCTCGGATCATCTCCGAGGCATACCGCCCGAGCGCCGACCGGCTGGGCCAATTCGACATCCAAACGGCGTGGCTCGAACGATACCCTTGCGAATTGTCCGGGGGGCAGCTGGCGCGCATCTGCCTCGTGCGGGCCTTGGCCCCCGATACCCGTTTTTTGATCGCCGATGAGATCACCGCCATGCTGGATGCCGTGGTCCAAGCCCATATCTGGAAGCAGTTACTGGCATACGCCCAGGCGCATGGGATCGGCATCCTGGTCATCAGCCACGACCAGGCCCTTCTCGGCCGCCTTTGCCATCGTATCGAAGGTGAATGCTTTTTGGTCTAGCTATTTCTCCCCATACTGCTTCAACTTTCTTCTCAGCGTATTGATGCCGATGCCAAGAGCTTTGGCGGTTTTGGCCTTGTTGCTGTTCAGTCGACCATAGGCCTTAAGGATATATTCTTTTTCTATCTCAACCAGAGGTCTCAGGGGGGCGCTTCCAGAGCTTTTCATCATGGGTTGGGTGGGGTGGCTGGGAGTGATGGTGGTCGGCAGGCGACGTAGGTGCTCGGGCAGGTGGTTGATGGCGATGGGATTGCCCTGGGCCAGGTTGGCGGCGCTGTGCAGGAGGGTTGAGAGTTCGCGCACATTGCCGGGGAAGTCGTAAGTTTCCAGAACGGCCAGGGCTTCGGCGGTCAATTGGATCTCGCCGTTACTTCCATGGCGGGCCAGAAAAGTCTTCGCCAGGAGGGGAATATCTTCGCGGCGCTCCCGCAGCGGTGGCAGGTGCAGCCAGCTGCCGCGGATACGGTAGTAAAGATCCTGACGGAAATGCTTCTGTTCGAGCATCTGCTCGAGGTTGGCGTTGGTGGCGGCGATGAAGCGGATATCGACCTGGAGCTGTTGACTGCTGCCCAGGCGGGTGTACTCGCCCTCCTGGAGCACACGCAGGAGCTTGCCTTGGAGCTCAAGGGGCAGATCGCCGATTTCGTCCAGGAAGAGGGTGCCCTTGTCCGTGTGGCGCAGGTAGCCGCTGCGTTGGGTGGCGGCTCCGGTGAAGGCCCCGCGGGTGTGGCCGAAGAACTCGGCCTCGAAGAGGGTGGGGGTCAGGCTGGCCATGTTAACCGGGGTGAAGGGATGGCTGGCCCGTGGACTGGACTTGTGGATGGCCCGGGCGAGGAGCTCCTTGCCGGTACCGCTTTCTCCGGTGATCAGCACGGGCACGTTGCTGGCCGCGTGTAATTCGGCCTCCATGAGGACCCGCAGCATGGCGCGCGACTGGGTGATGATGGGGCGGAAGGGCGCCTTGCGGGTGATGGCAGGCAGGGTGTCGCGCTTCTCCAGATCGAGGATGTCGCGCAGGCGCTTGCGTTCCAGTGCGCGCTGAACCGCCAGGGCGAGGGCCTCTTTGGTGACCGGTTTGACCAGATAGTCATAGGCCCCCTTGCGCAGGCACTCCACCGCCACGCGCGCCTCGTTGATGGCCGTCACCATGAGACACTCGGTGGCGGGGCTGACGGCCTTGATCACCTCCAGCAGTTCCATGCCGCTCATTTCCGGCATGGTCATGTCTATGAGGGCCAGGTCGTAGTCTGCGCCTTTGCGAAAACGCTCGGCCGCCCTCTGGGAGAGCGCCTCGGTGCCCACGTCGGGGTAGCCGATCTGCTGCAGCTTGTGACGCAGGACCGCGATGTAATCGGCGTCATCATCGATGATTAGGATCCGTTCATCCACGAAGCCCCCCCATTTTGGCACCCATCCCAAATTGGATGCTATGTTTTGTTTTAATATTTCAGGATACTTGCATTGCATATATCCCAAATTGGGCTGTTTTACCATCCCAAAATGGTGCGTTTCTGATATCCCAATGCCGCCAAATGGCTGCCCAATATTTTAGAATTTTCTATTATTATAGGTAGTTCCATATCTTCACCATGGCCTGGCACCCTCCTTGCTCATCACCCTTGTCGAACTGGCAAGTTCTCCACGGTTTTACGAATCACGCTTTTCGTGTCACCTGCCCGCGCAGCAGCACCCATCAACCTCGGCAAGGGGTCCTCAGGCGCGGAGCTGACCCAGTGATCGATTGTCCCTTCTGACGGCTCCATCGTTATTGATTGCGCAAAACCACACCGTCAAATTGCGCGGTTTTTTTGCGCCAAGCACAACCCAAACGAAGGATTGAGCATGCGACTACAAAACAGACTCGACGTGGGAGAGTTCGCCCTCTTGGCAGAACTGGAACCCCCCAAGGGGGTGGACATCTCCAGGATGGTAACCGCCGCCACGAAATCGCAAAAGATGGTGACGGCCTTTGTGATTCCGGATATGGGGGCCGGTGTGATGCGCATGAGCGCCCTGGGAGGCGCCATGCTGCTCCAGGCCAAGGGGATCGATACGGTGGTGCAGGTGGCCTGCCGCGACCGCAACCGCCTGGCCCTCCAGGGGGATCTGCTGGCCGCCTACGGCTGTGGCATCACAAATGTCATGGCTGTGAAATCCGAAGCCATTGAATATGGCGATCACCCCGAAGCCAAACCGGTGGATGACCTGGATCAGGAGGGTCTCCTCAAGGCAATTAAAACCCTGGAGGAGGGCAGAGACCTGTCGGGTAACGCCCTCATCGGCAAGCCCAGCTTCTTCTGTGGGGCGACGGTCAACCCCGGCGTTGGCGAAGATGAACTCGCAGCCGAGATCGAGCGTTTTGAGCAGCAGCGCGAGGCGGGGGTCGATTTCTTCATCACCGCGCCCATTTTCGATCTCGAGGCCATCGAGCCCTTTCTCAAGGCGGTGGACTTCAAGGCCGCTAAAATTATCCCCACCGTCATGCTGCTCAAGTCGGTGGGCATGGCGCGTTATATCCAACGCAACATGCCCCACTACCACCTGCCCCAGAGCATCGTCACCCGCATCCAGAAATCCACTGAAAAACCCAAAGAGGCCCTGCGCATCGCCCGGGAAGCCATCGAGGCAATCCGCACTTACGGGTTCCGGGGCGCCCAGGTGGCACCCATGGGCTGGGAGGATAAGCTGGCGGAGCTACTCGACGTTTAGACATTAATCAAGGCACCGCTGAGGTGCCTCCTAACCCGAGGGACGAGGAATGGAATCCAAGACAGACGCAGCAAAACCAAAAGAGGGTGTCGGATCGGTAATGGTGGTCGGCGGGGGCATCGCCGGTATCCAGGCCGCCCTGGATCTGGCAGACTCCGGCTACTTGGTACAGATGGTGGAGAGTAAAAGCGCCATCGGTGGGGTGATGGCCCAGCTGGACAAGACCTTTCCCACCAACGACTGCTCCATGTGCGTCATCTCACCCAAGCTGGTGGAAGCCGGTCGCCATCTCAACATTGACCTGCACACTCTCAGCGAGGTCACCGAGGTCACCGGTGAACCGGGAAACTTTGAAGTCACCATCACCAAGCAGCCTCGCTATATCGACCTGGACAAGTGCACCGCCTGCGGCGAGTGCGCCAAGGCCTGTCCCATCAGCGTGGACAATCAGTTCGACGAAAACCTGCGCGATCGCAAGGCGGCCTTCAAGCTCTATCCCCAGGGAATGCCCAGCGGTTTCACCATCGATAAAAAGGGCACCGCCCCCTGCAAGGCCACCTGCCCGGCCCACGTGAGCATCCAGGGCTATATCGCCCTGATCAACGACGGGCGCTACAAGGAGGCCCTCAAGCTTTTCCGCGAGGCCCACCCCTTTCCCGCCGTTTGCGGGCGGGTCTGCCACCATCCCTGCGAAGAGGCCTGCAGTCGTAATGACGTGGATCAGCCCCTGGCCATCCGTGAGCTGCACCGCTTTCTCCACGACCACGCCCGCGAGCACGGCGAAGCGCTGCCCATCGAGACGGCAGAGAAACGCGAAGAGAAGGTCGCCGTCATCGGTTCCGGCCCGGCTGGTCTCACCGCCGCTTACTTCCTCGTTCGCGACGGTTACCAGGTCACCATCTTTGAAAAACTGCCCGTGGCCGGCGGTATGATGCGTGTGGGTATTCCCGAATATCGCCTGCCGCGCGACATCTTGGGCGAGGAGATTGCCTTTATCGAGCAGCTCGGGGTGACCATCAAGACCGGCGTCAGTTTCGGCAGTGACATCACCCTTGAGAGCCTAAAAGCAGACGGCTTCGGAGCCACCTTCATGGCCATCGGCCTCCACGGCGGCCGCGCTCTGGGCGTAGACAACGAAGATGTCGAAGGGGTCCTCCAGGGCGTCGAGTTTTTACGCGACGCGGCCTTGGGAAAAGCGGTTGAACTTGGTGAAGAGGTCCTCGTCATCGGCGGCGGCAACGTGGCCATCGACGTGGCTCTGACGGCCAAACGCAAAGGGGCCAAGAAAGTCACTTTGGTGTGCCTCGAGAGCCGCGAAGAGATGCCCGCCTGGGAGCATGAGATCGAAGAGGCGCTCGAGGGTGATATCGAGATCGTCAACAGCTTCGGCCCCAAAGAGTTTTTCATCAATAAAAGCAATCGTGTTTCGGGGATCGAGTTCAAGACCTGTACGGCGGTCTTCGATGAAAACGGGCGCTTCAACCCGGCCTATGACGAGAGTGCCTGTACCCCATTGTTCGGGGACACCGTTATCGTGGCCATCGGTCAAAGCACCAACACCAGCGGATTGGCCGAGATGGGTGTGGGCCTCACCCGTGTGGGCGGCCTGGAAGCAGACCCCGTCACCCTTCAGACCCCCATCACAGGGGTCTTCGCCGGAGGGGATGCCCACCACGGACCCAAGTCGGTTGTCGAAGCGGTGGCCGCCGGCAAGCGGGCCGCCGAGAGCATCCGGCGCTATCTCAATAGCGAAGATCTCCTCGAGGGACGCGAAGAGAACTGGGACTTCGTCAAGCCCGACAATATGATTCACCCCATTAAAAAGCGCGTGACGGTGCGTTGCCTGGATCCCGAGGCACGCGAGTGCAACTTCCTGGAGGTTTCATACGGTTATAACGAAGAAGAGGCCCAATCCGAAGCCGAGCGCTGCCTCAAGTGCGGCATCTGCTCGGAGTGCTACCAGTGTGTGGACGCCTGTCTGGCCGGTGCCGTTGACCACGAGATGCAGGTGGAGGAGGTAAAAGTTAGTGTTGGGTCCATCATCCTGGCGCCGGGTTTCAAGGCCTACGATCCCAGCAAGCACGATCACTACGCTTACGCCAAGCACCCCAACGTGGTCACCAGCCTGGAGTTCGAGCGCCTACTCTCCGCTTCCGGCCCCAACGAGGGTCACCTCATAAGGCCCTCTGACCGCAAGGAGCCCCACAAGATCGCCTGGCTGCAGTGTATCGGTTCGCGCGACATCAACAAGTGCGACCACAGCTACTGCTCCAACGTTTGCTGCATGTACGCCGCTAAACAGACCGTCATCGCCAAGGAACATTGCGACTACGAACTGGATACGGCCATCTTCTACATGGACATGCGTACCCACGGGAAGGATTTCGAGCGTTACTATATGCGCGCCGAAGAAGAGCGCGGCGTGCGCTTCGTACGCTCGCGGGTGCACACCGTGGACCCCGCCGAGGATGACCAGCTCAGCCTGCGATATGTCACCGAAGACGGTGATATCGTCGACGAACTCTTTGACATGGTGGTCCTCTCGGTGGGGCTGAGCCCCATGGACGATGCTGTTAAAATGGCCGAGACCCTGGGTGTCAATCTCAACCAGCACCAGTTCGCCGACACCAAGAGTCTGGCGCCGGTGGCCTCCAGCCGTGAGGGGGTCTTCGTCTGCGGCGCCTTCCAGGGCCCCAAAGATATCCCCCAGTCGGTCATGGAAGCCTCAGCCGCCGCGGCCTCCGCCACCAAGGCCATTGCCGACGTCCGTGGTACCATGATTCGTACCAAGCAGCTGCCCCCCGAGCTGGATGTGAGTGACAAGGAACCGCGCATCGGGGTCTTCGTGTGCAACTGCGGCATTAACATTGGTGGGGTCGCCGACGTACCCGCCGTGCGGGAGTATGCCAAGGGCCTGCCCTACGTGGTCCATGTGGAGGACAACCTCTTCACCTGCTCCCAGGACACCCAGGACAAGATGAAGGATGTCATCCTGGAGAACGAGATCAACCGGGTGGTGGTGGCCTCCTGTTCGCCGCGCACCCACGAACCCCTCTTCCAGGAGACCATCCGGGAAGCGGGCCTCAATAAATATCTCTTCGAGATGGCCAATATCCGTGACCAGAACACCTGGGTACACATGAACAATCCCGAGTTGGCCACGGCCAAGGCCAAGGATCTGGTGCGCATGGCGGTGGCCAAGGCCGCTTACATTGAACCCCTCCATCAGGTCAGCATGGACGTTACCGGCGCGGCCTTGGTGGTGGGCGGCGGTGTGGCCGGTCTGGAGGCCGCCCTGGGCATCGCCGAACAGGGTTTCAAGGCCTACCTGGTGGAGCGTTCCGACCACCTGGGAGGCAATGCGTTGTGGATGAAGGAGAGCTGGGACGGTGAAGCCATCGCGCCCTATGTCCAGGATCTGGTGGAGAAGGTGCGCCAGCATCCCAAGGTGCGCATCTTCTTCAAAACAGAAGCCATAGAGACCGCCGGCATCCTGGGGAACTTCACCACCACCTTGGCAACCGGCGGCGAGATGATGACCACTACGGTGGTCGAACACGGCATCACCATCCTTGCCACCGGCGGCAAGGAGTACAAGCCCACCGAGTACCTCTACGGCGAGCACCCCGATGTGCTCACCCATAAAGATTTTGACGAAGCCCTGGCAGCCGGGGATGAACGTCTTAAAGCCGCCGACACGGTAGCCTTCATCCAGTGTGTGGGCTCACGCATACCTGAGCGACCCTCCTGCAGCCGCGTCTGCTGTACCCACAGCCTCAAGTCGGCCATCAAGCTCAAGAGCCAGAAGCCCGACATGAGCGTCTTCATCCTCTACCGCGATATGCGCTCTTACGGCTTCCGCGAAGATCTCTACAAGAAGGCCAGAGAGGTGGGGGTGATCTTCACCCGTTACGACCTGGACAAACTGCCCACGACGACGGTGGATGAAGAAAAACGCCTGACCCTCACCGTGCGTGACCATGTCCTCGGGCGACCGGTGGCCTTCAACCCCGACCTGCTGGTTCTGGCCGCGGCCGTCCTGCCCAACGAAAATCAGGATCTCTTCGAGCTCTTCAAGGTGCCCATCAACGCCGAAGGCTTCCTGGTGGAGGCCCACGCCAAGCTGCGACCGGTGGATTTTTCCTCCGAAGGTATCTTCATGGCCGGCCTGGCCCATTATCCCAAAAGCATTGACGAGACCATCGCCCAAGCCCAGGCGGCCGTTTCCCGGGCGGTGACGGTGCTCTCCAAGGACGCCATCCTGGTGGGCGGGGTGGTGGCCGAGGTCAACCCGGACCGCTGCGCGGTCTGCCTGACCTGTGTGCGCACTTGTCCCTACAACACGCCCTATATCGGCGAAGAGGGGTACGCCGTCATCGAGCCCTCGGGCTGCCATGGCTGCGGCTGCTGCGTGGCCGAATGTCCGGGCAAGGCGATTACGCTCAAGCACTTCACCGATGAACAGCTCATCGCAAAAACCGGCGCCCTGTTTACCGATTGCGCCTGACAATGATGCCGGCTGTGCGGGGAAAGCTTCCCGCACAGCTATTACGAAAGGAAGAGGTGACCCATGAGCGACGCATACGAACCGCAAATACTGGCTTTTTGCTGTAAGTATTGCGCTTATGCAGCCGGGGATCTGGCGGGATCCATGCGCTTGTCCTACCCGGCCAACGTCAAGGTGGTTCAGGTGCCATGTTCGGGGCGTGTGGATATCCTGCACATGCTCAAGGCGATCGAGGACGGCGCCGACGCGTTATACGTGGCCGGCTGACTGGAGGGCGAATGCCATTTCCTGGAAGGAAATCTAAAAACCCGCCGGAAAGTCGAATATGTCCAACGCACCCTCAAAGAGTTGGGCATGCAGCCCGACCGTGTGCAGATGTACAACCTCAGCTCGGCCCAGGGACCGCGTTTTGCCGAGATCGCTGAGGAGATGACGGTCAAGGCTAAGGAGCTCGGACCTAGCCCGCTTAATCCCGGGACGTGTTCTTAACGGCGCCACGTTGATGGTGGGACCCTTGGCTTGGCGGTTCGGCATTCGCCGAATCGCGGCGAGGGAAACCAGACGTCATGGGTGCCAGCCAGCCAAGGTCCAATTGAAAACATGTAGAAACCAGTTTTTTTTCGATAATATTACTTCAATGAGGTGAGAGATGATAATTGCCGATCGAAAACCCCTGGAAGAGATTCTGGAGATGATCGCCGACTACGATAACATTATGCTTGTCGGCTGCAAGGGGTGCGTCACGGTGTGCAACGTGGGAGGCTTGAAAGAGGTCCAGATCCTGGCCTCGACCCTCAAGATTGCCCGCAAGAAGGCCGAGCGCCCCATCAAGATCGAGGAAGTAACTCTCGAGCGCCAGTGCGACCCCGAATACTTGGAGCAGATCCGCGACAGTTACGACCAGTACGACGCCGTCCTATCCATGGCCTGCGGCGTGGGGCCCCAGTTTCTCTCCGAGGCCTACCCCAGCCAGCGTTTCTTCCCCACGGTCAACACCAAGTTTATGGGGGGGGCGGTGACTCACGGCATCTGGGAAGAACGCTGCGCCGGTTGCGGCACTTGCATCATTCACCATTTTGACGGCTTGTGCCCCATCGCACGCTGCTCAAAAAGCCTTCTACACGGGCCTTGCGGCGGCAGTGCCGACGGCAAATGCGAAGTCTCCAAGGAGATCATCTGTATCTGGGACAAGATTGTCCAGAAGAAGATGGAGCAGGGGCGCCTCGAAGACCTGCGCAGTTTCAAACCGGCCAAGGACTGGCGCACGGCCCGTGACGGCGGCCCGCGCACAAGCATTAGGGAGGAGTTGGTGCAATGAGTGAAAACGGCTATAAATCAGGCAGCAACCTCGAAAAAGTTCTCAAAGCCGGGCATTTTGCCTTCACCGGCGAGTGTGGTCCCCCCAAGGGCGCCAATGTCGAACACCTTAAGGAGAAGTTCGAACACCTGCGCGAGAAGGTCGACGCCATCAATGTCACCGATAACCAGACCGCCGTGGTGCGTATGTCCAGCACCGCCGCCAGCGCCATCATGGTCCAGGCTGGCCTGGAACCCAACTTCCAGATGGTCTGCCGCGACCGCAACCGCCTGGCCATCCAGGCCGATATCCTGGGCGCCTACTCCCTGGGGATCCGCAACATGCTCTGCCTCTCGGGCGATCACCAACACTTCGGCAACCACCCCCAGAGCAAGAACGTCTACGACATCGACAGCATGCAGCTCATCGCCCTGGTGAAGAAGATGCGCGACGAGGGTAAGTTCCTCAATGACGAGGAGATCGACGAACCCCCAAGGATGTTCATCGGCGCGGCGGCCAACCCATTCGCCGATCCCGTGGACTTCCGCATCTACCGCCTGGCCAACAAGATCGACGCCGGAGCCGACTTCATCCAGACCCAGTGCATCTACAACATGGAGCGTTTCCGCGAGTTTATGAAAAAGGCCGTGGACATGGGGCTCACGGAAAATGCCTATATCCTCGCCGGAGTGACGCCCATGAAGAGCGCCCGCATGGCCAAGTATATGGCCAAGTTCGTCCCCGGAATGGACGTACCCGAGGCGTTGACCAAGCGCCTCGAAGGGGCCGGTAAGGGCAAGCAGGCCGAGGAGGGCATCCGTTTCGCCATCGAACAGATCGACGAGTTCAAGGAGATGGAGGGTGTCGCCGGTGTCCACCTGATGGCCATCGAGTGGGAGCATAAGGTTCCCGAGATCGCCGAGCGGGCCGGGGTGCTGCCGCGTCCGGAAGTGTAAGTAAGGTCAGGAGGTCGCACGCTTGCCCGGGGGATTTGCCAGTCTACCAAGAGCGAACGACCCTATGAACGAAGAAAGGAAGACCTAATGAGCGAAAAAAAGAGAATACTGGTGGTTGACGACGAACCCGACTTCTGTGCCATCGTCCAGAGCAACCTGGAAAAAGAGGGCTTCATCGTTGAGGTGGCCTATGACGGCGCACAGGGGCTCGAAAAAGTCAAAGCCAACCCGCCCGATGCCATCGTTCTCGACGTAATGATGCCGGAAAAGGACGGTTATGAGGTGTGCAAGGAGCTCAAGGAGGACGAAAAGTACTGCGATATCCCCATCGTCATGCTGACGGCGGTGGCCTCGCATGTCTCCTCCACGCGCTACTCTCACTATGACGGCATGAGCATGGAGGCCGATGACTACCTGCCCAAACCGGCCTCGGCCGAGGAGATTACGGATAGTCTCAAGGGGCTGTTAAGCTAAGCAGTGGCCATCCAGAAACGGCGCCTTCCACCGAATTTCTGGATGGCCGCCCGTCAGTCGCTTGAGATATTGGCTGATGGAGTGCAGGCGCTCGTTGCACTAACGCACCTGCACTCCGCCCGCCATATAGACCGGCTGCGTTGCATCCAACACATGGCCGCTGCTGGCCTTGGGTGACGGCAGCGCTGATTAAATTTCATTCGGGCAGCAGAAGAGACCGCTTCCATGACGGCCGTTCCCAGCGCCAAATTTGAGTTCCAGCGCAAGGTGTTCTGCATCATCAGCGATGAGCGCGTGCACCGCTCGCGGTCACCGGAGATGTTCTCCCATGTCCTCGAACGGGTGGGGGTAAAGGCCAGTTACGTCCCTTTTTGCGTAGATCCCGACCGTCTCGGCGAAGCCCTCAATAGCCTGCGAATCCTACAGATCGCCGGCGCCAACGTGACCGTCCCCTACAAGGAGCTGGTGGTTCCTCACCTGGACGTCCTCTCGGAGGGTGCTAATATTATCGGAGCGGTCAACACCATCGTATGTAAAGATGGCGGCCTCAAGGGGTACAACACCAATGCCATCGGGGTGATGGACGCACTGGAGGAGGCCGAGTTCAAAGTGCCCGGCAGTCGGGCCCTGGTCTTCGGCACCGGCGGGGCGGCGCGGGCGGTGGTTTTCATCCTCAACTGGCTACGCGCCGAGTCCATCTACATCGTCGGGCGTAGCCCCGCAAAGGTGGGCGCCATCATCGACCATATCGGTGGTGAAACTCTGGAAATCGGCCAATTGGAAACCAGACCCCTGCCGGTGGATATCGTGGTCAATGCCACCGCCGCCAGTGGCCCCGACGAATCCCCCCACCTGGCCCGCCTCACCGAAAGCCTATCCACCCCGGGGTGCAAGCTCATGCTGGACCTCAACTATGGCCGTAGTGCCAACTTCTGGCAGGCGTGGGCCCTGCGCCACCAGATCCCCTTCATGGACGGACTTCCCCCCCTGGCCTACCAGGCCAAGCGGACCTTTGCCCTCTGGACCGGCATCGATGTGGCGCACCAGGAGTTTATTGCCGCTCTGGCGACCTAACCGCTTTATCATACGAACCCCTCCAACGTTTTGCCAAGGCGCCGTCAGTCGGACTGGGTGAAACCACCTACCAGCCACTGACTGTGTTCTCCCCGCAGATGGGCCTTTTCCCACCGCCATCGGGATCGCTGATGATCACTTCGATCTCGTAGGTTGTGCCAGTTTCAAGAAAAAGCTGCCGGTAAAGCGCTTGTCCGGGCGTTCGGCAGTCTGGCAAGGGTTGCCAGCAGGCCGCTTTTTAGATATGCATATCTATTCCCGAGCGCAGTCAGCTTACTTCAGTCACCTGGTCCCAACCCTCAGTGAGATGTCCCCATGACGCTCGATGGCCGTTTTCCCGATCCGATGCTCCAGCATGTTTTTGATGCCCTACCTTCCATGATCTTTGTCGTCGATGGCGACATGCGTGTTCAGGCATACAATGCCGCCGCCGCAGAGCTTCTGGCTGCCACAGATGGCGCGGTACTCAAGCGGCGCAGCGGGGAGGTTTTGGGCTGTCTGAATGCCTCCGACAGCCCCCGTGGCTGTGGCCACGGTGTCGCCTGTTCCGGCTGCGTAGTGCGCAACGCTGTCGGTAAAGTGTTTGCCGGGGGTCGGGTGGTGCGGCAACGTACGCACTTGGAGTTGAATTTGGCGGGTCGGAGCGTCGATCTCTTTGCTCAGGTGACCGCCTCTCCCTTTGTTTTCGACGGTCAGGACCTGGCCTTGCTGGTGATCGAGGACTTCAGCGAGATCCTGGAGCTGCAGCGCATGATTCCCATTTGCTGCGTGTGCAAAAAGGTTCGCGACGGGGTCAGCTCCTGGTCACGCCTGGAGGCTTACTTCAAGGAGCAATGGGATGTGGAATTCTCCCACGGCTACTGCCCGGAGTGCTACCAGAAGGCCTTTGGTGAGCTCAGCGCGGCTTTGCCCAAAAAGGCTCGGTCTGACAACCGCGTGGCCTGACATCTGCGGTCGACCCCACGAACCGTCTTCCGTTCAATCCCCATGCTGACCTTGACACACCTCCCCCCATCCTCATAAGCTGGAAGCATCAATCACGTCACCCGGCGGGATGGGCGAATCACGCGTGACTAGTCCTGCGTCAGCCCTTCACCCCCGCAGCCGGTGACCCCCCCCGAGAGGTGCCCATGGCCCCGGCCGAACCACAGGATCTGCTGGCTGTGTTGGATGCCATGACCGATGGCATCTACATCGTGCGTCACGACTACACCGTCGAATATATGAACCGTGCCATGATCGAACGCTTCGGCGACGGCGTAGGCAAGAAGTGCTACGAAGTGATCAACCGCACCGAGGTGCTCTGCCCCTGGTGCCGAGCCGACGAGATCTTCCGGGACGGTGACAGCGCCGAATCGGAGATCTACATCCCCCACCAGGACAAGACCTATCGCATCATCGAACTGCCCGTAGAGAACAACGACGGCACTTTTTCAAAGCTCAACATCTACCGCGACATCACCGCCAGCCGCGATCAGGCTCTGCGCCTGGCCGCCACGGAAAAGGATTATCGGCGGCTGTTCGAGCACGTTGGCGTGGGGGTTTACGTGAGCACCAAGGAGGGCCGCTTCCTGGATGCCAACCCGGCCCTCCTGGAGATGCTGGGCTACGATTCCAAGGAGGAGTTTCTTAAAATCCGCATCCAGGAGGACCTTTATCGCAAGCCGGCCGAGCGTCTGGCCTTCCAGCGCATGATCGAAGAGGACGGCCGCGTGGTGAGCTACGCCGTGGATTTCAAACGCAAGGATGGCACCACCCTGCCGGTGCTCCTCACTAGCCACTTGCGCCGCGACCACGGCGGCCAGATCAGCGGCTACGAGGGCATCTGCGTGGATCAGAGCCAGGTGGTGCGTTTGACCCAGGCGATCCGTGAGGCCCACGACCACCTCCGCAAGATCGTGCAGTCCTCTCCCAATGCCATCATCGGTGCCGACATGCAGGGCCGCATCATCACCTGGAATCCGGGCGCCGAGGAGACCCTGGGCTACACTGCGGCCGAGGCGGTGGGGGGGATGGATGTGCGCCAGCTCTACGAGGAGGATCAGGCCTACGAGGTGATGGCCAGTATGCGCGGGCCCGATTTTGGTGGGAAGGGCAAGTTGCGCGCTTTTCCCATGAACTTCAAACATAAAGCGGGTCATTTGGTGGAGGGCAATCTCTCGGCCAGTCTGATCTACGACGAACAGGGGCGTGAGGCCGCTTCGGTGGGATTTTTTGTGGACCTGGGCGAGCGCCTGGCCATGGAGCGCCAGCTCAGCCGCACCCAGGAGCAGCTCCTCCAGAGCGAGAAGCTGGCCGCCATGGGGCGTCTCACCTCCCAGTTGGCCCACGAGCTCAACAACCCCCTCTACGGTATCATGAACACCCTGGAGCTGATGAAGACCGAGGTCCCCCCCCAGAATAAGCGTCGGCGGCTCCTCGACATGGCCCTCTCCGAGACCGAGCGCCTCACCGACATGCTACGCAAAATGCTCAGCTTCTCCAAGCCCGACCAGCAGGAGCGTAGCGCGGTGGATATGAACGTCATCCTCGACGAGATCCTGCTCTTGCATGAAAAGCAATTGCGCGAGAACGATATCAAGATCGCCACCGACCTGGCGGAGCAGATGCCGGCCGTGTGGGGTTCCAAAAACCAGCTGCGCCAGGTCTTCCTCAACCTGGTCTCCAACGCCCGCGACGCCATGCCCGAGGGGGGCACCCTCTCGGTGACCACCCGTGTGAGCAACAGCAACGTGCGCATCCTGGTGGCCGACGACGGTACCGGTATCCGCCCCGAACACCAGGATCAGATCTTCGACACCTTCTTCACCACCAAGGTCGACAGTGCCCGCGGAGTGGGTCTGGGCCTCTCGGTCTGCTATGGGTTCATCAAGGACCACGGCGGTGACATCCAGGTGGCCAGCCAGTGGGGGGAGGGGACCAGCTTCACGATTCTGCTGCCCATCTATCAGAAAACGTGAGCTTTGGTTGAAGCGTCAAATTGCCAACCAGATGGTTCAGGCGCCGCCGCCCGGCGAACCTGATCTAGGGCGAATGAATCATAATCCATATCCCATCTAAGTGTTTATTTCACCCGACCACCCGCATTTGGAAAATTATATAATAACTAAAATAACGGAACCAAACGAGTTGGTTGTGGGGGGCCTTTGACGCACATCCTGTTGACTTAAAATAGGGCCATTCGTGTGCTTAATGCTGAAT
>JBNKKA010000050.1:0-25517 GCA_050291585.1 Desulfobacteraceae bacterium
ATGCGGGGCGGAAAAAGAGTACTTTGAAATAGTCGACTGAGCAAGGGAATAAAGGGCCTGCCGATCAGCGGCGGGCCCTTTATCTCACTTGAAACAGAATACTAAAACTCAGTCAGACCGCATCATCACCTATTTATTCCTTGGCCTTAGCATCTTTGGGCGCTTCTGGAGCGGCAGCATCCTTGGGGGGAGCGGCCTTGGGCAGGAAGGTTTCGATCTTGGCCTTCTCACGCAGGGCGAGCAGATAGGTCATCATCTGCTTTTCGATCTTGCCACTCTTGAGTTTTTCCATCAGTTTGGCCCGGACCTCTTCAAAGGGCAGGCTACGCTCCGCTTTCTTCTCCTCCACCTTGATGAGGTGGTAGCCGAATTGGGTCTCTACGACGTCGCTGATTTTACCTGGCTCCAGGGCAAAGGCGGCTTCCTCGAAGGGTTTCACCATCTGGCCTCGCCCGAAAAAACCCAAATCACCACCGCGAACATTGCTGGGCCCTTCGGAGTGGGTTTTGGCCAGTGCTGAAAAATCTTCTCCTTTGTTCGCTTTTTCCTGGACCGCTTCCAACTTCTTGCGGGCAGCAGCCTTGGCGGCCTCGTCGGCATCCTTCTCCACCTTGATGAGGATATGGCGGGCGTGCACTTGGGGCTTCTGCTTGAAGTCTTCGGGATTTTCATCGAAAACGCGTTTGGCCTCCGCTTCGGTGACGCTCACTTTAGCGCCGACCTCTTTTTTGATCAACTCTTGAACCGCCATCTTTCGGTGGATCTGGTCCTTCAAGCTATCCGTCGTCATCTGCATCTGCGCCATTATGGCCTCGAACTTCTTCGGATCCTCATAGCGGCCCTTGATGCGGTCAAACTCTTTCTGAATGGTCTCCTTGGGGATATCGATCTTCTGTTTGCCACTCTCCTGGAAGAGGAGTTCTCTGTTGATGAGGTCGTTGAGAATCGAATCGTTCACCTGGGCGAGTTGATCGGGCTGCAACGCGCTGATGGGTCTGCGGATACGTCGTTCAAACAGGCTCAACTCTCGATCAAAGGCGCTTTTGGTAATGGCGGTGCCATTCACCATGGCCACATTGGTTGAGGTCTCTTCGGCTGGGGCCACTTTGGCCCCTTTGTCGGCCGGCTTGGCATCATCAGCGACGGCCGGAGCCACAACCAGCGTCAGGGCAAGAGAAATTGTCAATAGGATCAGCCTGATTCGGCGGGTATTCATCTTATTAAATCCTTTCTGGGCGCATGCGCGCCGGGGTATGGCGACGTCCTGAAAGACGATGCCTTGCATGAAGGAATCCGCATGGATTCCACAAGCGCCGCATATGAATGCCGACTTGGAGTTTATGCTAAGGCGCCAAGTAATAATCGACCGCCAGGGATATTGTCGGAAAAGGGCCTGAAATGCAAGTTACGAAATCGTAATGCCCATCAGGGTAAGTTCTTTGTTGATGGCTGCCTCCCAACCTTTGTTGGCCTTGGGGTTGGCCGGGCTGGGGTGGGTGATGCAGCCCACCTGAAACGGTAACCCATCCAAGGCCCGCACGATCTGTCTTTCGGCAAAGCGTCCGATACCAATGACATGGGTGGGCTTAAGATGGCGAGTGGCTCGTTTCAAAGCGCGGTCACAGGCGATCTGCATGGGTTTGCGCACCGCCGCTTTGAGTTTGTCGGGGGTGAGGTTGCGGCCGCCCTCGTCCAGAAAAAGAAGGGGGCAGTAGTTGAAAATCAAAAACCGCTCGAAAAACCGTTGCGGTGTGCCGAAGGCCGCGCGGGCCCAGGACCAGACCCGCCGGCCGCTCACCTCGCTGCGATGACAGGCGAAGCCGGTGACCGGTCGCTTGGGGTGGGGGTTTTCGGGTGAAGCCACCGGTGCATCGATACCCAACCACTCCCGCACCGCCGCCACCTCACCGAAGGGCACGCCGGTCTGGGCCATGCCCCAGGGGCCGGGGTTCATGCCTACCAGCACCACCCGGCCGGGGGTGTTGCCGTAACGCTCAAAATAGATCCGGTGGGGTTCGGCGGCATAAATCAGAGGGTTGTAGACATGGGCAGCCGAACCTTCAAAGGAGAGGGCTTTAAGGTCCTTGATTAGATCGGCGAAGATCGCCTCCCAGGAGTCAGATTTTGACATTTGCCAGGGCCTTTCGCACACCAGCGGGAAACGCCACCGTGGCGCCTTTATCGTAGTCAAAACAGAGAACGGCCAATTTGGCTAGTGCCAAATTGGTTTGGCCAAAAGGTCGCTCCGCTCCCTTTTGGCATGCCTCCGCCCGAAGGACTTGAAAATAAAGCTCCACCCACTTTTCACCGCCCTCCCCCAAACCGACGTTCACCGATACGACATCGCCGGCATGAGCTTCGCCCTGGTAGATCACGGCCAGGTCTTTGACAATATAGGAGACCCCTCCCCCTTCGCCGATGGGCAAACCGCGTTGGTCAAAAAAACGGTTGAGTACCCGGTGGACGATGCTCACCAAGCTATCGAAGCCCAGATGGCCCGCCCGACTCATATCTGTGTTTCGAAGGACAATTTTTTCTGAAAAAACTATGGGTTCTGGAAATATGAGCTCAACTCTGGACATTGTTCTCCATTTACTTTCTCAGCAATAGGCTGAAACGGAAGATAGCACCGATCGTACCCATCCAGAGATTGGGTGCTAAATATCACGCCCCACCTCTTCCCCCTCGGCAATGGCGTGCATGATGGTGCGCGCCTTTTTGGCGTCCCCAATGATGGTGAGGGGCAGATCGCGCGCCTTGACCGCCGCCACCACCTGGCGGATGGGGGTCATGGCTTCGGCCAGCACCAGAGCGTCGAAACCTGTCATATCATGGGTTTCACCTGCGATGGCGACCCGTGCCCCATCGGGGAGGATCTTTTTGATTTGTACGGGTTTGAAGAGGGCCACCGTATCACGCTTGAGCCTTTCGCGCAGATAGAAGCGGTCGTTGCTCGACATCTCTTCGGCGTAATGCTTGTGGCGGTTTAGCACCGTGACGCTTTTGCCCTCCTCGGCCAGATAATCGGCCACCATGAGGGCGCCCTGGTTGCCACCCAGGACAAGGACCCGCTCTCCGGGGAGCGCTTCCCCGGCCAAGACATCCACCACCGAGATGAGCTGCATCTGGGTCTGGGCGATTCCCTTGATGAGGGGCACCTCGGGCAGGCTGCCGGTGGCCACCACGACGGCGTCGATATCGGCCAGCGCTAAAATCTCCTCAATTTCGTCGGCCTTTAAAGTAATTGTCACCCCAAGGCGCTCGAGTTCGCTCCGGAAGTAGGCCAAAATATCGCCCACCTCCCCCCGCCCCGGCGCTCGGGCCGCCAGACGGGCCACGCCGCCGGTGTCGGCCTGTTGCTCCACCAGGTGGACCTGGTGCCCAACCAGGGCGCCCATGCGCGCCGCGGCCAATCCGGCCGGACCAGCGCCAACCACCAGTACCCGCTTGCGATGCTTGATCTCAATGGTGGAGGCGGCCGCAGTGAGCAGATGCTCCCGGCCCACATCGGGATTGACCACGCAGCTGCCCGGCTCAAGGGCCAGCACGGCGTGGATGCAGCCCACGCAGCAGCCCATGCAAGGCCTTACCTTGGGGCCGCTCTTATCCATGGCTTTACTGGCCAGATGGGGATCTGCCAGATGCGCGCGCCCCATGGCGACCATATCCGCCTGGCCCTCGGCGACGACGGCCTCGGCCATCTCCAGGGTCTTGATGCGCCCCACGGCCACCACGGGCAGATCGACGATCTTTTTGATCTCGGCCGCCAGATGGATGAAGCAGCCCTCGGGCACGTACATGGAGGGGATGGTCAGCTGGGTGGAGCCGTAAACCCCGGCCGATACGTGCAGGTAGTCAACCCCGGCCTGGGCCAGGATGGGGGCCAGGCGCCGGGCGTCGTCCAGGGTCCAGCCACCGTCGATATAGTCCTCTCCGTTGATGCGAATCCCCAGGGGCATATCGTCGCCCGCCTTGGCGCGGATATCGGCAATAAGCTCCATGAGAAAACGAATGCGGTTCTCATAGGCGCCGCCGTAAGCGTCGTCGCGGTGGTTGGCGTTAAGGGAGAGGAACTGGTTGATCAGGTAGCCGTGGGCGGCGTGGACCTCGATGAAATCGAAGCCAGCCGCGCGACAGCGGCGGGCGGCATCGCCGAAGGCGGCCACCAGGTCGGCGATCTCCTCGATCTTCAGGGCCCTTGGGCACCCTTTAACCACCGCCGGTGCCGGGATGGCCGATGGCGCCACCTTCTGGTCGTGGTAGCTCTGGCGACCGCCGTGCATGAGCTGCATGCCGAAGCGGCCGCCGTGCCGCTTTACCGTGTGCGTCATTTGCTTGAGGGCGGGGATGCAGCCATCTTCCCAGAGGATGGGCAGGCGCGGGAGTTCTAATCCGGAGGGGTGCACGGCCCCGCCGCCCACCAACAACAGGCCGGTTCCGCCTTGGGCGCGCGCCTCGAAATAGGCCGAGAGCTGGTCGGTTACATAGCCCTGGTCATCCACCCCGAAGTTGATGCTCATGGCGGGCATCATGAGGCGGTTGGGGGCCGTCATGGGGCCGAGGGTGATGGGGGCCATCAGGTGCTGAAAGTCCAAGAATACACCTCCGCGCTGGATCAATAGTCGAGGGTTATGGGGTTGAACCGCATTAGCAAGCCGAGGGTGGAAAGTCAAAGTGGTGAAAAAGTATTGAATCCCCGGGATTCGAACCGCGAAGCCCCGCGTCCTTAACCCATCCGTTGGCAGCTTGGGCAAAAATGGGTGCTGCGCTGGGCCACAATGATGCGTTCGATGGGCGTGCGGCAGCGCATGCAGGGCTTTCCGGTGCGCCGGAAGACCGCCAGAGCATCCCGGTTGCGCCCGGCGCGCCCGTTTGTCGAGGAGAAGTTGCCCTCTCCGCCGCTCAAGCTCGTACCGCCATTGCCCAGACCGCGCCGCAGCACCCGCCGAATGGCCCGGTGCAGATTTCGTGCGGCGGCAGCGCTCAGGGTATTGGAAAGTGTCTCCGGGTGTAGACCACTGGCCCAGAGGGCCTCGTCCACATAGATATTGCCCAGGCCAGCGATGAAGGATTGATCCAGCAGAAGGGGCTTGAGCTGCCGCCGACGATGCGCCAACATTTCGGCCAAGATTTTGCCAGAGAAGGGCTTCTCCAGGGGCTCCGGGCCCAGATGGCCAACGATCTCGACCGGATCCTCGACCCAGTATAGGCGTCCAAACTTGCGCGGGTCGTGAAAGCGCAGATCGGATCTGCCGTCGAGGTGGAAGACCACATGCTCGTGTTTGGCGCGCGGCACCTGGGAGCGGACCAGGCGGAGGTGGCCGCTCATGCGCAGGTGAATCAGCAGCCAGCCCTCATCGGTTAGCTGGATGAGGATGTATTTCCCGCGCCGTGAAATGGCCTCGATGCGGGCGCCCGTCAAACCACTGCGAAAGCGCTTCACCGAGGGGGTCGCGATGCTTTTGGCCCAGTACACGCCGATCTTCTGAAAGATGCGACCCACCATCTCGGCGGCGATCAGGTCATCCACAACGGTTTGTACTTCGGGGAGTTCCGGCATGGGTCGGTTGCCTTATTAGGTGGTGGCTGAAGCTATCGAAACATCGCAGATCAATAACCGCGCTCAACATCTACCAATTGATGGGGCCGCTCGCCCGCCATAACCCGCCGATAATTGGCCACCATCTGGGGCACCACCGCACGGGGGTCGGTGAGGCTGGCGATATGGGGTGTCACCGTCACACGCGGATGACGCCAAAGGGGGCTGTGGGCCGGTAGGGGTTCGGTCTGGAAAACATCCAAACACGCACCGGCCAGATGATGGCTGTTCAGGGCTTCCAGGAGATCGGCTTCCACCAGATGGGCGCCACGGGCCACACTGATCACATAGGCAGCTTCGGGAAGTTGGGCAAAGGTCGTCGCGTTGAGGATCCCCCTTGTTTTGGACGTCAGGGGCAGCATGCAGACCAAAATGCGGCTCTTGGCCAGGAATTCAGGCAGAGCCGCGTCCCCGCTATAGGTCTCAATATCCGCCACCGTGACGGGTGTGCGTCGCCAGCCGATCACGGGAAAGCCGAGTATCTTGAGCTTCTCAGCGGCATCCAGGCCCAGTTGGCCCATCCCCATGATGCCCACCGTTAGGTCGGCGGGCCGCAGGGGGATCCGTGGACGCCACCGGGCACGGGCTGCGTCTCGGTCGAAGTGGTCACTGTGTCGGCAGAAACGCAACACATGGAGGAGTAGATATTCGCTCATCTGCTGAGTTATGGAGGGATCTATCACACGGGTTATGGAGACCTTCTTGGGCAGCTGGGGGTCGTCCATGAGATGGTCAACCCCTGCCCCCATGGAGGCGATGCACCGGAGCTTGGCAAAGCGGCTGAAAAATCCGGGCGGGGTCTCCCAGGCGATGACAAAGGTGATCTCGCTCGGGTCGCCGCATTCGGGCCATACGCGCAAGTCCAGGTCCGGCGCCTGGCGCCGGAAGGCGCGCACCCAGGCGTCCGGTTTGAAGGTCGGGGTCGCGATGAGAAGGGGCATTCTGGCTCACCTGCATTGGGGTCGCAAAATGAATTCAGGCCACAATGTACACGGCCTGACCTCTGCGGTAAAGGGTCAACCAGACGGGCCCGCAAAGGGCATGCGCATATTGTAGGTCGTGGACAACTGTGGTAGTGGAATTCTCAAAGACTAGAGAATCAGCAACTTTCTTTGCCGCCGCAAAAAACTGAGTGCCGCCAACCGTACCGGAAAGCAACCTCACCCCATGCGCTTCAACACCACCATCGGCCGAAACGCCCTGCTGGCCCTCGGCGCCATTGCCTTGGCCCTTGTCCCTTGGGTGGACCGCGCCTGGACCCTCTGGCTGCGGCAGCACCGCTGGTCGCGGCTGGATCGTTTCATGGACCGCACCCTCTTCGAGGGCGAGTGGATCGGGGGCGGTGACCCGGTGGTGATCCTCCTGATCCTGGCCGCCATGGGATACTTCTTGGCGTGGAAAGGTTATTTTCGCGCCGCCATTGAGCGCTGGCGCCCCCACTTCGGTTTCGCCCTCACCTGCGCCCTGATTACGGCCCTCCAGATGGTACACAGCCTCAAATGGATTATAGGCCGTGCACGTCCTAAAGAGGTGTTTGAAAAGGGGATGGCCTTCTCGCATTGGTTCGAGTTCGGCCCCCACTTCGTCACAGAAGGCATCTACCGGGGTAGCTTTCCCAGCGGCCACACAGCCCAGGTTTTCATCCTAATGGCCCTGGCATACATCCTCGCGGCTGATCCCCATCTCTCAAAACGCACCCGTCGATGGGGGTGGTGCTGGGGGGCCCTGGCTCTCGCTTATACACTGGTCATGGGCGTGGGCCGCTGTATGTCCTTCAGCCACTGGCTCAGCGATGTGGTTGGGGCTCTGACGATGAGCTGGGTGGGTATGCATCTTATTTATTTTCATCTCCTGCGGGTGCCCGAACAAACCGACTTCTACCACCGCTGGGGTCGACACCCGCGCCAGCCCCTGGTGTGGGAGATCCAGATCTGCTTCTGGTGTTGTGGCCTCTTCGTTGGGGCCATGGGCCTTTTTCTCGGTCTGCGCGCCGCGATTTACGCAGAGGTCTGGCTGGCAGCCGTCCTGCCCTCACTCGGCCTCGTCCTGGGGTGGGTCTGCTACCGCCGTCTACGGGCACTATTGGTTATTGTAAGGCAAAGCTATAAAATCCATTCTCATAGCCAGCAAAGCTTTGCCCAGCCCTCCGAACCCGCACCGAATTGTTCCCCATAATTTCATGCAAGGCTCAGGTATGAACCGACTGCTGCGGATCCTGCTCCTCAACTCCGCCAAGGACCTCTTTAAATATAAGTCCTTCCTATTTCTGATCTTCTTCCTAATTCTGGCGGACAGGGGCCTAAAGCGCTTTGTGCATGTGGACACAGCCGCCTTGGCCCTACCCGATTTAAAGGCCCTGGGCGAAGCCTCGGCGAGCTATGTCTTCGAGACCCTGCCCGGCGTAATCATGGGCCTGCTCTCCGACTACCGCACCTTACTCGTGGCTGGCGGTCTTTTCCTCCTCAAACAGCTCATCTCCATGTGGCCCTCCAGCGACATGCGCCGCATGCACCGCCAGGAGCGTGGCGCCTTCGGTCTCTTCACCGCCCTATTTGTGATCCGGCGCGACCAGATTCTCTGGGACGCGCTTGCCGTGGGCACTATCTGCCTGCTTCTGATCGCCTGGGCCCTGGCGGGCTACGCCGCCACCAGCGCCCTGTGGCGCATCTGGCCCCGGACGACCTGTCTACTGCTCCTCATGGCCCAGGTCGCCCTTTTTCTCCCCCTGGTGCTGGCGGGCTTCTCCTACTCCTCGAAACTGGCCGTCATCTCCAAGGGCAGTTTCAGGGAAAAACTGGGGCTTTTTCTTAACCTCTTCCGCAACCCAAGGATTTTAGGACCCTCCTGGTTCTTTTTCACCGTTCGCCTCGGGCTGGAGAGCCTCTTTGTCGTGGTCCTGCCCACGGCCATTCTTCTGTATGTGGAGAGCTACTGGTTACGCATCGTAGCGGCCACCCTGCTGGCCACACCGGTCTACTCCTACCTCAAGATGGCGTCCTTCAAATTTTTTCTGGAAGTCTACAAGCCCTATCCTCTGGTACAGCAAGAGTACGCCGAGTACTACCGGGATCTCACCTGACAAAGAAGTTGAATATCAGCGGGTCGAGGGAAGATTCAACCGGCCCTCGATTGATTTGGGGAGCAACCACTCCAGCTCATATGAAAGTTCGGAAAAGTACCCCCGCGGTTGCCCGTCAATCCGGATATCGAGACCATCCGACAGGCGGTTTGCGGTAAGGGCCACACTGCAGCTAGCGGCCACCCAGCCGAAACCGCTGGCGTGGATCCGCAGGTACCCCTTTTCTCTGGGGCCGTAGTCCACCATCTGGCGATCCAGAGCCAGATTGCTGGTGAGATTGAGGGTTTGGATGTCGGCCGTCAAGGGCAGATCGAAGGTGAAGGTTTTGAAGTAGGGCCGGCGGGTGAGGAAAAGCACCGTGATGATGACCACCGCCAGCAGAAGGATGACAGAGAGGGCCCGGCGTTGGCCTGTCTGCATCTGCTTGAGAGGCGTCAACCAGCGGGAGAAGGCCGGAAGTAAAAAATAGTGCAGCGCCACGGCCGTCATCCAGATGAGGCCCAGGGCCCAGATGACGTCCGTGGGAAAATGGGCACCTTGAACCATGCGCGCCACCCCTACCAAACCGCCATAGATGATACCGAAACCGCCCCCCACAATGGCCACACGCGGCGCTTGGCGACGCAGAAAAAAAAGGCTCACGAAAAGAAAACCCATGGTGCAGTGGCCGCAGGGAAAGGACTCCCCCTGCCCCGGTGTGCCCCGCTGATGGAGAGCGTGGTAAGTCCACTCGCCGCCAAAGGCCTGGACCTGTCGAGGCCGCGGGCGGCCCCAATAGGGCTTGAGAACGGCGTTGACGAGAAGGCCGGCGCCCAGGATGGCGGTCAGGGCGACGACCAACAAGCCGTTTTGAAACCGCGTCCAGCGGCGCGTGGCCAGGCTGGCGCTCAAGGCCCCTAAACTGCCGATGGTGAGAAGCAAACCGGGGATGGTTCCCCAGCGGTAGAGCGCCTCCCAGGGCTGGGCATGGCGCCACAGCCAGCCCTGGTCGGGCCGATAGAAAAGGCTCTCGATACGCAGGTCGAGGTTCAGAAGGTGAAACAGAGCCGAGATCAGACCCAAGGCCACCGCAACGGCAACAATCACCAGGGCGCCCTGCTTCCAGGACGGCGACGGTGGATCAGAGCGCTCTTCATCGGGGGCAAAGGACATTACGGCGCTATCTTGTACAACCATTTGGATCTTACCAGGCCTTTCGGACTATCTTAGCTATTTCAGGTAAATGCAACTCATTCTGACGGACACGGCCCCAGGGGTCAAGGGGTAATTGGATGCCCCCTAAACAGGCCAAACCCGCATTTGACATTCTTGTGGGCATCGGCATATACTGCCGCCCATTATGGCTCAACCATCCGGTTGGAGCACAACCATCCGGTTGCGGCGCGCCTCCCATACTCCCTCACGACTGATACGATCCAGACGGTTTCCGCCCTGCTGCTATTGTTGCCGCCACCGCTGCCTGCCATCGACAGGGCCTTGCGCATGCAACGTACCGACCTGCTGAAAAACGTTTTCGATGCCATTCAGGACGGCATCTCCGTTCTCGACAAGGACCTCAACATTATCCAGGTCAATCCTACCCTGGAGCGCTGGTATCGCCATGCCATGCCCATACGTGGCAAGAAATGCTATCATGTCTATCAGAATAGACGGACGCCCTGTAATTTTTGCCCAGCCAAACGAGCCCTGAAAAGTAAGACCCTCAATATGACCACCGTGCCCTGGAAGAAAGATGGTTGTATCCAGGGGTGGCTGGAACTTTTTGCCTTCCCCATGATCAACAGCTCGGGTCAGATCAGCGGAGTAGTGGAGTACGCCCGCAATATCACCGATCGAATTGTGGCCGAAAAGGCGCTCAACACCGCCCACGAACAGCTGGAGCAAAAGATCGAGGCCCGCACCAACCAGTGGCGCAAGGCCAACCGCCAGCTGAAACGCGAAATCATCGAACGCCAACGGGTGGAAACCGAACTACGTCGCCGGGACCGCATCTTGGAGGCCGTGGCCTATGCCGCCGAACGCTTCCTCCACGGCGCGCCCGTGGCCCACGGGCTGCAAGGCATCCTCTCCAAGCTGGGCCGGGCCGCAGATGTCAGCCGGGTGATTGTCTTCGAAAACGAGAAAGACCCTAAAAAAGGGCTGCTCACCAGTCTACGCCACGAATGGGTGGCAGAGGGGATCAGCACCCAGTTAGAGGATCCCTGCATGGTCCGACTCTCCTTGGAATCAATGGGTTTTCAACGCTGGAGCCAGCTCCTCACCCGCGGGATGGCGGTATTTGGCCGCGTCCTCGAGTTTCCTGAAAGCGAGCAGGCCTTTCTGCTGCGCCAGGGGATCCAAGCGCTGGTGGTGACCCCTATTTTCGTGGATGATTTGTGGTGGGGTTTCATCGGTTTTGACGACTGCACCGAGGCGCGCCGTTGGTCCAGCATGGAGATCGACGCCCTCTACACCGCCGCCAACATCATCGGCGCGGCCTTGCGGCGAAAAAGCAACGAGGAGCGGATCTCCACCCTCAGCCGGGAAATGCTCAAGGCCCAAGACTATGAACGCAAAAACATCTCCAATTATCTCCACGACAAGGTGGCCCAGGACCTGGGCACCGCCAAGATCCGTTGCGAGAACCTGATGAACGGCCCCACACGGTTTCCCAAAAAATTGCGCACTCAGGTCCGCTCCGTATCAGAGGTGCTGGAGACCTCCATCGCCGCTATCCGCGACCTGGCCTACAACCTCAGACCGCCGGGACTGGACCAGCTCGGCCTGGTGAGCGCCCTCTATATGCACTGCGATGAGTTTTCCCGCCGGACCGATGTGAATGTGGATTTTCACGCCGCGGGTATCTCCACCATCAAGCTGGACGCCGAGATGGAGATCAACCTCTACCGTCTTATTCAGGAGGGCCTTTCCAACGTCGAACAGCACGCCCGGGCGACGCGCATCTATATCCGCCTGGTGGCCTCCTACCCCCACCTCATCTTGCGCATCATCGACAACGGGGTGGGCTTCGACGTTCAGGAGCGCTTGAACGAAACCGCCATGGAAAAACGCATGGGACTTCGCAGCATGCAGGACCGCGCCACCCTCCTGGGCGGCGAACTGATCATCACCGCCTTCCCGGGCAAGGGCACCAAAATCGCCCTGGAGATCCCCATCCACCATCTACTCCAAAAAGATGAATCGCCTTCCGAAAAAGCCATATCATCGGTCTAGCTTTACGCGCTATCGCAGGCACACGGTTTCTATAGCTCACAGGTGCGCGCGCCGCACTTGCGTACCAGCTCTCCCGAACTGCTCTGGTGGTCCCGGCCCAAGTGGAAGTTGAGCCAGCTGGAGGTGCGATTCAGCTCCCACATACGAGGGGGGACGCAGCCCCTGCGGATCTCTTCGGTACGGCCGTGGGCGGCCAGACGCCGGTGGGCCCTGACCCAGACGCAGTCCTTGTCGGGATACACCTCGCAATGGCCATTGCGGCTGCCCCCGCAGGCACCGTTACGCATATGCTTGGGGCAGCCCGCTTCAGGGCATAAGAAGCCCACGTGCTGAATGGCGCAGTCCCCGCAGCGCTGGCAGCGCAGGATCACTTTTTTGACAAGATCTTCAGTGAGGTGCAGAAAAGCCCCGCTGCTGCGCCACTGGTCAATGAGTCGGCACACCCCCCGGTTCAGTGGCGCCAGGGGGGAGGCCGCATTGAAAAAGAGGTCGTGGGATCGTTGCAGGGCGGCGTAGTGCATCCGTTCCCAGAAGGGCAGATGCGGGGAAAGCTGACCGAACCTGGGCGCACCGGCAGCGGTCTGCTTGGCCTCGTTGGGGAAGGCATAGAACCCGCCGGGTTGAGGAAAATCGAAATGGGGCCAGAACGCCTGCCAATCCGCTTCGATCTCGGCCATGCGATCGAGAATACGCGCTACGGTGGCGAAGCTTTTGTGAACCCCGCCGAGATGCATTCCCCGGTACCCCATGCCCTTGAGGAGCGCGCCCAGTTGAGCCGCCCGCTCGATGGCCAGCTGCCGCCCCTCAGCCTTGTCTCGCCACTCTTTTTGCACCTGGGCCAGGAGGGCGTCGCTGACCACGGCCCCGGGTACGCGTCCCTGGTTCATAATGGCAGCCACCTTGGGGGTCAGCAGGTAGACCGATCCCAGGACGGGTAGATCTATCTGTGCATGGGCCATGATCTGCATGAGTTCGAGAAATTTACGCCCATCATAGCCCAGCTGGGTGATAACATATTGGGCCCCGGCGGCTCTTTTGCGGCAGAGCTTGGCGTATTGGGCGAAACTCTCCGCTTCTGTGCCTTTAAAAGGCGACACGGCGCAGCCCGTGAAGAAGGGGTCGGGGTCCCCGGCAGCGACGATGCGCTCGCTGATGAAGTCCAGGAGAATCTGCAGCTGAACCGAATCCAGATCAAAGACCGGCGCGCCCTGGCCTCCAAAGCCTTTGCCGGAATAGTCTCCGGTGAGGGCGAGGATATTCTTCATGCCCATCATGGCCAGTTGCAGGGCGCGGCTCTCCATGCCCACCCGGTTGGTGTCGCGGCAGGTGAAATGAACGATGACGTCCATGCCCAACTTGAAGATTTCGGCGCCGATCACGTCCGGGCTCAGGGACGGGTTGCCTCCGGGGTTGTCCGTAATCGAAACCGCCGACACGCGTCCGTCGCTGAAGGCATCCCGGGCGATGCCCATGACAGTGTCAACGGCATGTCCCCGCGCCTCACGCCCAGGCACCAGCTCAAGCGTAATCACAAATCGTTCGGGATCCAGAATATCGTTCTGAAATACGCGTAGCATGAGCGAACTCCTTAATTACATATGGAATAGCTATAGAAAACAATTTTTACGATAGTGCCATTTCTGGATGGACACTACTGCCGGCATACACCGATCGACCCCGCCTTGCATCGCCGGCCGTCGATCCAGCGGGCGCCTTCCAGATAGGCGGCTTCCCACTGGACGGACTCGACCTTTGCGCGGGTTAGATTGGCGCCGCCAAGATGGGCCCCCCGGAAGTCAGCCCCGCTCAGATCACTACCTAAAAGAGTGGCTCCGGCCAGGTCGCTGCCGCCGAGGTTGGCCCCGCTCAGATCGCTGCCCTCAATCACTGCCCGTCGCAGGTCGGCCCCGGACAGGTCGGCTCCCACCAGGGAGGTCCTCACCAGGCGGGCGTGGTTGAGGTAGGCGCCCGCCATGTTGGCACCATCCAAGACCGCGTCCATGGCATCTATGGCGGCCAGATTGGCTCCCTGAAAATCGGTGCTGCGGGCAAGAGCCTCGCCGAGATAGGCCTGGTGCAGATCTGCCCCCTTGAGGTCGGCACCCTGCATATCGGCCCTTTGTAGACGCGCAGCCGAGAGCTCTGCTTTTGCGAAGCTCATGCCTTCCAGATGGGCGCCGCGCAGGTCGCAGCCGAGACAGTGGTTGTCGGCCAACAGCCTGCGTATGGGGGGCGTCAGGCATAGGCCCACAGATCCGTCGCCGCAGGCAAGTCCGTTTGTCCATAAGGCCGCCGTCAGACGCGCCTCGCTGAGGTTCGCCTCCCGCAGGTCGGCACCGTTGAAGCGCGTCCCGTGAAGATCGGCGCCAGTGAAATCAGTCCCGCGGAGATCGGCGCCGGTGAAATCGGCATCCGCAAGGGCGGCGCCCCGCAGATCGCCTCCCGCCAGCGCACACAGCCGGCAGCCTCGGCTCTCCTCCACCCGCTGGCGCAGGCTCTCGTCGGAAGGCTCCATAAGGTGAATGATGCCGGCAACGCACACCCCCATGAAGCCCAGGCTTGCCAGCCAAGCCATCAGCCGGCTGCGAGCGAAGATCGCACGGAGCGCCTTAAACATCGTCCTCGCCGAGTGTCTCTATTAGGTGGCTGCCATCGGCGCTCCTAAAGGAATAATGACCATCCGAATCGTCGATGCGCTCCGCGAGCTTGAGCAGACAGCGTTCGCTGAACTTGATGCGTTCGCCATCCCGCAGCTGGTAAAGATCGTCTCCCTTGAGGGCCAACCTTCTTGGGTCCAATGGCAGGCGCTCACCGGTATTGAGGCGCAGCACTTCGGGCGGCCCGCTAAGCAGGTCGAGGGCGAACAGGGCCGTGTCCTCATAGGGGAAGTAGACCTTCTCGATGTGGTCGTTGATCTCCTGACTGAGGTAGTAGCCGTCTCTATCCCAACGGATTTGGGCATTGAAGTGGGCGATTATCTTTGGGTGTTCGAAGACGCCGTGTTCATTGTGCCAGCGGCCGTGGGCATCCATCCAGAAGACGGCCTTCTCTTTGGGAATAACGATCTCAGGGAGCGTTGAGGCCATGGAACCAACCTTTCAAAATTGAGCTTGGCGCATGGTTAAAGCGCCGATTCGATAAAGGCTCAATCCTACCGGCAGGCTTGTATGAATTCAAGCCCCCATGGCCACCTAATATTCAGGCACGCAAGATCCAAGACCGCTTTCATCTTCTCCTCGAAGTATGCTACAAACTGCCAGAGCCGTGGACAATTGGCAACGCCCCCTCCAACCACCAACGAACGCGAAGACACGTGAAGATACCCGTCCCCCGGTTGGCCAACCGCATGCTGGTGGCCAATTTCTTGGCAAACTTTCTGGCCGTATTCGTGGTGCAGACCATCTTTTACATGGTGGATACACCGGTGCCTGAAGACACCCTGGCCAAGATTCACCGGGTCGACACGCTCTTTCTGCCCGTGGCCTTCATCCTCCCGGCGGTGCTGACCCTCCTCTACGAGCGGCCCATCCGTCAATTGCTAACCCGCCTCTCGGCCGGACGCGCTGTATCGACGGGTCTCTCCCAGATGGCCCAACAGCGCGTGCTCAACGAACCCTTCGTTCTTATGCTTATGGACGCCGCCCTGTGGCTGCTGGCCACCCTGCTCTACCCCCTCACCATCTGGGCTGACACCCAGAATATCGCCCTGGTGCACCGCTCCATCTATATGGGACTCGCCAGCGGGCTGACCACTGTCACTGTGGCCTTTTTCCTTCTGGAGCACGTCCTCCAGAAGCAGCTGGCGCCCGCCCTCTTTCCAGACGGACGTCTCTCCGCAGTTCCGGGGGTCCTGCACATCCGCATCTCCACGCGCCTTACGGCCATGTTCCTGGCCTGCGGAGCCATTCCCCTGCTCTCCCTGGCCTACCTGGTCTACCGCCTCTCTCCGGGCCCATCTGACCAGCTACGCCTGGCGGTGGTCGTCAACACCGCCCTTTTTCTGATCATCGGCGCCACCGTCACCTTGCTGGTAGCCAGGAATCTGACCACCCCCATCCGGGCCATCATCGCCGGTTTGAAACGCATCGCCGTTGGGCGCTTCGACCACCCCATTCAGGTCACCAGCAACGACGCCCTGGGCTATACCGGCGATATCATCAACGAAATGATGGCGGGTCTGCGCGAGCGCGACCACCTGCGCGATGCCCTAGCCTTGGCAGACGAAGTTCAGCGCAACCTGCTGCCCACCGAGGCGCCCCGGGTGGCCGGCCTGGACATTGCCGGCAGCTGCATCTACTGCGAACAGACCGGGGGCGATTACTACGACTTTATTATAGATGGACCGCCCGAATCGGGCCGCGTCAGCATCATCGTGGGCGATGTGGCGGACCACGGCATCGCCTCTGCCCTCCTCATGACAACGGGTCGCGCCCTGCTGCGTCAGCGCACGGCCCTCGAAGGTGAGCTCCATACCATCGTGGGCGACGTCAACCGCGAACTGGCCGCCGACCTGGACGCCTCGGGACGCTTCATGACCCTCTTTTACGGCCTCATCGACCGGCCGGCCAACGCCATCTCCTGGGTAAACGCCGGCCATGACCCGGCCCTGCTCTACACGTCCTGCGAGGACCGCTTCACCCCCCTGGGCGGACGCCATCTGCCCCTGGGGACCTTTGCCGACAACCGCTATCGAACCGACACCTGCGCCATGACGGTGGGGCAGATTCTCCTGGTGGGTACCGACGGGATCTGGGAAGCCGTCAATGAGCGGGGAGAGATGTTCGGCAAGGAACGTTTCAAGGCGGTGATCCGCCGCCATCGTCAGGCCACGGCTGTGGAGATCGCCGACGGCGTCGTGGCGGCCCTAAAGGCCTTCTGCAGGGGGGTGGCCCCAGCGGACGACATCACTCTGGTGGTGGCCAAGGCCATTGCCTACCCCAGCGGGGAAAGCACATCTTGACCCTCGCCAAGGGAGGTAAAGGGGGCAAGATCAACCATCATCACCCCCCCCTTTTTCCTCTGGACCATCCCCCGCCTGACGGCCCGCCAGCCATGCTTGATACTTGCGGTAAAGGCCCCGGAACTGGTGATAGCCAAGCCCCAGCCGGCGGGCGGCCTTCTGCTGATGGTAACGGCACTCTTTCAAAGCAGCTTCCAACAAATGGACTTTTAGCCGCCAGACCGCCTTGGGCAGCCCGAGGGCGAGCTGTTTTTCAAGACTCTCCGGCAGGATAGTGACCGCTGACGCGGTTGCTTGCATCGAAACCTCGGCGGGGAAGGCTTCGCGGTTCGCCTTCTGGTTTACCTCCTCATTTGGCCCTGCCAGGGCGCCGAATGGATTCGTTTCGATGGTATCAATCTTTTCACCCTCAGCGCGGTAAACGGCCCGCTCGATCACATTCTTCAGCTCGCGCACATTGCCGGGCCAGGCGTAAGCCTCTAAGACATGGATGGCTCTATCCGAAAACCTGGGTACCCACGAACGTCCCAGCTCATGGGCCATGCGGGCCGCAAATGTATTGGCCAGAAAAAGGACATCGCCATTGCGCTCCCGCAACGGTGGCAACCGCAGGACATCGAAGCTCAGGCGATCGAGCAGATCGGGTTTGAACCGCCCCTCCCGGCACAGGCCCGGCAGGTCGGCGTTGGTGGCCGCGATGATGCGTACATCCACGGTGGTGGAACGGCTGCTGCCCACCCGCTCGAAGGCACCGTACTCCACCACTCGCAAGAGTTTTTCCTGAACGGGCAGCGGCAGGGTGGCCACTTCGTCCAGAAAGAGGGTTCCACCATCGGCCGCTTCGAAGCGCCCCACCCGGGTGGTCGAAGCGCCGGTGAAGGCACCGCGTTCATGACCGAACAACTCCGCCTCAATCAGGGCTGCCGGCAGAACGGCGCAGTTGAGGGTTACCAGGAGGGACCGCCAGCGCTGGGACAGGTAGTGCAGGCGCTGGGCGGCAAGCTCCTTGCCCGTGCCCCGTTCCCCCACGATGAGGACGGGACGATCCACAGCGGCCGCCCGCGACAAGTGCTCCTGGAAAGCCAGGAAGGGGTCCGACTGTCCTAACGCTTCGTGGATCGGCTGGCCCGAAGTCATCCCATGAGAGGTCGATCGATAGGTGTTATTGGTTTTATTTTTCATAATTTGGTTTTATTTACCATTTTTTAATATTATTTACCATTAACAATTCCACATTAACCTTATAAAAAATGGTAATATACTGAAATTTTTGCATTTTCACTCTTGGCATGAAGCTTGTTAATCCTCCTTTCACAACAGAATTCTATGAAATATGAGAACCTATATCGCTCAAAGGAGGCCATAATGGGCATTTTTTCACGCTTTCGAGACATCATCAGCGCCAACATCAACGCCATGTTGGACCGCGCCGAGGACCCCCACAAACTGATCCGCCTGATGATCCACGAGATGGAGGACACCCTCGTGGAGCTCAAGGCCGCCTGCGCCGGGGTGATGGCCGAACAGGCCAAAATAGGTCGCGAGATCGAGATCCTGGATGACAAATGCGAAGAGTGGGACGCCAAGGCAAAGCTGGCCGTGCGCAAGCAGCGTGAAGATCTCGCCCGGGAAGCGCTCATGGAAAAACGGCGCTATGCCCAGAGCAGCGAGGCCCGCCGGGAGGAGTTGGTCGGACACGAGGCCCTCATCGATCAATACCGCGAAGAGATCCTGCAGCTCGAAGAAAAGCTCAACGGCGCCCGCGACAAACAGCGCCTCCTGGCCCAACGCCACGCCCACGCCCAGCATAAGAAACAGGCTCGCGCCGAGTTGCGCCGCGCCGAGAGCCGTGAGACCCTTCATAAATTCGAAGATCTGGAGAACCGCATCGACCGTATGGAGGCCGAGGCCGACCTGGTGCACCCCAAACGGACCACACCCTTAGAGGATGAGCTTGACAAACTCATAGTGGACGAGGACATTGAAAACGAGCTAAAAGCCCTCAAAGAAAAACAGGTCAATATAGATGGGGAGTCTTAACTATGCAGGCGGCGTTGATCGTTGGAATCGTGTTTTGCGGAGCGGTAATGGCCCTGGCCGTCGTCAGCGGCACCATCCTGCTGGCCATCCGCCTCATCAAGGGCGGCGGCAGCCGTGAAAACCGAAATCAAGCCGCGGCCGACGCCCGCATGCTACAGGAGATCTACCAGGGCCTGGAGCGCATGGAAGCGCGCATGGAGGCCCTTGAAACGATACTGATACATACGAAGAAAAAGGATGCGTCATGAACCAGACCACCCAGCCCATATACGGCCGACGTTTCTATCGATCCCGCAGCGGCGCCATTTTAGGGATCTGCAAGGGCATCGCCACCTATTTCGACATCTCCCTATTCTGGACCCGCACCATCGCCGTCGCCCTCCTGCTGGTCAGCGGCTTCTGGCCCACCCTGGGTGCCTACCTGCTGGCCGCGCTGCTGATCAAGCCCGAACCTGTGATCCCCTTCGATGCCGAAGGAGAGGCGGCCTTCTACGACACTTACGCCCACGCCCCCCGGCGGGCAGCGCCGGGGCTCAAACAGCGCTACGAGCGCCTCGAACGGCGCTTGCGGCGGATGGAGGACGCAGTGACCACCAAGAGCTTTGATTGGGAACGGCGAATGCGGGAGCCCTAATCCTTGCCCAATGCGTACCAATCAATCTTGCGGGTGATGTACATAATCGTCGCCAGCACGATCAACAGCCCCAAGCTGCCCATAAGCAGGGCGTAATCCTCCAACTGCAGCACAATATACAAGTATGCGTAGAGGACAACGAGGATACCGCCGACGGTAAAGGTAAAATGACTATGTTTGACTATGCCTCGCGAATACCCTGTGATGATCACCGTTATGGCCAGGGCCGACAACAGATAGGCGATGTCGAAGGGGATATGCTCAGAAATAGATAGAAGCAGGATATAAAACAGGATGACGGCCAACCCGATCAAAATGTATTGGATGGGATGGACCCTGTTTTTATTGATGATCTCCGCGAAGAAAAAAGCGGAAAAAGTGAAGATGATGAACATAATGGCGTATTTTGATATGCGGATCGACTTCTGGTAGATGTCGGCCGTGATGAGCAACCTCGCCCCGAAAGCGGAATCTGCCACAGCGTATTGGTTGTCCGCCCAGAACTGGGGATAATTCCGGTTCAGGTGCAAAACTTTCCACTCGGCAGAGAACCCAGCCTCGGAAACTGTCCGACTCGTCGGCAGATAGGCCCCGCCGAAACTCGGTGAGGTCCACGTCGACTTGAGACTCAAGGTTGTCGTTTCTCCCAAGGGGACGACGTATATCCCATCGCTCCCATTCAGATCGAGCTCAAACGAGAAAGTGCCGGCCGCCATGACTGGAGACAAGGGGATGTAGCAATGGAGGCCTGAAGCGGCAATGTCGGTGGTCCGCAAGCCTGAATTAACCCCGTATTGCTTCCCCTGGAACTCGATCGTAAGATTGTTCTTGATGCCCCGCATATCGCTGATGCCAATGGAAAAGACGGCTTTGTCCCAGAGAATATCTTCGGCGTTGATGTCAGACTGTTCCAAACTGGGAAGCGTGAATCTACCGTTTACTTTCAAGCGGGCGTTATAGAGGACCGCCTCATAGAGGCTTCGATAGCGAACCTCCGGATCCAGCTCACCACTTATGTTCAGCGCCTCAGGCAGAATGTAGAGATGATGAAGATTGTATTTCAGCCTGTCCTTTTCATCCTTGTAGAAAACCTTGTAGGGGATGGTAATGAAAGGCCCCGTAAGGGTTTGACTATTGCCCCACTTCTGGCTGATCTCCTGAACCACACTGTCTTTCCGATATTCCCGTTCCCGCATGACGGATGATATCATTGAGGTGGGGATCAATAGGATCAGAACGATGATGCCGATGCTGAGGATCTTGATCGTCGCGGAATTGCGGATAAAATCGCCTGTTTTCTTGATAGCGTCCTGGGTTGTCATTTCCTCTTCCCGAAAGAATAAATGTTTTTTTAAGTAGAGATGGTATATCTCGCGACCTTCCCTTAACCTCCGGCAGTCTTATAAACAACGTCCTTGAGTTCAAGAAGGGATCCGATGCTTGGAATCTCCGCAAAACGATCCTGCCCACCCCGGTTCAACCAGACGCCCTTCATCCCCGCCGATGTGCTGCCGTGAAAATCGGCGAACAGGTCGTCTCCAATATGCCAGCAATCCGATGGTTTCATCCCGGCTTCGACGCAGGCGGCGGTGAAGATGCGGGAATCGGGCTTTGACACGCCTATATCGCCCGAGATCAAAGTCACAGCAAATCGATCAGCAATGCCAAGCGCGGCAAGCTTTTGTCTCTGCTGAGTCGAATCTCCGTTAGAGATGATTCCAAGTTCGACTCCGGCCCATCCATCCAAACAATCCAGCACCTCCGGGAACATCATCCAATTCGCTTCATAAGACCGGAGATACGAATCAAAGACGGCATCCGCTTCTGAGTCGCTCAGAGTCAATTTACCTTCGAAGAGCTGTCGTGTCCGTTCACGCCTCTGCCCCTGGAAGGATATCTCTCCCGCAAGATAACGCGCCACACTCTCTTCTGTCAGCCGCTTCCAATTATCAAGAAACACATCCAACGGATCTTGAAGCACCTCTTCATAGAGTGAATGCAGTGCCTTTGCTGCATTGTGCTCCGCAGCGCTGTTCTGCATCAAGGTTTCATCGATGTCGAAAAAGATCATCATTTTCAGTTTAGTACCTTCCGAATCGGTCAGATGGTGCCAACGAGGGAATCCATGGGCCACCTTGGTATCCATTTTTCTCACAACGGCGATGGAAGACACTGCTATCGAGATATCGCGATCGATTTATACGGATCACCAGAGCAGTTCCCAGCGACTATCATCTATTCTGCCCGGGAACTATACGTGAGGCATCTTGATTGATCAAGGAACTGTCGATTTTAATCGTAATATTGGTATGATAAAACTATTTTGAAGTATAGGGTAGCTCTCTGATTTTGCGTTTGATGTAAACGTCAACCCATCTTGGCGGCATTGGTTCAAGCAGACTCTATACATTAGATCTCAGCATGATTATTTTGGGATTCAATCTGTGCAGCATCATCAAGGGCCAATAAGGAGGTGCACTATGCTCACCCGAATTCGGATTCATTCCCGTCCAAATGTTGCGCGCAGCACCCTAACCTTGGCAACATTTTTAATGCTCTGCCTGAGTCCCGCAGCTCAGGCCGCCACCGTTCACGAGGAGGACGGCAAAACCTTCATCGTTGACCAGAAAGGGGAACGTTGGGAGATCACCCAGGCCATCGGCCAGGGATTTAGCCCCGAGGGGTTTCAGTTCGGCATCGGACGGGATACCATCAGGCCCCTGGATGACCAGCATCTGGGGACAGAGGAAACAGAGCTGCCCGGGCGGTCACGGGTGATCGGAATCAGTGGGGAAGCGAGCGCCCACGCTTACTCTATCAGACGCCTGACCCGCCATGAAATCGCCAACACGCGCCTGGGGGACATCCCCATCGCGGCGGCCTACTGACCGCTTGTGGATCTGGCGGCCGTGTACAGCCGCCAATTGGATGGCCAAACCCTTACTCTGGCCCCATCCGGCTGGACCTACGATTTCACCTTTGTCCTGGTGGACCGGGAGACCGGCAGCCTGTGGTACCCAGACGACCAGGGCTTGCAGGCGATCCAGGGCCCGCTTTTCAAGCGCCGGCTGCCAAAACTGCCTTCCGAGGACACTCGCTGGGATCAGTGGCTGAAGGGCCACCCCCAAAGCCGCGTGCTGCCTTGACACTGGCATCTCTTTTTCCTTGACAGCCACCAAAGCGGTTCTCTAATCTTCTCGATTCATAAAGCCCCGGGGATTCGGGACCAGCGGCAGACCGACACCCGCTCTGCTCCAAATGTCGAATTCACGCCACGACCTTATTGCTCTGGAGGTTATAGCTAATGTTCAACAATCGCGTTCATCTCGGGGTTCTGATGGTCTGTACCGCCGCCACCATGTGGGGCTTCGACGGGGTGGTGCTGACCCCCAGGCTCTACAACCTCGACGTCTCCTACGTGGTCTTCATGCTGCACGCCCTGCCTTTTATCGGCATGCAGTTTCTGCTCTTTCGCGAATACAAAGAACTGCGCACCCTCACCCGAAGCGACCTCTTCTATTTTTTCCTCATCGCTTTTTTCGGCGGCGCCATCGGCACCCTGGCCATCGTCAAGGCCCTGTTTCTGGTGCAGTTCAAACACCTCACGGTAGTGGCCCTCTTGCAGAAGCTCCAGCCGGTTTTCGCCATTTTGCTGGCCCGCCTTATCCTGGGCGAGCGTCTTGGGCGGCAGTTTCTCCTCTGGGCGTTTATCGCCCTTTTGGGCGGCTACTTCCTCACCTTCGAGACCCATCTACCGGTGACGGTCAACGGCGGCCAGATGCTGCCGGCGGCGGGCTACGCACTCCTGGCGGCCTTCTCCTTCGGTAGCGCCACGGTTTTCGGGAAAAGGGTACTCAACAAGGTAAGCTTTAAGACGGCGCTTTTCTTCCGCTACGGGTTTACGACCCTCATCATGCTGGCCATCGTTGTGATCGGGGGCAAATTCGGACAGATCTCGACAACGACGCCCACCAACTGGCTCTTCTTCGTCATCATCGGCCTGACCACCGGCAGTGGGGCGATTCTGCTTTACTATGTGGGCCTGCGCCATATCCAGGCCAATCTGGCCACCATGTGCGAGCTGTGCTTTCCCATCTCCACCGTGGTCTTCGACTTCTTGATCAACGGCAGCGTCCTGAGCCCCATCCAGTGGGTCAGCGCCATCTGCATGTTGGTGGCCATTTACCGCATGAGCGCCAATCAAGCTGCCGAAGCGAACCCGTGTGCGGATGGTGCCCTATGCGAAGCATAGGCCTATGCGAGGCGTAAGGCTGGCTAAATTAGAATTACCTTTCGACATTGACAGATGAATTCAGGTCCGCTAAGAAACCGGGAAACAAAATTATTCCGAGGACGATCCCAGGATAGCATCCATGACCTACCAGACCGGCAAGCGTTATTATTTTTACTTTTATTATTACCCGCCGGGTCTGTCTGAGGTGCGCTGAGGTCCATCCCAAATTAATCAGCAAGAAGCCGCAGGCAGCCCCAATGCCTGCGGCTTTTTTTGTTTTCAGCCGCAGGCATCGGACGCTGCCCACAGCCCATTGCGCAACTAGTGAAAGGTAGCGCCCCATGCCGAACAAAACCTATGACCTGCACGTCGATCAGTTCATCCCCCTCATCACACCAGCCGAGCTTAAAAAAGAATTGCCCCTGACACCGGCTTCCGAAAAAACTGTTGTGGAGGGCCGTCAAATCATCAAAAACATTCTCGCTGGCAAGGATGACCGCTTAATAGTGATCACCGGCCCCTGCTCCATCCACGACGAGCTGGCCGCCCTGGACTATGCCCGCAAACTGGTGGACCTGCAGGCCAAGGTGGGTGACAAGTTCTATTTGGTTATGCGGGTCTACTTTGAAAAGCCGCGCACCACGGTAGGCTGGAAGGGTATGATCAACGACCCCAACATGGATGGCTCCTGCGATATGGAAAGCGGGTTGCGCCGGGCACGCAAGCTCCTCCTGGAGATCACCGCCATGGGCATGCCCACGGCCACGGAGTTGCTGGACCCCATCACCCCCCAATACATCGCCGGACTGGTGTGCTGGGCGGCCGTGGGAGCGCGTACCACCGAATCCCAAACCCATCGGGAAATGGCCAGCGGCCTGTCCATGCCAGTGGGCTTCAAGAACGCCACCGATGGCGACCTCAACGTGGGTGTCAACGCCATAATGGCCGCGGCGGCGGTGCAGAACTTCATCGGCATAGATCCCCAGGGACGCGGCTGTATCGTGCGCACCACGGGCAACCCCTGGTCCCATCTGGTCCTCAGGGGGGGCGGTGGACGGCCCAATTACGATACGGTGAGCATCGCCCAGGCCAGTGAAAAACTGGCAGCCGAAAACCTTCCCCAGACCCTCATGGTGGATTGCTCCCACGCCAACTCGAGCAAGGACTATCGACGCCAGCCCCAGGTATGGCAGGATGTCATCAACCAACGCCTGGACGGCAACACCGCCATCATCGGAATGATGCTGGAAAGCAACCTAAAGGCCGGCAATCAGAAGATCCCGAGCGATCTCAAAGAGCTGGCTTACGGGGTCTCCATCACCGATGCCTGCGTCTCCTGGGAGACGACGGCCCAAATCATTGAATCCGCCCATGCGCAGCTCTGCGGGCAGAGTGCGAACGGCAACGGCCGCTACAAAGCGGCCTGACCCCGCGCCTTTGTTCATTGTGCGGCCCCGAGCCGCCCTAAAAACGCCTTGAGCCCCTCAGGGAGTGCCACGCCTCCGTGAAGATGACTCGTGGCTGCAGACCAGGTCTTTGCCGTTAATGCGGTCCCGGCGGGCGTAAATAAAAGCGTGCATGGCGGCCTCTGCCGATCGGCGCAGTTCGGGGTCCTCGATGCGCAGCAGAATGGTCCGACGCCACTCCAGGAGCAGCCAGATGAGGATAGCCAGACTCAGCGCGCTGAAAAGAATAGCATTCAGAGCGGTGGACAGTGAGATGATGTTTGCCAGGGAGAGGAGCAGGATGGTGGCAGTC
>JBNKKA010000051.1:0-25506 GCA_050291585.1 Desulfobacteraceae bacterium
CACGTTGTACTGGGTCCGCTGGTTGGCCCGCACGATGGCCGTGTTGCGCCCTGCGCCGCCAAAGCCGATGTAGCGCTTCTCGATGATGGCCACGTCGGTGATGCCGTGGGCCTTGGCCAGGTAGTAGGCCGTAGCCAGCCCGTGGAGCCCGCCACCGATGATCACCGCATCGTAATTGGATTTCAGGCGCGGCTTCCTGCCCCACAGGGGCTTCTTCTTGCCAAACATGGTTTCCCCCTCGCTGTCGGGTTAGTTGCTGAAAGGTATGATTGCAAATAGATCTGTTCGTTCAACCCACCTATGCAAAATGAAAGAATACATGTCAAGAATAAATTTGAAAAATGAAAGAAAATTTTCATCAATTCCATTAAAAATTACCTAAATAGTAGAAATAACAATATAAGAATTATGTTGAAAAATGATGAAGCTTGTATTATTTTTGAAAGAAATCGATGAAAGAGGGGAACCGGCATGATCAAAGGCATATCTAATTCAGTGATCGAAAACATCATGGCGCAACTGGACGCCTTGACGCCCAAAGGTCGCGTCCTAGGCAACTACATATTGCAGAACCCGCGCAAGGCGGTCTTCATGACAACCAAAGAGCTTGCCGAGATCACCCAGGTGAGCGAGGCCACGGTGGTACGCTTCGTGGGTCAGTTGGGTTACGAGAGCTACGGAGAGTTTCTGCAAGCCCTGCGGGACCACCTGGATACCGGCATGTCGCTACCGGATCGTGTGGAATTCTCTGGAATGACGGGTCAGGTGGACGACCGTTTTCACCGCATCGTCCTGGAGGAGATGAACAACCTCCGCCAGCTCTACGAGCATATCGATGTCGAGACCCTCTCCGCCTTTGTGGACCAGCTGCAGACCAACCCTTCGGTCTGCGTAGTGGGTTCACGGGTCTCCTACACCTTCGCCTACTACCTGGGCTGGTCGCTTACCAAGGTGCGCAAAGGGATCACCCTCATCAAGGGCAGCGACAGCACGGCCATCGACTGGCTCAACAACGCCCCCATCGAGAGCCTCGTCGTCCTCTTCGCCATCTCGCGCTATCCCAACGAGCTGATCCGCATCAGCAAGGTGGCCCGGCGCCTGGGGCACACCCTTTTCGTTATTACCGACAGCTCGCTGTGCCCTTTGATCCCCTTTGCCCACTGCCACCTCATTGCCCCCACCAAGTCGATCCCCCTGGTGGGGTACGCCACGGCGATCTCCTGCATCATCGACTACCTCGTACAGGAGCTGGCCAGCCGGGATGGGGAGCACCTGAAGATCCATCAGGAAAGACTCGAACAGATCTACCGCGAAAACGACATCCTCTTCGACATGCATACGGCGAGTATCGATTGATAGGGTTCGCCGGAGCTATCCCCTTGCTGAACGGCAGGCTACCGATAGGCTGAGGTGGCGTTTTGTGATACAATAGGGGGTGTGTGCTTGAATATTTTGTAAGAAACCCTTCATCCGACAGACAACCATGAGCCCCTCGACGCCCAGACCGAAATCGAAAACGCCCCAGGCCCTGAAGAACCTCGCATACGAGGAGTTCCTGCCGGTTTTCGACGGCTTCAGCGAAGGGGTCATCATCACCGATCACGAGGGCACCATTGTCTACTACAATACCGCCATGGGGGCCATCGACGATCTGACCGCTGAAGATGTGCTTAACAAGACAATCCTCGAGGTCTACGACCTGGACGAGAGCACCAGCCTGGTGATGCAGTGCATTCGCCAACGCCGCGCCCTGGTGGATCGCGCCCTGGTCTACCGCACGCGCATGGGGCGCTTCTCCAACTCCATCCACACGGTTTTCCCCCTGTACAAGGGACACCGCCTGGTGGGCACCATCTGCCTGGTGCGAGAGTACAATGTCCTCGAGGAGACCATCGCCTCGATTTCGATCCCCAGACCCAAGGCGGTGCAACCCAACGACACGCGCTACACCTTTGACAGCATCATCGGGGAGGACCCGGAGTTCCTGCGGGCGGTCAATACGGCCCAAATGGCGGCCAACACCCCCTCACCGGTGATGCTCTATGGCGAAACGGGCACCGGAAAGGAGCTCTTCGCCCAGGCCATCCACAACCTCAGCGACCATAGTAAACGCCGCTACACCCCGGTGAACTGCGCCGCCATCCCCGAAAACCTCCTCGAGGGGATTCTCTTCGGCACCTCCAAGGGGGCCTTCACCGGAGCCCGCAACAAGGAAGGCCTCTTTGGACGCACCAACGGTGGAACCCTCTTTTTAGATGAACTCAACGCCATGGCCATCAGCCTGCAGGCCAAGATTCTTCGTGTCATCCAGGAGCGCCGGGTGCGCCGCCTGGGCTCCTTGCGAGAAACCGCCATCGACCTGAAGATCATCAGCTCGGTCAACCAGGAGCCCCACCTGGCCATCGCCGAGAATTGCCTGCGCCCGGATCTCTTCTACCGCCTGGGTGTCGTCTTCATCCCCCTGCCGCCCTTGCGTGAGCGCCCCGGCGACATCGAGCTCCTGGCCATCCACTTCCTCAAAAAGCATAGCCAGGTGCTCAACAAACGGGTGGTGGCCATCGCCGACGAGGTCCTCAAGCTTTTCCATAACTACCACTGGCCCGGCAATGTGCGTGAGCTGGAGCACGTCATCGAGGGGGCCCTCAATATAGTCTCCACCAGCTCCACCCTCAAGCTCCTCCACCTCCAGTCCCACCTGCCCACCTGGCATCGCCTCAAAACGCAAAATGCGCCCATGCCGGTCATGGAGCTCAAAAACGCCAGGAGCGACACCTCCATCCCGGCTTCGACACAGGCCTCGGGAGACACGATCGCTCAAACGGGAGGGCCCAGCGGGAGTCTCACCGCCTCACAGGACGCATTGGAAAGGCGGGCCATCGAAGAGGCCCTGACCCTCAACCAAGGACACGTCACGCGAGCCGCCGGAAGCCTCGGCATCTCCCGCCAGCTCCTGCACTACAAGATGAAAAAGCATGCCCTCCGACGCACTGACTTCACTGGTCCGGCCCCTGGGGAGCGGTCGGCTACAGATCCCGATAATACCTAAGAGACACACATGAAGGACAATATTTTTTCTAAATAGAAGTTTTTTTGTCAAAACAGACAATATTTTTTCTATCCGTTGCCTCCCTGACGGGCTCCCCCCCCTGCAGATGCGCAACTTTCATATCTCACCCAATCCACCGAAATATATAACCATCCAGAACACCATTACCCATTATATAAATAGAATTCATTAGTTTTGGTATGCTTGTTGCTGATAGAAAGATTTATTTCATGACACGCCGTGTTCGGATGAAAGATACGGCAACATTCACACACCCAAGGGAGGTTGGTTATGAGGAGCAGGAAACTGTGGATCGGGTTGATCATCGTGGGCTTGGTTGCAGCGCTGGGAGCCGGCACCGCTATTAGCGCAGACAAGGTGCTCAAAGTTGGCGTCCTGGGACCCTTCACCGGTCCATCGGCCAAGAACGGTGCTGAGTTCAAGGCCTCGGTAGAGATGGCCCTCGATAAGATCAACTACACCGTGGGCGACTACAAACTCGAAATCGTCTGGATCGACAGCCAGAGCGACCCGGCCAAGGCCACCAGCGCCTATGCCGAGGCGGTCGAGCGCAAGGGCATCGACTGCGCCATGCAGAACTGGCACAGCTCGGTAGCCGTAGCCGCCATGGACGTGGCCGCCAAGTACAAAATCCCCCACTGGTTCGGATTCGGGGCCACCGAGGTGGTCAACGAAAAATGGCGCGCCAACCCCGAAAAATACAGCTACTGGGGTGGCAAGGGCTGGCCGATTCCGGCCAAGATGGTTTTAGGCTATGTGGAGTGCCTGGAAAGCGCCATTGCCAACGGCAGCTGGAAACCAGCATCGAAAAGCGTTGCCGTTTACGGCGAAGACAGCGACTGGGGCCGCAGCCTGGGCGGCGCCCTCAAGGCGCTGTTCGCCGAGAAGGGTTGGGAGATTGTCTCCGAGGACTACTTCCCCCTGAGCCAGACCGACTTCTACCCCCTGCTGGGTAAATACCGTAAAAAGAATGTCGCTGTCCTGGCCGGTACCTCCACGGCCGCCCCCACTATGACGGCCTTCGTCAAGCAGGCCGGCGAAGTGGGCCTCAAGAGCGTCATCATCGCCGACGGCCTGGGCTGGATGGGCGACTGGTACAAGATGGCCGGCCCCGCCTCAAACGGCGTGCTGGACATGATTCCCCAACTGACGACACCCGAGGCGCAGCAGTGGGCCAAGGATATCAAGGCCAAATACGGCTTCAACCCCAGCCCCTCGGCTGGCGGCCTGTGCTACGACGGCACCAACATGTTCATCAAAATCCTCAAGACCACCCTGGACAAATACGGCAAGCTCGACAAGGTCACCATCCACAAGACCTTCGTGGAAGAAGTCCAAACGGGCAAGCTGACCTTCGGCAAGGCCGACGGCGCCCTGATCATGAACGAGTACCGCTATAACGCCGACACTGCTCCGGATCCCGTTGTCGCCAAAGACGGTTACTACTTCCCCGTCATTCAGTACACCAACGGCAAGGGCGAAATTGTCTTCCCGGATGACTGGAAAGTTAAGGAATTTAAAGCGCGATAAGCGCTTGTATATTGTTTAGGACGTCTAACGCGGAGCCGGGGGGTCCCCGGCTCCGCCACCACCCAGCACACTCTGACCTCAGGAATACGCGCTTATGATCGTACTGGAGACCAATACGCTGACCAAGCAATTCGGCGGACTGACGGCCGTCAACGCCGTATCCATGCACATCAACGAGGGCGACATCGTCGGTCTGATCGGCCCCAACGGAGCGGGCAAGACCACCCTGGTCAACGCCATTGCGGGCCTCAACCCGCCCACCTCGGGTGAGGTGACACTCTTCGGCGAGCGCACCACCGGTAAGACCCCCGAGATGATGTGCCGCCGGGGTCTGTCGCGCACCTTTCAGATCCCCATCCCTTTCCCAAAGATGACGGTGCTCGAAAACGTAATGACCGCCGCCGTTTTCGGCAACAAGCCCGGGGCTATCAAAGATCCGGCCGCCCACAGCCGCAAGATGCTCGAGTTCGTCGAGTTCCCCGTCGCCGAAGACATCATCAGCGAGCAGCTCAACACCGTCCAGCTCAAACGCCTGGACCTGGCCCGGGCGCTGGCCAGCAGGCCGAAAATGCTTTTCCTGGATGAACTGGCATCGGGCCTGAGCGAAGGCGAACTCAAAGATATCATGGTCCTGATTCGTAAAATCAGCGGCCAGGGGATCACCATCCTGATGATCGAGCACATCATGCAGCTAATCATGGGCCTGTGCAATCGCCTGGTGTGTATTCAATTCGGCACAAAGATCGCCGAGGGCGACACCGAAGCGGTGGCCAACGATCCCAAGGTGACCAAGGCGTATCTGGGGGATGCCGGGGATAGTTGTGACGCATCGGCAGGGGATAACCAGCCAACCGACGAATAACGGAGACGCGATGTTACTGGAAGTCAAGAACCTCAATGCCGGCTATGGCTTTCTGCAGATCCTACGCGATGTGTCCCTGAACGTGGACAAGGGCGAGTACGTCTGCCTAGTGGGGCCCAACGGCGCGGGTAAGAGCACCACCCTGAAGACCATCGCCGGGTTGGTGAAACCCATGAGCGGCGAGATCCTGTTCGAGGGAGAACCCATCGATGGGCTGCCGGGCAACCAGGTGGCCCGCAAGGGGATCGCCTTCGTGTCGGAAGAGATGAACCTCTTCGTCAACATGACGGTGAACGAAAACCTGGCCATGGGCGCCTACACCATCAAGGACAAGCAGAAGCAAAAGGACCGGCTCGAGTTCGTTTACGAACTGTTCCCACGCCTTGTGGAACGGCGTAATCAGCTGGCCGGCACCATGAGCGGCGGCGAGCGCAAAATGCTGGCCATCGGCCGCGGCCTCATGTCCGATCCGACCCTGCTGTTGGTGGACGAACCCAGCTTCGGCCTGGCCCCCCTGCTGACCGAGAACGTGTTTCAGAGCCTGGAAGTCCTGGTCAAGCAGGGCATGACCATCATGCTGGTGGAGCAGAACGTCACCAAAACCCTGGCGGTGACCGATCGGGGCTACGTGCTGGAAAACGGACGGATCGAACTTCAGGGCAAGAGCAGTGATCTGGCCTGTGACGCCCACGTACGAAAAGTGTTCTTAGGCGTTTAAACACCTTTGCATGGTTTGGGATAGCGGTGTAGAAAGGAATCGATAATGGTAGAACAGGCAGAAAAACACTTCTGGGTACGTGGGCTAACCTGGTGTCGCTCCCTGGCCGGGTCGGCGGTGATCGCCACCATCGTGATCGCTCTGCTCGTCACCGTCGACCGGGGCGGCTATGTGCTGGTCAACACTATCGTAACCGGCGGCATGACCGCCCTGGTGGCTTTGGGGCTGACCCTGACCCTGGGCGTACTCAACATCGCCATGTTCGCCCACGGCGAATACTTCATGATTGGTTCACTGACGGCTTACTATGTGTTCACGCCCCTCAGGGGCATTATCGACGCCAACCCCGACTCAAGCCTAGCGGTATGGGGGCCCCTGGTTCCCATCGTGGCGGCCGTGCTGGTGGGCGCCCTGGCCGGTGTGGTTTCCGAGGTGCTGGTGTTTCGCCAGCTGCGTAAGCGCAGCCGCGAGAACTGGGTGATGAACTCCTTTCTGCTCACCGTGGGGCTCTCGGTGCTGATGATGAACGCTCACCAATTGTTCTTCGGCGCCGACTTCAAAGGGATCACGGGCTACTTCAGCGGCGCGCCCATCAACATCATGGATGTCTACATCTCTCGAGACCGCGCCATCGCCTTTGTGCTCGCGTTCGTGGTGGTCACCGCCTTCTGGCTTTTCATGACCTACACGCGCACGGGGCGCGCGATTCGGGCGGTGAGCCAGGACGAGACCGGCGCTCTGATCGTAGGCATCGACCTCAACGGCATCATGATGCTCACCATGGCCCTCTCCTGCTCCCTGGCGGCCATCGCCGGTGCCAGCCTTCTTTTCATGTACCCGGCCTACCCCTCAATGGGGCTCGAACCGCTCTACATGGCCTGGTTCGTGGTGATCCTTTCGGGCCTGGGCAACGTGCTGGGTGCCGTCATGGGCGCTTTTATGGTGGCCCTGCTCAAGGTGATGACGGTGGAGTACATCGGCTCCGGATGGGATTTCGTGGTCCCTTCGGCCCTGATCATATTGATCCTGATTTTCAGACCCAGCGGTATCTTCGGCTCCGAAGTACGCGGCATACTGGACAAATAGCAGTCATTGGAGGACTAATGGACGCGAACAATCCTATGAACAAGTTGCTGAACCTGGCGTGCTTCACCCCAATCGGCCTGATCGCCCTGGTCGTGCTGCTGATCCTGCCGTTTGTCCCGCCCTTCAACCAGGAGTATCTTATCCGCTGGCTGATCAGCGCGGCCCTGATCGCCTCGCTGTCCATCGGCTTCGACTTCACTGCCGGGCTGATCAACATCGTCAATTTCGGCTACTGCGCCATCATGGGTTTGGGGGGGTATACTTCCGCCATCCTGGCCGACCGCATAGGCCTGTCCCCCTGGATCGGCATCCTCATGGGCGGCACCGCGGCCGCCGTACTTGGGCTGATCATCGGGTCGATCACCCTGCGCCTCAGAGGCATCTTCGCAGCCTGTCTGGCCTGGTTCTTCGGCCTGGCTCTCATGGGACTGGCCACCAAGATGGTCTGGCTGACTCGCGGCCCTTTGGGCATGCGGGTAGAACGGCTCTTCGAGACCCCCTCCAATGTGCCCTATTACTATCTTTTACTGGCAATCATGGTGGTCTTTTACATCATCTGCAAGTGGGTGACGCGCACCCGCATGGGCATGGCCTTCAAGGCTATCGGCCAGAACATGGAGGCGGCGCGCACCTCGGGCATCAACCCCGTCTTCTACCGGGTGAGCAATTTCGTGCTCTCCTGTGCCCTGGGCGGCATCATCGGGGGGTTTTACGCTCACTTCTACGGCATTTTGACCCCGGACATTATGCACACCTCTAAGACCGTAGAGGTACTGGCCGTGGCTTACATCGGCGGTCGCGGCAGCCTCTGGGGCGGGGCGGCGATCGCCTTCCCCTTTATTCTGGCCATGGAGCTGATCCGCTCTTCCCTGTCCAACCTGCCTGGTCTCCACCTGGTGATCTACGGCTTACTTCTGATCCTCGTGATGATCTACTACCCGGGCGGCTTCGCCGGTTTCTTCGACGCCCACTTTAGAAAACCTAAAAACAGAGTTCTCAATTACCTGGTAAACGGCGCTGCACTGGAAGGCAGATAACGCCAAAAAGCGCGTTACCAAGCAAATCAATCACCGGAGAACGGCACTGAAAACGTGCTGACGCAACCCTTATTCCCAAAAGGAGAAGGAACTTATGAAAACACAGGCAAGAGTGGTCGTCATCGGCGGCGGCGCCATCGGCGTCAGCGTCGCCTATCACCTGGCAAAATACGGCTGGCAGGACGTGGTCCTGGTAGAAAAACACGAGCTGACTTCCGGTTCCACCTGGATGGCCGCCGGCAACTGTTCCTTCTTCCACGGCAACTACTACTGCACCCAGGTCAACATGAAGAGCATCGAGATCTACCAGCAACTGGAGGCCGAGACCGGCCAGGACGTGGGCTGGCACACCACCGGCTCCATTCGTACGGCGGACAATCCCGGCCGCATGGAGGAGTTGGGCTACATCTACAGCATGAACCGCTGTTTGGGCCTTAACGTGGACTGGGTCACCCCGGAAAAGATGGCCGAAATGCACCCCCTGATGAACGTGGAAGGCCTCGTCGGAGGTCTCTACTGGCCCGACGACGGCGACGTCGACCCCAACGGCATCACCCAGGCCATGGCCATCGGTGCCCGCAAGCACGGCGCCGAGATCAACCAGCACACTCTGGTGACCGGCGTCGAACAAAAACCCAACGACGAGTGGGTGGTGCACACCGACAAGGGTGACATTACCTGCCAATACGTGGTCAATGCCGCCGGCCTGTGGGCACCGGAGGTGGCCCGCATGGTGGGCGCTGAAATCCCCTCCATCCCGGGCGAGCACACCCACATCCTCTTCGAGGCCATCGACGTTGTGGAAAAGCGCGACGAATATCTGCCGTTGATACGCGACCCCGACCGCAGCATCTATATCCGCCAGGAGATGGACAGCCTCATTCTGGGGCTCTACGAGAGCAAGGTCAAGCAGTGGAACCCCAGAGGCGTGCCCTGGGACTACGCCCTCACTGAACTGCAGCCCGATATCGACCACATCGCCGACTTCATCGAGCACGGCATCCACCGCTTCCCCATCATGGGCGAAACAGGTTTCAAACATGTCACCGACGGGCCCATCACCTACACCCCCAACGGCGACCCGCTGGTGGGACCAGCCTATCCGCTTACGAACTTCTTCCACGCCTGCGGGTACAGCTTCGGCATCACCCAAGCGGGCGGCATCGGCCACTACCTGGCCGGCTGGATCATGAACGGCGAACCGGAGATCGACCTCTGGTCGGTGGACAGCCGCCGCTACGGCAGCTATGCCAACTGGGCCTACAACCACGAGAAGATCGAGGACACCTATCCGCGCCTCTACGCCATCATCTGCCCCAACGACTGGCGTGACGCGGCCAGGCCCAACCGTACGGCCCCGATCTACGAATATCAGAAGCAGGCCGGGGCCGTCTTCGGCGACTACTATGGCTGGGAGTGCCCCAACTACTACATCGAAAATCCGGATGCCAACCGCGAAAACCCGGGCTGGAAACGCAACAACACCTTCGACATCGTCGACGCCGAGTGCAAGCACGTGATGGAGCACGCCGGTCTCCTGGACCTCTCGCGCTTCGCCAAGACGCGCGTCACTGGCCCCGGCGCCGAAGCCTGGCTGAATAAGATGACCTGCCAGAAGGTGCCGGTAAAAGACGGCCGCATCGCCCTGTCACCCATGCTAGACATCAACGGCAACTTCAAGTCCGACATGACCATCACCAAGGTGAAGGACGGCGAGTACTTCTGCGTCACCGCCAGCGTGGGCAAACGCCACGACCAGCATTGGCTGATGCAGAACCTGCCCGATGACGGCAGCGTCTGTATGGAAGATGTAACCTACCAGCTGGGCTGTCTGGTCATCGCCGGTCCCAAGAGCCGCGACATTCTTGCCAAGGCCTGCTACAACGATGTCTCCGGTGCGGCCTTCCCCTTCGGCACCAGCCAGGAGGTCTACGTGGGCCGCGTGAAATGCCGGGTCAACCGCATGAACTATGTCGGCGAACTTGGCTACGAGATCTTCCACCCCATCGAAAGCCAGATATCGATCTACGAGACCCTCATGGCAGCCGGCGCCGAGCACAACCTGAAGATGTTCGGCATGTACGCCATGGACAGCATGCGCCTGGAAAAGGGCTACCTGGCCTGGAAGAGCGATATGAACGTCCATCACACCCCGCTGGAAACCAACGTGGCCTGGACGGTGAAGCTGGACAAGGACTTCATCGGCAAGGCCGGCGTTGAGAAGCAGAAGGCGGACGGCGTGCCCCGCAAGCTGGTCTGCCTGGTGGTGGCGGCGGAGGATGCCGATCCCTGGGGCTACAACCCCATCTTCAACGGCAACGAGATGGTCGGTATGACCAGCTCGGGCGGCTACGGCCACCGCACCGGCAAGAGCATCGCCCTGGGCTACGTGCCGCCGGCCCTGGCCGCTGCGGGAACCAAGCTGGCAGTGGAGGTGCTGGGCAAAAAGCTGGACGCCGAAGTGGTCAGCATGCCCCTTTACGACCCCAAGAACGAGAAGATGAAGGCATAGACTAACAAGGAAAGCACCGCCCGGCGGCCGTCAGGTTTCATTCGGACGCCGGGTGAAATCCGCTTTTGAATCAAAAATGAGGTAAGCCATGCAGATTTATGTATGTGTCAAGCACGTGCCCGACACGGCGGCCAACATCAAGGTGGTCGGCGAAGACGGCTATGATGACGGCACCATCAAGTTTATCGTCAACCCTTACGACGAGTACGCTATCGAAGCCGCAGTACAGCTGGTGGAAAAGAACGGCGGTGAAGTGATCGTCGTGTGCGTGGGCCCGGACAAGGCGATGGGCACCCTGCGCCAGGCCATGGCCATGGGCGCCGCCCGCAGCATTCTGGTCACCGTGGACGGGCAGTTTCTCGACAGTCTCACCACGGCCAAGGCCCTCCAGGCCGCCATCGAAAAAGACGGCCAGGCCGACCTGATTCTCAGCGGCAAGGGCGCCGTGGATACAGAGGGTTTTCAGACCGCCTACCGCCTGGCGGCCGCCATGAACCTGCCTATGGTCAACGAGATCAACAAACTGGAAGTGACTGACGGCAAAGCCGTGGTGCAGCGGGAGTTGGACGGCGGCACCCGGGTCAAGATGGCCGTCAACCTGCCCTGCGTCCTGGGCGCCACCAAAGGCCTCAACGAACCACGCTATCCCAAGTTCCCCGACATCATGAAGGCCAAGAAAAAACCGGTGGCCCAGATGAGTCTGGCCGACCTGGGGGTCGAGGCGAACGCCGCCACCAAGTTGATGAAACTCGAGGCCGTTCCGGAACGCTCCGGAGCAAAAATGCTCGAGGGGGATTTGAATGCCCAGGTGGGCGAGCTGGTGCGAATCCTGAATGAAGAAGAGAAAGTCATTTAGCAACAGGAGAAGAACTATGGCCACAATTGGCGTATTGATAGAAACCGACGGTAGTGCTGTAAAAGCCACCAACTACGGCGTATTGACAGCGGCCCGCGCGGATGGGGCTAACGAAGTGGTCGCCTTTGTCGTGGGTGTCGATCCGGCAGTAGTCAAGGACGATCTGGGCGCCTACGGCGTAGCAAAAGTGATCCAGCTGAGCGCACCCGGCGGCGACCTGACCACCTCATTCGACCAGATGGCCCGTGTGTTGGACAAAGCCATCGGTGAATTCGGGTTGGGTGCATTGCTGGGGTTGGCCAGCGCGGCCGGCCGGGACATCTTCGCCCGCCTGGCGGCCCTCAGGGAGCTGCCCCTGGTCTCCGACGCAGTGGGGATCGATTTCGGCGCCCAGACAGTGCGTAAATCCCATTTCTCGGGCAAAACCTTCGCCACCATCAAGGTGAACGCCGATGTGCTCCTCAGCACGCTGCGGCCCAACACCATCGAAGCCGTGGCTGCCGAATCCAGCCCCGAAGTGGGAAGTTTCGAAGTCCCGATAGAGGAACCGGGTTTGGTGGAGGTGCTCGACATGCAGCAGAGTGGCGGGGACAAGGTCGATCTCACCGAGGCGGCCGTCATCGTCACCGGCGGGCGCCCCATCGCCTCGGCGGAGAACTTCAAGATTCTCGAGGCCCTGGCCGAACCATTGGGGGCCGCTGTGGGCGCCTCGCGCGCCGCTGTCGATGCCGGCTATGCCCCCCACGGCATGCAGGTGGGCCAGACGGGCAAGACCGTCAGTCCCAAACTCTACATCGCCTGCGGCCTCAGCGGCTCGGTGCAGCATTTCGCCGGCATGAAAACCTCTAAGATCATCGTGGCTATCAACACCGACAAGGACGCCCCCATCTTTGAAAAGTGCGACTACGGCATCGTGGGCGATCTTTTCGACGTTGTGCCGAAGCTGACCGAAATCCTCAAATGAGCGGGAGCTAAAAAGGTGCGGCAACCGATTGCCGCCAAAGCAAAGGGCGGCCGCATGCGCCACCCTTTGCTACCACCCGCCTGCACGCATGGCAGCATTAATAGGAGGGACCCAGATGAGTGATCAAGCCCTGCAAGCGTTTAATGAAGGTCTGCGGCTGGAGAAGGCCTACGACTTCGAAACGGCCAAGACGGTCTATGCGGACATCCTGCAAAACGTCACGGATGCGTCGGTGCTGGAAAAAACCCGCTGGCTCATGGAAGACATGGACGACCTCATCGCCGAAAAGGCCATTTACCGGCGCATTGATGAAAACGGCAAACGGGTCCTGACCGATATCGGCATGAACATCGCCGAAAATCAGACCCTCATGGAGATTCTCATGGAGGCCGATGCCATCGATTTTGACAATGAGACCGCCATCTTCATCCCTCTGAAACGCGACTACATCGACCGCTGCCTGGCGCAGGTGCCCCGCGAAATGCCCGGCGATCCGGGATTGAACACCTTCGGTACCGGCGCCACCCCGCCTTTCCTCAAACGTGCCACCGACGACGAGCTGCGCTCGGCCAATCGGGAAGAGTACGAACGCATCGTGCAGGTGGTGGGAGAACAGCAGGACGTCGTGGGCATCTTCAGCCTGCCTGTCGCCCACGACAAGAGCATTTCCCTCTTTGAGGTGGCCCAACTGATGGAGAAGCACTTCTCCGGGTTGAAAATGACGGCCACCAAAGGCATGTCCGACGATGAAGTCACCTTCCTCAAGGGCAAGGATCACTGGGTGGACGGCACCAGCCTGATCACCTCCCTGGCCCCCATGAACACGATGGTCGATTCCTTTTTGCGCAGCGTGAGAACCGGCAACAACCTGCTGCTGCTGGACCTCACCATTGCCGGCATGTCGGGGGGCGGCAGTCCGGAGAGCCTGCTGACTCAGATCCACGCCCAGGTGCTGTTCATGATGGTGCTCGCCCAGACGCTTAACCCCGGGGTCGTTTGTATGCACGGCGGCATACCCGGGGTGACAGAAGCCGGTGGCGACCTCTCCTATAGCTCACCCCATCAACCCCTTATCAACGCCGCCATGGCACGCGTCAACACCTGGATCACCGGGTTTCCCAGCGCCCAGTCCGGCGGCAGCACCAGCCTGACCGACCTCACCATTCAGGCGGTGTCCGAATCGGAGTTGAACCGCAACTCTCTGCGCAAATACGGCGTCCACGTCATCCGCCACGCCATGGGAACCCTGGGCAGCCTCAATTTCTTCAGCCTGGAGAAGTTCCTGGAGGATTGTGAACGGGAGCGCGGTGCCAAGCGTAGCTTCGACGAAAGCCCGACCGATCGCGGCATCATTCCCATGTACTTCCCGGCTGACGAATCAGCGCTCGCCGGTATTCGGGAGATCGCCGAAAAGGGCAATCCCAAAAGCGCCGACCACACCCTCCGGAACGTAGACAGCTTCAGGCTGTGGGAGAATACCATCAACGAAGCGGCGAAACAGAAGATCTACTATCCGCAGCTCAGTGACACCGTCATCGAGCGAATCCAGGAAGGTACGATGATCCCCTAGTCAGGTGGTCAGCATTGAGCAGCGCCTGATATCCGGTCGGGCACTGCCTTGAAATAGAGACACTCGGAGAAAAGAAAGCCTTATGGACACCTATATCATTCTCAAATCCGCCATCATGCTGATGGCCCTGGTGGGGGCCTTCTCGCTATTTTTCATTCGCGTCCAACGGCTCTATCGGATCATGATGGCCGTGGAGGGTAAAAGTACATTTACCTACGAGCGGATCAAAGAGCGCGTCGCCGTGCTGTTCAAGGACGTCCTCGGCCAGAGCAACGTGCGCCGTAAAACCCTCCCCGGCTTGGCCCACACCCTGATCTTTTTCGGCTTTCTGGCCGTCCAGCCTCACAGCCTGGAACTGATGATCAAGGGTGTCTGCCCTGCCTTCGAGATCGGTCACCTGGCCCCAGGGCTCTATGGCGGCTTCCTTTTCGTGGCCGACATCCTGGCCCCTTTCGTCCTGGTGGGCTTGGCCTACGCCCTTTACCGCCGCCTGCTGGTACGTCCCAAGTACCTCACCATGGGCATGGACGCCAACCTTATCATTGCGTTCACATCGGTGATCATCATCACCTTTCACTGCATCAACGCCTTCCAGACCCTCCTGCCCCAGCCGGAGGGTTTCAGCTACGTGGGGATCTTCCCCATTTCCGGTCTACTGGTGAGCGTTCTCAATCTGGACGCCCTGTCGGCTGACCAGATCCGGCTCGGTTTTGAGATCAGCTACTGGATCCACATGGCCACCATCCTCGGTTTTTTAATCTACATCCCCGGCTCCAAGCACCTCCACCTTTTGGCGGCCGTACCCAACGTCTATCTCAAGCCGTTGGAGCGCGAAAAGGCGATCATCAAAACCGATCTGGAAGATGAAGAGGCTGAGACCTACGGCCTGGGCCGGGTCAACGAGCTGAACTGGAAAAACGTGCTCAACCTGTATGCCTGCACCGAATGCGGCCGCTGTGAGGAGCAATGCCCGGCGGCCAACACCGAAAAACCCCTCTCTCCCAAGAAGATCATCCACGATATCAAGATCGATCTCTTTGACCAGGCTGACGCCGTTCTGGCCCACAACGGTGAGGGGATAAAGCCCCTGGTGCGCGAGGATGGCGAGATCACCCAGGATGTGCTCTGGTCCTGCACCACCTGCCGGGCCTGCGAGGATATCTGCCCGGTGAACATCGAGCATCTGGACTTCATCATCGAGAGCCGCAAACACCAGGTCCTCATGGAGGCCGCCTTCCCCCCCGAGGTCCAGGAGACCTTCACCAACCTGGAGAATCAGGCCAACCCGTGGGGGTTTTCCGCCGACACCCGCGCCGACTGGTGCAAGGATATGGACATACCCCTGATGGGCGACGCGCCCGAGGCCGACCTCCTGTGGTTCGTAGGCTGCGCTGGCAGCTTCGATGACCGCGGCAAGAAGATCTCCCGGGCCATGGCCCGGGTACTCCAGCGCGCTGGGGTGAAGTTCGCCATCCTCGGCCCCGAAGAGGCCTGCAACGGCGACATGGCCCGGCGGGCGGGCAACGAGTACCTGGCCCAGATGCTCATGCAACAGAACGCCGAGATCCTCAATCAATACAAGCCCAAGCAGATTCTCACTAGCTGTCCCCACTGCTACAACATTCTCAAGAACGAGTACGGCCAGTTCGACGCCAATTATCCGGTCCTCAACCACGCGGACTATCTCCTCAGCCTGCACAGTCAGGGACGCCTGGTACCCAAAGGCAACAGCCTGGGCAAGCTCACCTTCCACGACTCCTGCTACCTGGGCCGCTGGAACGGCATCACCCAGTCTCCCCGCAGTCTCCTGCGCTCCATGAACAACGGCCAGTTGACAGAGCTGGAACGCATCGGAGATAAGGGCTTTTGTTGCGGCGCCGGCGGCGGCCGCATGTTCATGGAAGAGACCCTCGGCAAGCGCATCAACATGGAACGCGCCGAGGAGGTGATGCGCAGCGGCGCCGCCACCGTCACCGCGGCCTGCCCCTTCTGCGCCACCATGCTGAGCGACGGCCTGCGGGACAAGGAATCGGAGATTGTGGTCAAGGATATCGCCGAGATCGTTGACGAGGCCACGGCTTGAGTGAGCCGGTGTGCCAGTTAGCCAGTATTTCAATTCTAACTGGCGAACTGGCTCACTGGCATACTGGTGCACTTGTCTGAAGCTAACAAAAGACGTTCGAAATCCACTCTGAATATCGCATAAGATATACGCTACATAGGAGATAGACATGTCCGCTGTAGAAGAGAAGATCATCGGGATGCTCAAGGAGCACAAAATAGAATATGAAGCCGTCGAACACGAGCCGGTCTTCACCAACCCCGCCATGGCCGAAGCCCTGGGAACCACCGAGGCCGAGACAGTGAAATCCCTGGTCCTGATGACCAAGGAGAAAAAGATGGTGGTCCTGGTACTGCCGGGCAACAAGAAGGTGGAGTGGAAAAAGGCCGCTGCCGACATCGGCACCAAAAAGGTCTCCTTCGCCAAGCCGGAACAGGTGCTCGAAAAGGTGGGTTGCGAGGTGGGCTGCGTGCCCCCCTTCGGCCAGCTGACGGCCTTGCCCATCTACATGGACGAGGAACTGATAAAAAAGGACTTCGTCTATTTCAACCCCGGGGTGCACGACAAGTCGTACAAGATAAAGGGTTGGGATCTGAAAAAGGTCAGCGCCCCCACGATCTGCTGACTCGGCCGAAGGCTGGGAGGACCGGCATTTTGCGACCCTCTCAGCGGATGCCTGCCAAGACCGCCCGCCGCCACGAGTACCATAAGTGGGCGGTCTTTGCCCTTAGCTGCTCACATCGATACGCGATCCCACCAGCATAATCGTGCCAATTGCCCATCCCCGGGGGCGCACAAATCCATTGATAAACGACGAACTTATATGCTAAGAATCATCACGTTTCCATCCTGTTCCACCTCCATCACAACAGCCAGAACATAAAGCCCGGAGGGTGGCTTTCCTCGATTTAACGGGGAACTATCCAAAGCGACAACCAGCGTAGGATGTTTGATGAACAGCCAACGGAAGCATCGGGGCTGCCACCTGTATTCACACCAACCCATTGGAGGTAATGATGCAGAGCAGACATTGGTATCGATGGCTTCTTGTGTTCCTAACTGTGATTGGACTTCTTATGGGAATCTGCGCCGCTTCACTCACTTTAACCGGTTGCTGGTGGGACGATGACGAGGAGGAGTGCCTCGCCTCCGGGGAGAACTGCTCCTCGGAATATCTAGAAAACCAGTATGGCACCACAGACATTTATTGTTGTAGCGGCAATGCGTGTGTAACAAGACGCTATGATGACTACAGCTACCTTGTCTGCCCCTGACGAAATATCATCCCGCAATGGTGACCAAAAGCCAGATAGGCGTGAAGGGGATCCTTTTGGGTCCTTTGATATGTGTTCTGGCCAGTCTCTTCTGGGCCCAGGGGGATGCGCCTGAACGCCTCCAAACCCTCGTGGCGGAGCAAAATGCGGTTTTAATAAAACCCGAGCAGCCGCTGGATAACACAGGTGCCCCGCCGGTCCCGGAAGCCACATCATTAAGGTCGGCCGCGGCAACCTCAACGCAGGCACCCAGGCCCGACTTTCAGCTCATCGGCACCCTCATCGCCCCTCGCCTGACCCCCAGTGCGGTCATCGATACTGGGAAAGGGGAGGCCCTCTTCACTATCGGAGCTGCCATCGATGACCGATGGCAGCTACACAAAGTATTTCCCGGCAAAATCGTGATCCGCAGTGCTGAAAGTGAATCGATTATGCCTATTCGGGCCCAGGCCACTACCATGACGGATCAGGAAACCGAAACAATTGAAAAAGCGCCTCTCCAGCCTCAGGCCAGCCATGCGGAGAAGTTGGTCCGCTACTACGCCGGCAGGCCGCCCGAGGCAGTGGCCTTTCCCGGCGGTCTGATAACCCGTGGCATCGAAAAGGTTCATGAAGGGACCTTTTCCATCGACATGGCGGCGCTTCTCGACCAGCACCTGCGAACCCCTTTGAGACGACAATTCGACTATGAGATGGATGACCGGGGGATGCGCCTCGTGGAGATCGTTCCCGGGGGAGCGGTGGATCGCTTCGGCTTTGTGCCGGGAGACATCGTTGCCAAGATCGATGATGTCCCCATCACCCGTGTTGAGGACCTGCAGTATCTCCTGCATCCCGACAGTGATCGTATCAAGGTTGAATTCATACGCGCATCCACGGCCATGACCCACACCTACCTGCTCCAATGAAGCCGATTTTATCAAATCATGAAACACATGGGGAGTGTTCAGGCAACTACTAGTTGGAAGCCAGCCAGCGCTTCTCGTTTTTGAAGGTTGCGTAGAAGCGCATCACCTTGCGCACGTAGTTCTGAGTCTCGTTGTAGGGGGGAATGCCTCGGTACTGCTCGACGATTTGGGGACCGGCATTGTAGGCTGCCAGGGCCAGGGGCAGTTGTCCCTCAAAACGATGGAGCATCTGTTTGAAATAGCGCGTCCCGCCCATGATATTGTCCCAGGGGTTGTAGGGATCGCTCACCTTGAGACGTTTCAGGTTCTTGGGCATGATCTGCATGAGCCCCAGAGCACCCTTGCGGGAAACGGCTTTGGGATCGAAGGCCGACTCCGCCCTTACCATGGCTTTGATCAAGGGGGCATCCACTCCGTGGCGGCGCTGGGCCTCGGCGATGATGTCGTCGTAACGGTCCATGTCCTGGAGTTTGCCCAGGGCGCGTTTAGGCCTTTCCTTTATATATACTCGATACTGGGTGGAGGTGGGGGTGTTGGTAAAGTGCATCACCCCCTGGCTGTCGATGTACATATAGATGTCGGCTACCGCCGGTGCAGCCAATAGGCACACGACCGTCGCCAGCAGAAGGGCCGTCAGGGTAGGGCGGATGAATTTCGCGATGCAGCGGTTCACAAACTCAGACACTCGCTTCAAAGGTGTTGATGATAGGGGCTGTCAAGCAGTTATAGGTTCTATATCGTACAGCTAAGCCTTTTAGATAAGGGGGTTTTTAAACGAACCCTCTAGACAATCTCAAAGTCGGTGGTCAATTTGGCCACCCCCCGCACGGTGGCGGCCACCGAGCAGTACTTGTCCTGGGAGAGCTCAATGGCCTGATTGACGGCCGCCGGGGTTAATCCCTCGCCACTGAGTCGATAGTGGACATGGATGCTGCGATAGGGAAATGGCGGCTCCTCGTCGCGCTCACCCGTGGCGACCACCTCCAGATTCATCAGTTTCTTGCGCTTCTTTTCCAAAATCTCTACAACATCATAGGCGCTGCAGGCCGACAAGGCCACCAGGAGCATCTCCGAAGGGCTCACCCCCACCGAAGGATCGTCTCCCGAGAGAACCACCGAGTGGTTGCTTGAGTCCGTACCCACAAAGGTCTTTCCGGATACCCATTTCACGGTGGTCGTTGGCATGTGTTGGCTCCTGTCTGCGAAGGATTGACGAACCTTCTGAGCTTAGGCGTACGCACAAGAGTTGTCAAGCATTTGGGATCATTGAACAAGAAGATGGCGTTTAAACCTCATAATCCACCAGAAACCGCTCAGCCGTGACCATACCGACCCACTTGACCAACGCCTGGTGGGCCGGGTGCTGCTGGTAACTCTGGAGGTCGGCCAGATTCTCGAAGGTCGAATAAAGGGCCACATCGGCCGAGGCGGGTGAGCGGCTCACATCGATACCCACCTCCAGTTCAACGAGTTCGTCAATCTGCCCTTTGAGCGCTTCCAAACGCTGTTTCATCTCCAGGGCGTTGGCTTCAGCCGATCTTCCATCCGCCTCAGGATGCAGTTTCCAAAACACAAGATGTTTGACCATGGGGTTTCTCCTACTCAGATTGCGCATGTGGTTTGATGAAACTGCCCTCACGATATTCGCGAAAAGCGGTCTCGAGTTCGGCCTGGGTGTTCATTACGATGGACCCCCGCATGGCGACGGGTTCACCCAGGGATTTGCCACTGATTAGCAGAAAACCAACCTCTGCGTCCAGCGCCTCGACACAGAGGGCAGAGCCGGGGTCGAAGAGAACCAAACTACCGTCGCCCACCGGCTGGGCCCCACCATAAGATGACCGCCGATAATTAAGATAAGGGATGACGTCGGCCTAATAGCCGCTGTTTGACGGATGAAGCGGTGGCGCGTCAATGCCAACCTTCCTCCCCGTTCACCACCCTGCGATCGACGAGGCTTTTTTGTGTCGTCTCAGCCATATGCTTGCAGCGCAAGCCGATCCGCGCTAAAAAGGCTCCGAGAACACAGATCCCATTAATGGTTACCCAATGACGAGTCATTCAGCATGACAACCCCGGCTGTCATCCAAGTCGATCAACTCAGCTTTGCCTATGACGCCCAACTCATCCTTGACGATGTCAATCTGAGCGTCCAGGCGGAGGAGTTTCTGGCCATCATCGGCCCCAATGGCGGCGGCAAAACCACCCTCCTGAGACTCCTCCTGGGGCTGCTGCAACCCAAAGCCGGTCGAATCCGTATCCTCGGCGAAGCGCCTCAAAAAGCACGCCATCGCATCGGTTACGTGGCCCAGGATATCCACATCAACCAGGAGTTTCCCATCTCGGCCCTGGACGTGGTCCTCATGGGCAAACTCTCCCCCGGCTGGGGGCGCCACACCACCACGCGCAAGGATCGCATCGCTGCCCATGAGGCTCTAGAGCAGATGGGCATGGGCGCTTACTGCCAGCACCGCATCGGTGAGCTCTCGGGTGGACAACGCCAGCGGGTGCTCATCGCCCGCGCCTTGGTGACCCAGCCCGAACTGCTTTTTCTGGATGAACCCACCGCCAGCATCGACACCGCCGGCCAGAGCGATTTCTACTGCCTGCTGCGCGAACTCAACCGCACAATCACCATCGTCATGGTCAGCCACGACATCATGGTGCTCAGCTCCTACGTCAAATCCGTGGCCTGCGTGAACCGCAGTCTGCACTACCATGACCGCGCCGAGATCGACGAAGAGATGGTGGCCATGATGTACCCCCATGCCAATGCGAACACCTGCCCGGTGGAATTGGTCACACACGGCCACCTGCCCCATCGGGTGCTGCGCGACCACGAGGATAGCTAAGATGATCGAAGCCCTCCAATTCGAATTCATGCGCAACGCCCTGGCCGCCGGGCTTCTGGCCAGCCTGATCTGTGGCATCATGGGCTCCCTCGTGGTGGTCAACCGCATCGTTTTTCTCTCGGGCGGCATCGCCCACGCGGCTTACGGCGGCATCGGCCTGGCCTTCTTCTTTGGCTGGCCCTACCTCACGGGCACCCTGGCCTTCTCCCTGGCCACCGCCATGGTGATGGCCACGATTACCCTAAGGGCCCGCCACCGGGCCGACACCATCATCGGCGTTCTCTGGGCTGTGGGAATGGCCACCGGCATCGTCCTCATCGACCTGACTCCCGGCTACAACGTGGATCTGATGAGCTATCTCTTCGGCAGCATCCTCACGGTTCCCGCCAGCGACCTCTGGTTGATGCTTGTCCTGGCGCTGGTCATCCTGGCGGTGACGGTCTACTTCTACCAGGACTTCCTGGCCATGTCCTACGACGAAGAGTTTGCCCGGGTGCGCGGGGTGGCCGTGACCCCGCTCTACTTTCTGCTCATCGCCATGCTGGCGGTGACGGTGGTCCTGATCATCCAGGTGGTGGGCCTCATTCTGGTGATCGCGCTCTTGACCATACCGACCTTCATTGCCGAGAAGTACGCCAACTCCCTGGCCAAGATGATGATTTACGCCAGCCTGCTCAATATGGGCTTCACCCTCTTGGGCCTGTGGCTGGCCTACCGATACAACCTGACCTCGGGGGCCGCCATCATCCTGGTGGCCGGTGCTGGCTTCTTCCTGGCCGTGCTCCTCGACCACCTGGGGCTCCGGCGACAGCCGGCAACAAACCCAACGTCCATATAAAGCCCGATCCAGGCCATGCCCAAAGACACCCTTTACCGAAACCACCGCTCAAAGGTCGCTCCCTTCACATTCAACGCCGATGTGGCCGCCGTCTTCGACGACATGCTGACCCGCTCCATCCCCGGCTACACTGAGTTGATCCAGCGCCAGGCCCAACTCTGCCACCACTTTTTACAGCCCGAGACCCAGCTCTACGACCTGGGCTGCTCCCACGGCAACCTGGGCCTCCAGGTGCTTGCCGAGGCGCCTTGTAAGGCGTACACCATCCGCGCTGTGGACAACGCACCGGCCATGCTGACCCGCTACCGCCGACGCCTGGAAGCGCATCCCCAGGGGTCGCGCGTCACGCTGATCTGCGCCGATCTGATGGATGTGGAGATCCGCAACGCCTCGGTGGTGGTGATCAACTTCACCCTCCAATTCCTGCCCCGCGAGGATCGCGACCGGCTCCTGAGCCGGATCTACACGGGCCTGCTACCGGGCGGGGTGCTGCTCTTTTCGGAAAAGATCGTCCACCGCGACAGGCAATTGGCCGAGCTGCAAATCGATTTCTACCACCGCTTCAAAGCGGAAAACGGCTACTCCCAGCTGGAGATCAGTCAGAAGCGCGAGGCCCTGGAAAACGTTCTCCTGCCCGACACCATCGAGGCCCATGAAAAGCGCCTGACGGAGGCCGGCTTCCGGGGCTGGGATATCTGGCAGAAGTGGTTTAACTTTACCTCGTGGATCGCTTTTAACTAGGCAAGCATGAGCTGGCTGAGAAGAGAGATAGATCGTTTTGACACTGCCATCGGGGCGTTGGATCTAAATTCAGAACTCATCCAGCGGCTCAATAGGACCCTGGCGGCAGTGGAACAGCGCTGGTCCAAGGATACCAAGGCATGCGCCCATGAGGCCGCCTTGACGCGCTTGCCGCAAATTAAGCCCCATCGCCTCGATCTGGACGGAGACCGGGTGAGCATCGGCACTGGGGAGGTACTAACGCCCAACCAGGCCGGAAACCTCTTGGACGCCATGGAGGCCCTTATCCCCTGGCGCAAGGGGCCTTTCAATATTTTCGGTCGGGAGCTCGATACCGAGTGGGCCTCCAACCTCAAGTGGGACCGCCTCAAAGACCATATCCAGCCCCTGAATGACCGCCGGATCCTCGATATCGGCAGCAGCAGCGGCTACTACCTGTGGCGCATGGTTTCCCAGCGTCCTCGCCTGGCTCTGGGCATCGAGCCCTATTTGACCTACTTCGCCCAGTACCTCCTCCTGCAGCACTTCATCCGGCGCCCGGAGGTAGTCTGCCTGCCCCTCAAACTGGAGCAGCTACCCGACATACGGGCAAGCTTCGACACCATTTTCTGCATGGGCATCCTCTACCACACCCGGGATCCCCTCTCCATGCTAGCCCGTATGCACCGCCTTCTGGCGTCCGGAGGGGAGCTGGTACTCGAAACCCTGGTGATCGAAGGTCCGCCGGACCACGCCCTCTGCCCCCAAGGCCGTTACGCCAAGATGGCCAACGTATGGTTTATCCCTAGCGTCCAGATCATCACCTATTGGTTGAAACGATGCGGCTTTGGCGAGATTCGCTGCATTGACACAACCACCACCACGGCGGCCGAACAGCACCGCACGCGCTGGATGCCCTTCGAGTCCCTTGGCGATTTCCTGGACCCTGGCGACCCCACCCGTACCATCGAAGGCCATCCGGCGCCGTTGCGAGCCATCCTTCTGGCAAAGGCCCTAAGGCCTCACCTTTAAAATACGGCGGCGATCCCAACCGACAGTTCACCCCTGTGCCGGAGATGTTTCGTCCAACCTGGTCATAGATAAACGGGTATCACAATACTGAGCATCATCTTCCTTGACTTGACCCCCATCTTTTGTTTTTTATGCATTATCGGGTGCAGCGCCAAAACCGCCTGTTGATTCGATAGCACCGCCAACGCCTAAACGTCTGGACCACCACTTTGGTTCCTGAAAAGCGAAAGGCCCGATGATTTAGCCTCACGCCATGTGAAAAACCATTTCACGCCGCTATCCATCAGCACCGGGCCAATTTCCTCGGTCCCCTTTGTCGGTTACCGTCCTAACCCCGTATCACGCCCCCGCGATTCGATGGGTGAGACGAAATCCTATCCCCATCGTCTATATATTCAGAAGCCCCATCCGAAGCCGAATACTCAGCCCCAGGGGCCATGACCCAAGCAGGAGGCGACCGATGAAAACCCCATACCGACCTAAAAACCGTCCCCAAATCGACATAGAGATCGCCCTCTTGGCAGCCATTCTCTTATTAGCTGGCTGCGCCTTTGACTTGGCCAATATCCACCCCACACCCATCACCCTCACCCCTTGCCGTCAGAATTGCAAATCCTTAACCATCACCCAAGCGATAGTGCTCACCAATATCACCTGCGGGTATGATCGCACCATCAAACAGGGTTCCACTTGGAAGCTCACGGGAAATGTTCCCCAAGGGGAGGTATACAAACCCGTCAACGCCTGTTTCACCCTAGAATGTTCCAATGTCTTCGAGGCCTACCTGGTACTACGGGAAAAGATGATCGTCGGCTTTTACCTGCCAGTCGAAAAGGGGTTTGTTCCCCTCAACAAGCCAACCCCATTACCCCCACACCAATAGAGGAGGACTGTCGATGCTAGAACACACACGAAAATTGATGGGAGTATGCCTTGCCCTGCTATTGTGTTCATGTGCCAGTGGGACACCATTCCTGGAGATGAATCCGAGCCTTGCGCCCGAAAACGCGGGTACCGGACGTATCTTTTTCTATCGTGTTACGGGAATGGGGGGGGCCGCGATTCAGCCTAAGATCCTGCTGAACGACGAGGTCGTGGGCAGATCGATTCCCCAAGGTTTCTTCTACCTGGATCGTCCCCCTGGAGACTATGTAGTAGTGACCACCACTGAGGTGGAGAGAAAGGCCAGCTTCGTTCTCGAAGCGGATCAGACCCGGTACATTCGCTTTGGCATCAGCATGGGATTTTTCGCCGGACATGTTTATGGAGAGTTAGTCGATCCCGAGGAGGCTGAAAAACAGATTCAGAAATGTAAATTCACCGACCCCGCGGAGATGATGAAGGCTATCGAAGCGAACTCGCAAGGGAGTTAGAAGCAATAGGCGCTTTTTGCCGGGGGTCGCGATCAATTCTGGGGCGCCCTCCGGCGGCCAATCGTCCAGGATCTTTTTCAACCAGCGTTGTCAAGGTAACAATACAGCGTCCCATCATAAATTGGCTGTATCGGTGCCTTAGCGCGTCAGGGTCGTGTAGATAGATGGATATCGACGGGGCTTTGGAAAAACTCTATCGTAACCATATCCAATTGTTTATCAGTATTGCGCGCTATAATTTTGGT
>JBNKKA010000052.1:0-25238 GCA_050291585.1 Desulfobacteraceae bacterium
TTCCTTTCTCGCCATTTCAGCCACGGGCTTTCCTTTAAAGAGGATGTCGCCCTCGTCCGGCTCCAGCAGGCCGATGATATGTTTCAGCAGGATGGTTTTTCCGGTCCCGCTTTTTCCTATGATGACGGTTATCTCCCCCTCGAAAATCTCCAGGCTGATATTGTCCAGTACGGTTTTATCCCCGAATCGTTTGGTGACGTTTCTGAATTCGATCAACGGTGTGGGCATAATAGATCTCGCTTTACATGAGGAATGTTGTCACCACATAGTCCGATATCAGGATACAGATACATGAGAGTACCACCGCGGAGGTGGTGGCATTGCTGACGCCGCGGGCGCCGAAACCGCCCTCGCGCAGGTGGCAATAGTAGCCCTGGTAGCAGCACACCGTGGCGATGAGGGCACCGAAGCAGATCGCCTTGACGAAGCCGCCGTTGAGGTCCACCATGTCTACGCTGGATTCCACCCGGGCAAAGTAGAGGCCGGGCTGGATGCCCAGGAGCAAAGAGCCCGTCAGGTATCCCCCGATGATGCCGATGACGTCGAAGAGGGCCGTCAGGAGGGGGAAGCTGAAGAGGGCCGCAGCAAGCCGAGGGCTCACCAGGAAGCGGATGGGGTTGATGTCCATGGTCTCGAGGGCATCGACCTGTTCGCTGATGCGCATGATGCCGATCTCGGCGGCGATGGCCGAACCGGCCCGTCCGATCACCATGATGGCGGTGAGGACCGGACCCATTTCGCGCACCAGGGTAAGGGCAACGGCAGCTCCCAGGAGCCCCTCGGAGCCGAATTTGACCAGGGTGTAGTAACCCTGCAGGCCCAGGACCATGCCGGTGAAGGCCCCGGTCAGGCAGATGACGAAGACCGACTTCATGCCAATGAAGTAGATTTGTTCGATGAATTTGGCCCACTGCAGGGGCATGGCGAAGATGTGGATCGCGGCCTTGAAGAAGAAGACGCCGAAGCGCCCCATCTCCTCGATGGGCGTTATAGCCGCACGCCCCAGACGGGCCAGTTGTGATTTTATGATGGTCTCCATTGGCGGGCTTGGCAGGTCCTCAAAGGCGCCCTGGGTTCGTGCGCCGACAGTGTGGGTTCGGGTGTTGCCGGATTGCCTCATTTAGAGCTGGTTGGTCCGTAAAAGTCAGTAACCTCGTAATATAAAATTAAAAGATAGCCTGTCAAGCGATGTCCGTCCTAACCCAGCCTTTCCCTAAACCGGGATAGACCATAATTGGAAGCTGGCTTGACTTGCCAAAGGCCTTTATTTAGAGTGCTGCAAACTAGGTTCAGCCCCTTCTCAGATCCGCACCAACCGCTCACGTTTCCTCAAAAAGGAGTGTCTGCATGCCAGATCGTCGCAGCATCGAAGCGCTCGACCCCCAGGATAAAGCCCGCTTCATCATGGACATGTTCCATCGCACCATCATGCACTACGCCCTCTGGTTTACCGAAGTGCGTCATCAGATGGGGATGGAAAAGGCTCTCGAAACCCTGGCCACGGCTTCTCAGAGGAGCCTGGGAATCCAACTCAAGCGTCTGGGCAAGACCCTCGGTTTCGACCTCCAGGACGGCCTGCCCCAGCCCCTCCTGGATCTCCCTCCAGAAAAACTGGATGCGCTGGCCGAGACGGCAGGCGTCAACTGGCTGGCCAACGACGGGGTCTGGTTCCAGGCGGTGGAGTTTTCCGCCGGGATGAACGATGCCAAGCGCTGCAACGACTCCTGCTGGGGCCACTTTTCACCCGTGGAGGCATGGTCCATTAAACGCTTTCTGGGGCTCCCGGAGCGATCGGGGCTTGAGGGGCTCAAAGAGGCCCTGGGCTTCCGCCTCTATGCCCAGATCAACACCCAGTCTATCACCAACGAAAGCGAAAACGCCTTCACCTTCGAGATGAACCAGTGCCGGGTCCAGAACGCGCGCAAACGCAAGGGCCTCGACGACTACCCCTGCAAGTCCGCCGGCCTGGTGGAGTATGCGTATTTCGCCCGCGCCATCGACGATCGTATTAAGACCGAATGCGTGGGCTGCCCCCCCGATGGCCACCCCGAGGCGTGGTTCTGCGCCTGGCGGTTCAGCCTGGATTCAGAGGGATGAGTCCCTGGACCCAGACCGGCGCCCGTTATCACTGTCCGCGGGCGTTCAAGGAGGTAGGACGAGGATGAAGCGGCGCAGGGACTGGGCCGCTTCAACGATGTCGCAGCGCCAGTCGCAGTCGAATTGAAAACAGGTGAATTGAGCGTCACCGTTAGATAAGTGCGATTTCTAATAAAAGAGGGTCTATTATTGGACTCGTCTGATTATTGTCAGCGATCTCAGGGTCGGTCATGATCGCCGCCGGGGCCGCTGTCCGACCCCGGTCTACCCTCTGGCTTGATGGATACTTCGCCCAATTTCCTGAGGCTGAAGTTTCCAGCTCCGATTTGACGCATCATCCGTTCGCTGACCACCCAGCCCATATCCAGTGTCTGGAAAAAGAGGATCTGTTCATTTTGCATGGGTTTCTCCTTAGATGTGTCGGACAGGTTGATCTTCCGTCTCTCTATCCAATAAAGCAGCTACAAAAAGACACCCTTTGCTAAAAAGACTCCCTCATGCTCAAAAAAAAGCTCCTCTAATCATTACCATCAATTTGGAGTTTACAACACCTATGATCTTGAGCCCTCTGCTGGGCACTATCTCCATGTGAGGTTCTAAGGTGTGATTTAAAGCGCTCAAGATGGTTGCTCCATCAAGGTTGACCTGATATTTAAGCGCCATGCTATCATCCGCCGTAAAAACCTTCATCGCCCCGCGGGTTCAGGAGCGCTTCCTGGCATATGTGCGGGTCCACACCACCTCGGACCCCGAGGCCGTCGCCTCGCCCTCGAGCGCCTGCCAGCTGGAGTTGGCCCGTCGCCTGGCAGATGAACTGCTTGCCCTACACCTCCAGGCGGTCACGGTGGACGACAACGGCTGCGTCTACGCAACCCTGCCGGCCACTCCCGGCGTCGTGGCCCCGGCCATCACCTTCTGCGCCCACATGGACACCTCCCCGGCGGTGAGCGGTGAGGGGGTCGCCCCCATCCTGCATGAGAACTACGATGGTCGTTCACTGCGCTTCCCCCGCGATCCCGGCCTGGTTCTCAGCCCCAAGGACAGCCCCGAGCTGCTCAAGTACATGGGCCAGACCCTGATCACCGCCAGCGGGGACACCCTCCTGGGGGCCGACGACAAGGCTGGTTTGGCGGAGATTATGACCGCCTTGGACGCCCTGATCCAGTTTCCCGATTTGCCCCGCCCTGAGTTGAGGATCGTCTTTACACCCGACGAAGAGATCGGCAAGGGCACCGTCAACATTGACCCAGACCGGTTGGGGCGCTACGGCTACACCATCGACGGCGGGGAGATGGGGGAGTTGGAGGTGGAGTGTTTCGACGCCTGGTTGGTCCGCCTGAATTTCGACGGCTACAATATCCATCCGGGCTATGCCAAGGGCAAGATGATCAATGCCGTGGCCATCGCCAGCCGTTTCGCGGCCAGCCTGCCCGAAGCCCAGGCACCGGAGCACACCGCCAATCGGGAAGGGTTTTACCACCTGGCTAGTCTAAAGGGTGAGGAGAGCCGCGCCGAGGCGCTGATCTACTTGCGGGACTTCGAGGCGCCCGCTAACCAGGACCGCATCAAGCTTATCAGGCAACTGGTGGAGCTGTACGAACTACGCTACCCCGGGTTGCGCATCGAGCTTGAAGTGACCCAGCAGTACCGCAACATGCGCACGATCCTCGAGCAGCATCCCCAGGTGAGTGTGCTGGCCCATGAGGCCATCTCGCGGGCCGGGCTGGAAGCCATTGAACGCCCCATCCGCGGGGGCACCGACGGCGCCAACCTTTGCTTTATGGGTATGCCCACCCCCAACCTTTTTGCCGGCGGGTTGGAATTCCACTCCAGGACCGAATGGATCCCGGTGATCGCCCTGCAGAAGGCCTGCGAGGTGATTCTGCACCTGTGCCTCCTGTGGAGCAAGGAGAAGGTGGTGCCTGGAGAGACATCCGAGGGGTGATCTTAACCAGTGCCTGTTCAGAGGTTGACATCATGGCTTTGATCAAACCGATCTTCTATCTTCTTCTGGCCGGCGGATGTGTGACCCTGGCCGCCTATCTGCTCCAGGAGCGCTTGATCTTCTATCCCCAGAAGGGGATTTTTGCCCCCGACCTTGAACGCTACACCCCACAGGAGATTCGTTTAAGGCGCCAATCAGGCCGCCAGGAAGTAAGCCTCCACGGCTGGTTGCTGCAACCTCAGAAGAAGCATAAGAACCCCGCCAGCCTGTTGATCTACTATGGGGGTAATGCCGAGGAGGTCTCTCTCAATCTTAGGGAATTGGAACGACTGCCCGTGGACGCCTTCCTGCTGATGAACTACCGCGGCTACGGCCTTAGCGAGGGGCGGCCGGGCGAGACAGATCTGGTGACTGATGCCCTCTGGGTGCTGGACACCATCACCGCCCGCCTGGGAGTGGTGCCCCAGCAGGTGGTCCTCATGGGCCGCAGCTTGGGCACCGGTGTGGCCGTGCAGGTGGCCGCCCAGAGAACTGTGGCGGGGCTGATTCTCGTGACCCCCTTCGACAGTCTGGTGAGCGTGGCCCGCAAGCACTACCCCTTCCTGCCGGTCGGCCGCCTCCTCAGGCACCGCTTTGACTCCCTCAGCCTGGCCTCCCGCCAGACGCAGCCGGCCCTCATGCTAATGGCCGCCGCGGATAACATTATCCCAACCCCTTGCAGCCAGCGTCTCGTGGATGCCTGGGGGGGCGAGGTCACCGCCGTGACCCTCCCGGCTGCCGGCCACAACGACATCCACCTCTCCTCTCCATACTGGGCGGCCATCGACACCTTTCTGCACAAGATCTTTCCGTAACACCATGGCTGGGCTACGCGTCCAGCTTGCTTTTTGTGATTATTTCACTTGCGCACGGTGCCTCTGTTAGCTGCCCCTTCCGATTGGACCTGATAGAAAGAGACCATATCTCCATAATTGCCTTCGCTGATCGACGGGAGGCCAATGTTAGAGCGACCCTGATACCTCCACCCCAAGCTGAGATTCTGGCGCAGTCCCGGGCCCAACTTCGCGCGTCCCACCCAAATCACACCGCCTCCAGGGTCACCCAAGGGTCCACAGCGTTTTTCTCTGTCGGGGCGTCTACCATTCAAGGAGGGAACAGAATGAACATTAAGCATTGGATACGGCAACTGCGCAGCAGTCCCCATCTATCCGAGCAACTGCGCGCCGTAAGGCACTTGAAAGCGGAGCAGCATCTGCCTGAGGTCAGCACCGCCATGTCTCTGACGGCCGTGGATACCCAGCGGCAGCCCCTGCGGGTGGCTTTGATGGCGGCCCTTAAGGACAATGCCCAGGCTGAAGCCTATTTCCTGGGGGTGGCCAGAGGGGAAGGGCCAGTCTATCTGCGCAAGTGGGCCTTTCTCAACCTCAGCCTGATGGGTAGCCAGAGGGCCAGAGAGGTCGTATTGGCGGGGTTGCAGGATCCCCGTGAGTCGATCCGCAGGGCTGCGTCCAGCCATGTGGCCCTCTACACAGACGAAGCGGCCCAGAGAGCCTTCGTGAATTACTTCGAGGCAAACAGATCGATCTATTTGCGGGATTGTCTGGCTCAACTGGGAACGCCCCTGCGCCAGTTGTACCGTGAGATCAGCGCACTCAAGGCGGCCCCAGGCCCCGCGCCATTGGAGCCCTTCGGGCGCGCAGACGGGTAGGCGTGTTGTCCGTGTGTTGATTATAGAACTTCAGCCTTAGGGCTCAGCGGATGGCGGTGCCGAAGATGTGGGGCCGGAAGGGCAGGGCGGGGTCTAGGTTGAAGCAGTCCATCTCCACCTGCCGGAAACCGGCCTCGGCCACCAGCCGGTGGGAGGAGCGGTGCAGGTGGCAGCCCTCGGAGAGGTAGTGCCAAGGCCTATGCAGCCACTGCTGCCACCGCGCCAGGAGGGAGCCCTCTGGCGCGGCCACATGTTCGAGGAAGATGAACTTACCCCCGGGCTTGAGGATGCGCCGGATTTCAGAGATGACGCGCTGGGGGTCTGTCACAGAGCACAATACCAGGGTGGAGACTACTGCGGCGGCGCTCTCATTGGGCAGGTCGATGGCCTCTCCTTGGATGGCGCGGATATCCAGATCCACCCCATGCCGACCGGCGCTGCGGCGCAGATAGGGGTGCATCATAGGATTGGGTTCTATGGCGACCACGCGCGAGCCCGCTTTATAGTAGCGCATGTTGGCACCGGCGCCGGCCCCGATCTCCACTACTTCGGCGGGCAGGTCAGTGAAGAGTTTGCGCTTGCGGCTGCCATAGACCCGGTCCATGTAGGTGTCCACCCCCGCCATGAAGAGGGCGTTCAGGCGCCCCCGCCAGCCATTTGCGTTGATCTTCTGCTTCACCTTGGGCGACCTCCGTTGCGCACAATCCCTTACCTCGATAGGGTTTTCAAAGACACGCTATCTTAATAGCCGCTGGCAGGCGCCGCATGATCTGTCGGCGCCTGTCCTTCGGGTTGTTGGTCCTATGGCCTCAGCTAAAGGGTGCACCTCAGGCCATCAAGACGAAGTGGCCGCCTCCAAGCTGGCGTTGACCTGCTCCCAGTTGATCACCTGGAAAAAGGCCTCCACGTAGTCGGGGCGGCGGTTCTGGTAGTTGAGGTAGTAGGCGTGCTCCCAGACATCGATGCCCAGGACGGGATGTTTTCCCTGACTCAGTGGGCTGTCCTGGTTGGCCGTCGTCACAATCTCCAGCTTGCCCTGGTCCGCCACAAGCCAGGCCCAGCCGCTGCCGAAGTGCAGGTTGGCGGCCTTGCTGAACGCAGCCTTGAAGGCCTCGAACCCGCCGAAGTGGGTGTCGATCTCCCTCTCCACGGGGCCACCGAAGGCCACCCCTTTTTTAAGCAAAGGCCAGAAGAGGCTGTGGTTGGCGTGGCCGCCACCATGGTTGCGCACCGCTGTGCGAATGTTCTCGGGTACCATCGAGAGATCCTGGAGAAGGGCCTCGGCGCTGCGCGACTGGAGACCGACGTGGCCCTCCAGGGCGGCGTTGAGCTTATCAATATAGGTCTGGTGATGCTTGGTATGATGGATCTCCATGGTACGCGCGTCGATAAAGGGTTCGAGGGCGTCGTAAGCGTAGGGTAGGGGTTTTAGTTCGTGTTTCATGTTGCACCTCTCTATCTGTGCGGCATATGGACCTTCACTTGCGAGGAGGCATATGCCGGTAAGGGGCACTGCCGCAACGGTGGCGGCACCGGTTTGCTAAACAGGTGAGTTTGCCAATCCGGCGGGGTGTGCTGATACCCGCCGTGGGCCATTCGTGTCGCGTACGAATGGTAAGCACGGCTGGTGTATACACAAGGGGGGGCTGGGCCGCCATGTGGCGGTAGATACTATTTGTCCGACAGGTTGTGGCCACCACATTGTGGTACTTAGTGCCTAAAATTATTATATGTTTTTGGTGCTACGCTTGTCAAAGCGGGGGCAATCGGCTACTTTATGGTGATTCTTATCGCCCTCGACCTTGCAAGAAAGAAACAGAGAATGGAGATATGAACATGCCGAGAACTATATGGTTATCCCTCATGGTATGGTTGTTTTCTATCCAGACGCTATTTGCCGGGCCAGATGTCGCCTCATCGTTCAAATACCAGCAGCTAAATTCAAAGCTGATAACCTATAGCGGCGAGGTTGAATTGCCTTTTCAGGGCTTTTGGAGAATTAAAGATTCAGAAACACCCTCTCAGGTTCGAGAGATATATTTAAGAGGTGATATCAAGAGTATTTCCAAAGAGGATCTGCACTTTTTCAAAAGCAAAATAACCCGCCAAATGGAAGCGGAACAAAAAATCCAGATTGGATCAAGTTTATTGCGTTCTTTCTACGCCTCTTTGGAGGGCTTTGCAAAATCACATGATTATGTCGGTCCAACCTCCTTCAGCGACCTTGATCCGATAAAGGACAAGCGGGTCATTGAATTAAATGCAAAGGCATGGATGAAACAATTTGATGAAAAATTATCCGGAGAGTTCGCCTTCCTGATTCCTGGGGTCGCTGTCGGCTCCAAGAAAGATTCTAGAGGCCGGTTGCCACTGAGCGAGAGAGAAAAATTGATGCTTGAGCTTAGACCCTATGTTGAAGATGGCAAACACTGGATTCTTTATAATGACGGGTCAGTTGAACGTGAGGAAATTGATTCCACAATAATTAAACAATATGGGTTGGAAATTCGCCCAATAACATCAAAGGATCAGCCAGTAAAAAATCCACCGGAATTCAGAAAATATAACCTGATTATGATTTGCCCACAGAGTTTCAAGGGACCGGTTTCTCTCACCGTGGAAAATTCTACAACCGGGAAGAGTGAAAGGGTTCGATGGGATTATGCAAATGCCCAAATCGATGAAAGCAATGTACGAAAAGATCTCGCCAGTTCAAGGCGCAGGTTTTGGCGGTCATATACTCATTTTGGAATGACTCCGGTGCTCGCTTCCTGGCTTGATTTCTACGGTGATAGGGGTCGTTCTGGAGGCCAGAGCGGTGGCCGCAACATAGGGGCCACAGAATTGACGGCTTTTAAGGTTCTTGGGGGCAGAGCTGCTGTGGAGGAGACTCTCCAAATGCAGGCCATAGCAGGATCTTCCGGCCACGACGAAGAAAGGAACATCCCCATTGAGACGCTTAGCGGTGTTGAGGTGAAATCGCATCCATTTGCGGAGATGCTGAAAGCGCAAGGGGAGGGGGCGGGACTTCCATTGGCAGAACTTGCCTCTCATGATCATCTCTTTGTACATGTTGCCAGACCATCGGCCCTCCTTACCTTTCTTGAGGATGGTGTCGAATTCATCTCCCGGTTAGGAGGGGTGATTAACGCCAACAGTGTTCAGTATGAATTGACATCAAAATATCTTTCCCGCCTGGGATTGGACAACAAGTGGTTGAGAATGTTCCTCGAATCTGGAGAGGTGGAGGAGATGGCTTTGATATTTCCGGACCTCTTTTTCATTGATGGTACGGAAGTGACCACAATCTCCCGTCTTGCCCACCCCCAACCCATAAATCTGCTTCTGCGACTAATCGGTGTGACTGGACTTTCACAAGGGGATGTGGTCGAGCACACTTTGGATAGTGGTAAAAAGGTCTTCTGGACGCTACTTGACAACCTTCTGGTTTGTAGCAGCAACAAGTCGGAGATGGATAAGGTGGTCGCCCTGCATCTTTCAGATGGTGAGGGAAGCTTAGGGAAAAGCGATGAGTTTCGCTACATGTTGAGGCAATTACCTCTTGAAAAAGAAACTCGAATTTATGCCTATATTTCTGACCCATTTATCCGACACCTGGTGGGCCCGGCAACAAAAATTGCTCAATTGCGCAGGATTGCCGGCCGCCAAAAGATGGAATTGCTTTCTTCCCGCGCCTTATTGGCGCGGATGGACGGCATGACCGATCAGGTTTCCCTGGAGACGCTGGTTGCCGGAAAATATACGCCTGAAAATCTCCTTGGGGAAGGATATTCCATTGATCCGGATTTAATAGTGCACTCCAATGAATATGGAACATTGTCGGCTTTACAGACTCTGGAGAGGACTCCGGCTAAAATGGTCACCAGGACTGAGGCAGAATCCTATAAAAGATATGTGGATAACTACAATAGTTACTGGCGTCACTATTTCGATCCCATCGCCATCAGGATAGATGATACAAACGACGGACATTTGGAAATGACGACTTTTATCCTGCCGTTAATCGATAATTCTATATATAATAGCTTGCGGGATATCTTGGTAAGCTCGGAAGACGGTGGCACTTTGCAGATTCCGCAACCATCCCTTAAACCCGTGATGATGCTCTCTCTTAACCTACGGGAAAAGAGCTGGATGAGTTTCGGCAGGCGCTTGTCAAGGTATATCAACTCGCGTCTCCTGGACGATCTCGGTCCAGGAGTTCACCTTGCTATTCATGATTCGAATCCGGTGATAGCATCGGGTAGTGGGGATATCCTCGGCGCCTTTAACAGCGAACTCGTTGCCGGTGGCAGGCGGGGGATGTTGATATATATCCCGATGGCGCTCTCCGTTTTAACCCGCCCTTGTACCCTGTTCATTGAGACATCGAATTCCGAAAACACCTTGGCAGCACTGAGGATGATGAGCCGAAAATCCATGCAGAGGGAGGAAGGTTTTGACATGGATTTTTATCAGGTGGGCGGAGGGGATAAATGGACCATGAGCGTGAATGTTTTCGGTATGATCAAGTTGCGTTATGGTATAGAAGTGCAAGATGATTATCTTCTGATCAGAAATATTCCCTGGTCGAGTAGGGAGAAGATATCCAGGGTGAAGGGGGCACCGCTTAAAAGCGTTTTTCTCGAGGCTTTTCCGGAGGCATGCAAAGAGCAATTACCCGGTTTGTTTGCCGCATGGAATGAAAAAACGAGAGCGTCGTCACAAAAAAATATGGCCTATTTGTACCCGCTTCTCGCCAGCGGCTATGCGTCAGTCGATGATTTGGAGAAAAAACATTTCGAATTGTTCGGCTTCAAAGCGGTCCATCCCGAAGGCGGTGAGTGGCAGTGGGATGGGCGCCATATCGCTAGCTCCCGGTTTGGTAGTATTAGGGCTCAAAAACAACCAAGTTACCAAGGAGAAGATGAAGGTATGGGACTTCTCCGCAATATTGATAATATCCGTCTGAATATGCAGTTTGAAGATTCGGGTTTAAGGGCAATGTTGCGCTGGGAGAAAAGCAACTAGACTTGTTCCAAACAAAAAGGCATACATGAGCCAATAATCCCTGCAAAGCGTTGGGGAGCGAAAGCAATTATGCTGAAGGATGATTTATGGAGAAAAAATGAATATGTACACAAAAGTCATAATGCTATTAACGACGTTGCTATTGACGCTGCTGTCTGTATTTTCAGCTGCAGACAATTCTTTTACATCTAAATATGCTGGCGAAGAGAAAAGAGAGATCAAGAGCTTATCAGAGACTGACATAGAGGAATTAAAAAATGGCAAAGGGTGGGGATTGGCCAAAGCTGCGGAACTAAATGGCATGCCTGGGCCGGCACACTTGTTGGAAATGAAGGTTGAAATAGATCTCAGTGTCAACCAAGTCCAGACGATTGAGAGTCTTTATAAGAAGATGAAACAAGAGGCTATTCCCTTGGGCCTTGAACTCATTGAACTTGAAAGAAAACTAAATAGCCATTTTGCCAATAGAACGATAACACCAGAAATTTTAAACATATTGCTTGAAAGCGTCGCCCAGGTCCAAAAAAAGCTGCGATACGTTCATCTAATAGCACATTTAAAAACCCCGAGTATTCTAACACCTGAACAAATTGCCTTGTACAACAAACTGCGAGGGTATTCATCGGGTGATCCCTGTGAAAATATCCCTAATGGGCATGATCCCGGAATGTGGAAGAAGCATCATAATTGTCCATAGCTGGATGAATTGCAATCCGCTATCCATCTCTCGGATAAGTGGCATACCGACATCTCTGTTCAGGTGACAGCCACGGCCCGAACGTTTTGTCAGAGTGTCAAAAAAGGAGATAAATCATGATAATTCAAGCCAGTGCCTGCAGTAGCTGCCCTTGACTTCTGCGTTCGACAAACCAATCGTCCGGAGAAATAAATAAAATAAGGAAGTCCCAGTCTGACCGCACATCAATTTGCGCTGGTGAGGGCAGCGCATCAGGTACTTGATAATCCAAGAGTTTTCGATGATCCTTTGGCGTTACGTATTGTGGATGCTCAAGGAAATACAGAATTTCATTCAGAAAAGCGGAAGTATAAAATAAGACTGAATAGGTATTTTCGTGCCATTGCGGTCGCACGCAGCAGATTTGTTGAAGATGAACTCTCTCTATCGATAAAACGAGGCGTCCGGCAGTACGTTATTCTTGGTGCGGGGTTTGATACCTTTGCCTATCGTAATCCGTATTCTTCTATCGGCCTGTAAGTATTTGAAGTTGACTATCCCGCAACACAGGAATGGAAGCGCCAGCAACTGAAAGCCGCAAAGATATTCATACCGGGATCTTTAACTTTTACCCCAATTGACTTTGAAAATCAGCTATTGGCCGACCAGTTGGTTGAAACCGGATTCAGGCCAGATGCGCCGGCCTTTTTTTCATGGCTTGGCGTAACAATGAATCTAACTCGCGAAACGATGATGGCAACAATGGAATATATAACATCGTCCACGACTCCAGGTAGCGGAACTGTATTTGATTATATGATTCCACCTTCTTCGCAGAATTTTATGCGTCGATTGGTATCCCGAATACTGGTACGCAGATTGTCAAACCTCCTCCTGCCCGATTATTTTCCGGCCACACGTGCGATGATGGCCTGCATCTCAGCGGTGATCGTATCGGGCAGGGCCTCCGGGGTGTGATTGTCCAGAAGATCGACCACCTTGGCGTGCACCTTCTCACGCATGTCCAGGCTGCCCTTCTGGGCCCAGGCCTCACGTCCCACGCGGGAGAAGAGTTCGGGTCGCCAGCACTCCTCACGGAAGTGGTGCAGGGTCTGCTTCTGCGTGAGGTAGTTGCCTCCCGGTCCCACCTGGCGGATGACGTCCAGCCCTATGGCGGCTGTGTCCACGGGGATGCCTCGTGTGAAGCGCCGCACCCAGCCGATGAGTTCATTCCCCATCACGAGCATGTCGCAGGAGCAGCACATGCCCATGTCCATATAGCCCACGTCGTGGATGAGGTTGAGACCCGCCATGGCCTGGGCCAGAAGAGAGAAGGCCGACTCGGCCCCGGCCTGGGCGTCGATGAGCTTGCTGTCGGTGGCGCCGGCCAGGCCCCAGGTGGGCAGCCCCACGGCCTGAGCGATCTGGGCCTGGGCGGCCAGGGCCAGGCTCGACTCTGGGGGCACCATGCTCATGAGGCCCGTGTCCATGTTGAAACCGCCGAAGTTGCAGGCCAGGAAGACCGGGGCGCCCTTGTGACGCAGTTGAACCAGGACCACGGCCATGAGGCTCTCCGCCACGCACTGGGCCAGGGCGCCGGCCAGGGTGATGGGGGCGGTGGCCCCGGGCTGCTGGGATCCGGTGGGGATCTGGGGCTGGAAGCGATCGGCGGCGACGAAGATCCGCTCCACCACCTCGTGGGGGTAGGTGAGGGGTGAGATCGGTTCGGGGTAGGCGATCACAAAGGGCCTGGCCGCCAGGGCCTCCATGCCGCCTGCCACCAGCGCCGCCATCTCGTAGACCCGGGCGACCCCTTTTCCCGAGTAGCCGCAGAAGACGATGGGTTTGGTGGTGTTGCGCACCACGGCGTCGAATTCATACACCTCGGCGATCTCCCCGGGCACATCCTGGGCCGACCCAAAGGGCATGACCCAGTCGATATTGGGCAGGGCGTCGGCCACCCGGGCGGCGCGGGCGATATCTTTTATAGTGGTGAGATGGACCTCGCCGGTGCGGGCGTCCATGTTGTTGGGGCTGGCCGTGCTGGTGCCGAAGTAGGTGTTGCGGCCGTGGAGCTGGAGCGCTGGTTCTCCGTTACGGTCGTAGATGACGATCCCTTTGGGAGCGGTGGCCAGACAGGCCTGGACGATATGGCGGGGGATCCGCACGGTTTCGTCTTCCACGCGGGCGCCGTGGTCTTTGAGCATCTTGAGGGCTTCGGCATGCTGTATTTTGCAACCCACCTGCGCTAGAATGGTGTACGCCGCCTGTAGTATTTCCTCCACTTGCTTCGGTGTGAGGACCTCGAAAGCTATCTGATTGCGTGCGATTCTGGCGGCATGGGGCATACTGAGCTCCTCCGGGCTGGGGCAAAGGCCATACGGCTTGACTATCAAAAAGGGGTGAAGCTAAAAACAGATTTCCTGTAGGCCTGAATGGGCCGTCTCTGTCAAGGGGTTTCTCTTGAGTGAAGGGGCCGCCTTGGGCCCTGGCCGAGGAGTATCCCGATTTTCCAAGGTCGACTACTTCACTTGGGTCGCAAGTAAATCCTATCCACTGAACTGAAAGGTCTCCCGCAACAGACTCACCACCGTATCAGCCATCTGCCGGTGGCCGGCCTTGTTGGCGTGCAGGCCGTCTTCCAGGAAAAGGTCTGTGCAGAGGTCGCCCCCCTCTTGGAAGCATCCCTGGTAGAAATCAACAAGAGGTAAATCGTCGTTCTTGGCATAGGTGGACATCGCTTTCACCATAGCGCGGATTTGCTCGTTGAAGACGTTATAGCCCCCCTTCGGCGGTGTCCACGGTTGCCTGGCGGCCTGTTCGGCCCAGCAGGGTAGGGGCAGGGCCAGGATGGGGACGATGCCGTAGTGCTGGGCCTGGACCACCATGCTGGCCAGGTTGGCCAGGATCTGTTTCCGATCGACTCCCCACCAGAGATCGTTGGTGCCCCCCAATAGGATCACCATCTCGGGCTTGTGCTGGAGTACCTCAAAGGCGAAACGCCCCAGCATGCCGCCGGTGGTGTCCCCGCCGATGCCCCGGTTGACTACCTCGATGCCCAGGTGCTGTGCTGTCAGGGCCGGCCAGGTGTAAGGCTTCAGAAAATCGCTGCCTTCTGTCAGGCTGTCGCCGTGGCAGTAGATGCGCATTTAGGTTCCCTCCCCGATTTAAGTGCTAGCCACAATTTGTGAATGATAACTATAATCATTTTGGCTTGACAGGGCAAATTCGATGGGCCTAGAAGCTCTCATTTATACAGTACTAAGTTCTATCGATATAGAAAGGAATTGTTGAAGGATGGAAAATCTGCTCGAAGGCATTGAAGAGGTCCTCTTGATGGGCCCCGGCCCCTCCTGTGTGCATGACGAGGTGTATGCCGCCCTGGCGCAGAAAACCCTCGGCCATTTGGATCCCTATTTCATTCGTATCATGGACGCCATCAAGGCCGATCTGCGCACCCTCCTCAACACCGCCAATCCCCTGACCATCCCCATGTCGGGCACTGGCTCCTCCGGAATGGAAGCCTGCTTCGTCAACCTCATCGAAAAAGAGGATCCTGTTCTGATCCTTATCAATGGTGTTTTCGGCATGCGCATGCAGGACGTTGCCCAGCGCCTGGGTGCCCAGGTGGATACCCTCGAATTTGAATGGGGCACACCGGTGGTCACAGCAGCGGTCAGGGAGAAGATCGCGGAAAAGTATTATAAGATCGTCGCCGTGGTCCATGCCGAGACCTCCACGGGCGTGAAGAATCCCATCGAAGCGATCGGTGCGCTTTTTAAAGACAGTGATTCCATCTACCTGGTGGACGCCGTGACCAGCCTCGGTGGTATGGAGATCCAGGTGGACGCCTGGGGGATCGACGCCCTATACAGCGGTTCCCAGAAGTGTCTCTCCTGCCCCCCTGGCCTGGCGCCCCTCTCTTTTTCGCCCAAGGCGGTGGCTGCCCTGGAGAAGCGTAAAACCAAAGTGCCCAACTGGTACCTGGATCTGACCCTGATCATGCAGTACTGGAAGGGCGCCACGCGCGCCTACCACCATACCGCCCCCATCAACATGCACTACGGGCTGTACCAGGCGTTGCAGCTCATCCTCGCAGAGGGGCCGGAAATCGTCTACCAGCGCCATCTGACCTGTCACAATGCCTTGGTGCAAGGCCTGGAAGCCTTGGGGCTCTCCATGCTGGTAGCCCCGGAGAGCCGGCTTCCCATGCTCAACTCGGTGAAGGTCCCCGAGGGTGTGGACGAGGCCGTCGTACGGAGTGCCCTGCTCAAGGAGTACAAACTGGAGATCGGTGCCGGACTGGGGCCCCTGGCCGGCAAGATCTGGCGTATCGGGCTCATGGGCCACACCGCCCGGGAAGAGAATGTCGACCGCCTCCTGGCTGCGCTGAAGGCCCTTCTCTCCTGAGGGCCCCCAACCGGTGGGGTAGCGGACCCAAATACCCCCCAATGTTGCAAGCTTGGGGTAACCTTTGCCGAGGAGGACCACCATGGATGACCGTATGCAAGCCCTCACCGCGGAACAGATGACCCGGATTCACGAGGCCTCCATGGAGATTCTGCGCGCTGTGGGGGTGGCCTTCAATGAAGCCGAGGCCCTCGATATTTTCGCTCGTGGGGGTTTCAGGGTCGACGGGAAAACGGTTTTCATCACCGAAAGCCAGGTTCAAAAAGCCCTTCGAACGGTGCCGTCCCGGTTCATGCTAACGGCACGCAATCCGGAGAAAAGCGTTGCCGTGGGAGGAGACGATTTTGTGTTCGCTCCCGGCTACGGGGCCCCTTTCATCGCCCTTCCCGACGGCAGCCAGCGGGAAGCCACCATGGCGGACTACGACGACTTCTGCAAGCTGGTCCAGACATCCAAAGCCATCGATATGAACGGGTTCATGATGGTGGTGCCTGGTGATGTCTCCGCGCATAGCGCCCACCTGGACATGCTTTTCGCGAGTATTGTTTTGTGCGACAAACCCTTCATGGGATGCCCTGTCTCCCGGCAGGGTGCCCGGGACTGCGTGGAGATGGCCGCCATTGTATGGGGCGGGCAAGATAAACTGGCGGACACGGGACCGGTCTCGGTGTCCCTGATCTCTTCCCAGTCGCCGCTTCAGTTTCATGACGAGATGGCCGGCGCCTTGATCGAACTGGCCCGGGCCAACCAGGCCTGCGTGATCGACTCGCTGGTCATGGCGGGTTCGTCGGGACCCGTGACCCTTTCCGGGGTTCTGGCCCTGCAGAATGCCGAGATCCTGGCGGGCATCACCCTGGCCCAGTTGGTCAATCCCGGTGCGCCGGTGCTCTATGGTGGTCTCTCCTCAGCCATGGATATGCGTACCGGCAACCTGGCCGTGGGCTGCCCGGAACTCTCTATGGTTGTTTCGGCAACCGCCCAGATGGCGCGCTTTTACCAGCTTCCCAGCCGCAGCGGGGGCAGCCTGACCGATACCCATGTGGCCGATGCCCAGGCGGCCGGTGAATCCGCCCTGTCCCTCTCCACCGCTGTCCGTAGCGGTATCCATTTCATTCTTGATGCGGCCGGCATCCTGGGATCTTACATGGCCATGAGTTTCGAAAAATTTCTGATCGATGAAGAGATGTGCGGCATGCTCCACAAGCTCATCACCCCCATCGATCTTGCCGATCTATCCGGCGATTTGGACGTGATCAAATCCGTGGGCATCGGGGGCCAGTACCTGACTCAGCCCCAGACCCTCAAGCGCTGCCGGACGGAATTCTATACGACCCATTTTTTCAACCGACAGAATCATGCCGGTTGGACCTCCGCCGGTGCCAGGCGGATCGATCAGACCGCAGCCAATAAGCTTGCAGAGCGTCTGGCGGCCTATGAAAAGCCGGCCATCGATCCTGAGGTGCAGGCCGCATTGACGGCCTACATCGCCAAGAACAAGACCGCTGAATGATATTGGCGGAGGCCTGGATAAAGGGGGGCGCCACCCGTCTTCTTTGACCAGACGCCATGGGCGTCCCATCCATACCTGGCCGCCGGCCGGCCCGTCCCCGATGGGGAGTGGTGCCGTCCACCGGCGCTCGGCCCGGTGACGGCACAATGCACCATTGCCCGAATGCCGGCCAGTCCCTCCGGGACACTGCCCACGATTGATGTCTCTGTCTCCTCTATTGTCGTGATCTTCCACTCTGTTTCAGCGACCGCCTTCATGGTCGAACCATTAAAGCGGAATAATTGTATGCTTATTTGTAAGAATATTAGCGCAACCGTGAAAAAATAACAGCTTCCAAAGCATCATAAATAATAAATATTATTATAAATAACGATTATTTTGTTCCTGATAAAATTAATCCCTTAAATTTTTATTGACACATTTAAAATCATTGAATATGGTTTCAATGGTCAAACCAAAGCGGTTGGGCGCTTCATCCCTTTGAAATCAAGACAATTCTTCCTCTTACCAAGGCAGCGGACGCTGGGGTGCCAAAGGCACCGCCGCCTTCCGCATCGAGAAGGGCGATTCATGGTGCTTTTCACACCGGTCAGCGGTGAAAAGGTCTCCGAGGAGATCGTCGGGCAGATAGAGGTCGCCATCGTAAACGGCCATCTGCGGCCGGGAAATGGCCTGCCCAGCGAACGGGAACTGCAGACCCGCTTCGAAGCCAGCCGCGGCGCCATCCGCGAGGCGATCCGAATCTTGCGCCAGAAAGGCCTCATCGAAACCCGCAAGGGCGCCCAGGGCGGCCACTACATCAAAGAGATCGACATCAGTCAGGCCAGTGAACATCTGGCTTTTATGGTTCGCCAGCAGCAACTCCCTTTAAGCAAACTGCTTCAATTCCGATACGGAATCGACCAAGCCATCCTCTGCGTGGCCATCAAAGAGGCCACTGAGGTGGAGTGCGCCAAGCTATCTGAAATGGCCGATCACCTGCTGACCCTCTGTGAAACCGACACGCCCGATATGGCGGCCATCTCCGCGGTGGACCGGGAGATCAACCTCTGCCTGGTGGAGATGACCAAGAACCCCTTTTATGAGTGGGTCATGCGTACCATCCAGCTTTCTTTCGGCTCCTATGATCATGTGCTATATGAAGACCCCCAAGCCCGCAGGGAGGTCGGCATCAACTGGCGCCACACCGCCGATGCGCTCATGGAGGGCGATATCCAGAAAGCCATGCAGTGGTTCGGGCACTGGTATGTAATGCTGGAGCGCCACCTCCTTGCGCGCTATGGCGAGGAGGCTTTGAACTCTGGTGGGGAGCAGGGGTCTCTCAACGGGGAGCCGGCCCCTCTTGAGGGGGAACTGATGGTCCCCGGTGTCCGCTATCCGTGAACCTGTTGCGGTTTAACCCTCAATCATCTTAGCCCCTGGAAGCGATGCGATGCTCAAATTGATTGATGTGACTAAAAAATTCGGCGAGCTTGTTGCGGTCAACGATCTCAGCTTCGAGGTCGAGGCGGGGCAGGTGTTCGGCATCGCCGGGCCCAACGGGGCCGGCAAGTCGACGGTCTACAACCTCATCACCGGTTTCTACCCCTTCGAGGGGCGCATCGAGTTCGAGGGCCGCAACATCTCCGGTCGGCAGCCCCACGAGATCGCCAAGCTGGGGATCGCGCGCACCTTTCAGATTCCCCAGACCTTCCCCAGCCTGACGGTGGAGCAGAGCGTGGGTGTGGGCAACCGCTTCGGCGCCCACGGACGCTTCGACCCCACCTATGTGGAGGAGATCCTGGACTTCATGGAGCTTATGCCCGTGCGCCGTGAACTCACCGGCCAGCTCAGCCTGCTGGATAAAAAGCGCCTGATGATGGGCGCCGCCCTGGCCACGCGTCCCAAGGTCCTCATGCTGGATGAACCCATGGCGGGCTCGAACACCAACGAGATCAAAGCCCTCATGGAGAGTATCCGCAAAATTAATCAGGAGATGGGCGTCACCATCATCATCATCGAACACTTCATGAAGGTGCTCACCGAGTTGACCAGCGCGCTTTTGATCATCGAGACAGGCACGAAGGTCTGCCTCGGCGATCCCGAAGCCGTCGTCAACAACCCCGAGGTTATCGAGTGTTATCTGGGAGATAATTAGGCTGAATGAGACTCTCAATTCAACAAGTGCATCCTCTCAAATGCTTATGTCCGGAGTTCACAATACTTGGAGAGCCCTATGTTAAAGGTGACTGATCTGAATGCCTACTACGGCCAGGCCCAGGTCCTCAAGAACGTCTCCATCGCCGCGGACGAGGGCCAGGTGGTGGTCATCCTGGGACCCAACGGGCATGGTAAGAGCACCCTGCTCAAGTCGATCTGCGGTCTGGTGGACCGGGTGGCGGGGGAGGTGGGCTACAAGGGCGTAAACATCCTCGGTCAACCCACCGAAAAAATCGTCAACCAGGGGCTGATCTACATCGCCGAGAACCGCGAGCTGTTTCCCTATATGTCGGTCCTCGATAATCTCAAGCTGGGCGCTTTTTCCAAGAATGCCCGTCCCCACGAAGCACAGAATCTAGAGATGGTCTTCGGGCTCTTCCCCCGGCTGGCCGACCGGCGCAGTCAGCTGGCCTCCACCATGAGCGGCGGTGAGGCCCGTATGCTGGCGGTGGCTCGCGGGCTCATGTCCAATGCCGACCTGCTTTGCGTTGACGAGCCCTCTCTGGGGCTCCAACCCAGCCTGCGGTTTGAGATCTTCAGCATCATCAAGGAGATCAATAAACAGGGAAAGACCGTGCTTCTGGTGGAGCAGAATATCCCCCAGATCACCGAACTGGCCGACCGCATTTATGTGATCGAGGAGGGCCGCATCTCCTTTGAGGGCAGCAAGGACGATGCGCTCACTGATGATCATTTGAAGGAAATTTTTTTGGGGATGTAGGGCGAACCTGCCTTTGGCAGGTTCGCTTGGCAATTTGCTTCGCAAGTTACGGCCGTGCCACTGTCAAATTAGCTCGGTAAGGCGGAAAGAGGCAATGAGAATGCGTACGGACCTTCTTAAACAATCGCGACAAGGGTCAAAACGATGAGCGAAGATACCCTGTTTCTGATTTACGAGCTGATCGACGTCATCATCAGCGGATTGACCAACGGATCCGTCTACGCCCTCATGGCCGTGGGGTTGACCCTGGTCTACGGAGTCACCAAGGCCTTCAACTTCGCCTATGGCTCCTTCTTCAACCTGGGCGGCTATCTGGCCTGGTTGATGATTCCCATAGTGGGTGTGGTGGGGGGCTATGTGTCGATCTTCATCGCCGTGATCCCCATCATGTTTCTGGTGGGCTACGGGCTCGAGAAGAGCCTCGTGGCGCCGCTGCGCAAACGGCCCGAGTGGGAGATGAAGGTCATGATGATGACCCTCGGGTTGGCCCTCTTTATGGACAACCTTTACGCAGTGGTCTTCGGCGGGCGGGTCAAATCCTTGCCCCCTATCCTGGAGGGCACCCTCGACGTGGGTGAGTTGGTCTTCAGCTATCAGGATATCATGATCTTCTTCCTCTCCATCGGCGGTATCCTGCTCTTCGGCTGGATGCTCAACAATACCCGCATCGGCATGGCGGTCCAGGCCGTGGCCCAGAACCCCGAAGGGGCCAAGATTGTGGGGATCCCGGAAAAACGCATCTTCGCGGCGACCTTCGCCATCTCCACGGCCATGGTGGGGTTCGGCGGCATCCTCCTCAGCCAGAAGTATTTCATCTCCCCCATGTCCGGAGGCGCCATCATGATAAAATCATGGGTGATCACCGCTTTCGGGGGTATGGGATCAATTCGCGGCGGGCTCTATGCGGCCTTTATCATCGGTATGCTGGAAGCCTTTGTGGGCTACACCCTGGGCATGAGCTACGGCATGATCGCCCTGTTCGTACTACTACTGACAACCCTGGTCCTGAGACCTCAGGGCCTGATGGGGAGGGCATAAAAGACGATGAGTTGGCAACGAATGGCAGCGATCATGGGTGTGGTGTACGGAATTGTAGCGATCATGCCTCTCTTTGTGGGTGATATCCGCTTCATCATGCAGATCCTTATTATCTGCCTGATCTGGGCCGTGGTGGCCTCTTGCTGGGATGTGATCATGGGGTTTGCGGGGATTTTCTCCTTTGGCCAGGTGGCCTTTTTCGTCATCGGCGCATACGCATCGGGCATTCTCTCCGTGAATTTCCATGTGCCTCCGGTGCTGGCGATTCTCATGGCCGGGCTGTTCACCGCCGCCATGGGGGTTCTGGTGGGGCTGCCCTGTCTCAAGCTGGCCGGCCCCTACGTGGCCCTAGTGACCTTTGGCGTTCACATGACCCTCTTGCCGGTGCTGCGCGGCGATATCGGCATCGCCCTGGGGTCGGGCGGGGCCACGGGGATTCTCACCATTCCGCCCCTCAGCCTCTTCGGATATACCTTCAGCTCGGCCAATTTGATTCCCACCTTCTATCTGACCCTGCTCCTGGCCATCGCCTGTTCGGTGGTAATTCTGGTGGCGATCAAATCCTACTGGGGAACCGCTTTTCTGGCCCTCAAGGATTCAGAGGATTTTGCCGTCAGTCTGGGGGTGAGCGCCTTCAAGTACAAACTCATGGTCTTCGCCCTGACCAGTTTTCTCACCGGAATGGTGGGGGCCTACTACGCCCATTACATTGGCATGCTCTCCACCCGAATGCTTGAATTGGACCTCTTCGTGACCCTCATGGTGATGCTGGTGGTGGGTGGCATCGGCAAATTTCCAGGGGCGATTCTGGGAGCCTTCATCACGGTGACGGTCAACGAATTGCTGGCCCCCCTGGGGTCATACCGGGCAGTGACCATGGGCGCTCTAGTCGTAATTCTGGTGCTACTTTTGCCCAATGGCGTCATGGGCTTCTGGTTGAAAGAGGTAAAGGCGAAAACACATTTGGCGTAATTATTGTCCTGAAGCGAGTGGCGACGCGCTGCTCTCCAATGTAAGGGCTCTAAACAATGCTTGGGAAGGATACGCCGCCAAAGGGCACACGCCCTGCGGTTGGCCATTTAATTAATTGTACGGTTTAGGATGAGATGGGAGGCCACGGTGAAAAGAATTCAACTTATGGCAGTAGTATTGGCGATCGGTCTGCTTTTCGGTTCCATGGGAATGGCGGCCGACACGATTCCGGTGGGTGTTCCCCTGGCCATGACCGGAGCCTACACCGGTTCTGGTGACGATTACTTCAAGGGGATCAAGATGGCCATCGACGAGATTAACGCCGCTGGCGGTCTGTTGAACAAGCAGTTGGAGATCATCCGCTACGACTCCAAAGAGTTCGCCCCCGAGGTGGTCATGCAGGGGGCCGATTACCTATGTGGTCAGAAGAAAGTGGCCTCGGTCCACGCCGGCTGGGCTGGCTGGGGTCAGGACGTGCGCGCCTATGGCAAGTACGAGGCGCCTTTCTTCTGCGACGACGGCTCCCAGGCGGCCGTGGATGTTTTCAGAGAAGATCCCGCCAAGTACGCTAATATCTACCAGCTCACCGACGTGGGCATCGAGCAGGCCAAGAGCATGTTTCGGGTGCTCATGGCGCTGCCTTACGAATACCCCAACAACAAGGTTGTCATCATCAATACCGACGACTCCTGGGGGGTTGAGGTGGGCGATACCCTCGACGCCAGCTTCAAAGAGAAGGGCTGGAAGGTGGCCAAGCGCGAAACCGTGCCCTATGGAACGAACGAGTGGGGCGCCATCCTGACCCGCATTCGGCGGATCAAACCGGCCCTGATCCACATCGAGATCCCCAGCGCCCAGGAGAACATCACCTTCTTCCGTCAGTTCATTAAAAGACCGACCGACTCCATCATCAGTCTGGGTTGGGGCATCACCCCGCGCGAGGTGGTGGAGAACCTGGGCACTACCGCCGACGGCATCGTGGGTGAAATGCCAACCGGTCTGCCCGGGCCCAAGGCCCCCAACGCCGCCGGACAGGCCTGGATCGACAAGTTCGTTGGTCTCTACAAACACCAGATCCCGGCGGGCTCCTGGGCCACCTATACGGGTGTGATGGCTTGGGCCAACGCAGTTAAAAACGTGGGGGACGCCTATGACTTCAAGGCGGTCAATAAATACATCAAGGAGAACGGTTACGAAGGTCATCAGGGACTCATCAAATGGGACAAAGACAACGTCCTGCGCGCCCAGAAAGCTGCGCCGGTTGTTCACTACCAGGTCCAGGGCGGTGAGCTGATGGCCATCTATACCGATCCGCCCACGGAAGCGTATAAAGATTCAAAGTTCATGGTGCCTAGCTGGATCAAGAAGTAATTCGATATATAAGTAATTGGACACCCAATCTAAATTGGACCCCCATCCGGCGGCACAGCCTGGTGCTGTGCCGCCGGTGGTAGCTTCTCTTTATTCTCGGATAGTTTGATGGCGGTACACCGTTTTATTAAATCAAACTTCGATCTATGCACCGGATGCGGCATCTGCCAACTGGCCTGCAGCCATCGCCTGCTTGGGGGCTACAACCCCCACCGGGCCCTTCTCAAGATCACCCATTGCCAGGAAAACCTCTACCACCATCCGGTGGTCTGCAACCAGTGCCGCAATGCCTATTGCGCCAATGTGTGTCCGGTAAAGGCCATTCAACGCAATCCGGCCACCGGCGCCATGGAGGTCGACCATGAGGTATGCGTGGGCTGCAATCTTTGCCAACGCTATTGCCCCATCGGTGTGGTGGGAGTGGATCCGGAGCTGAAGAAATCGGTTAAGTGCGATCTGTGCCAGGGCGATCCCCGCTGTGTGGCGGCTTGTCCCACGGGTGCTCTGGAACTGGCGGTAGTAGAAGCGGCCGAGGAAGAGGGCCAGACGGAGGTGGATCATGGCTGACGCCTGTGCCGCGAGAAATGCCTATGCCGGTCAATTCCTGGTGGTGGACCTCAGCCGTCAAAAGACCCACACAATTCCTTTGCCCGAGTGGTTGAAGACGGATTTTGTCGGCGGCAAGGGCTTTGGCGCCAAACTGCTCTACGACCTCACCCCCACCGGTGTGGATCCCTTGGGACCCGAGAACGTCCTCCTCTTCATGACAGGACCCCTGACCGCCACGGCGGCCCCCAGCATGCGCGCCTGCGTGGTGACCAAATCGCCCCTCACCGGCATCTATCTGGATTCCTTTTTCGGCGGGCGCTTCGGGCCGGAGATCAAGTATGCCGGCTACGACGGCCTGATCATCATCGGCCAGGCGGCGGAGCCCACCTACCTGTGGATCCAGGACGACACGGTCGAGTTCCGCTCGGCCAACGGGATCTGGGGCACCGATACATTGGAAGCCAACGCCTTGATCAAGAAGGACCTGGCCGCCCCCCAAGCCCAGGTGGTGACCATCGGTCAAGCCGGTGAATACCAGGTGCCCTTCGCCCTGATCTGCTGTGAATACAACCGCCAGGCCGGCCGGGGCGGCGCCGGCGCCGTGATGGGATCCAAGAACCTCAAGGGGGTGGCCGTCTCAGGCAGCCGGCTGGTGCGTGTCCATGATATCGAAGCCTTCGAGACCGCCTGCCAGGGCCGGGGAACACAGGGTCATCCACACCGCGAGCAACAAGCGGGTCATGGGGTTCTCTCCAGGTTCGGCGGACGCTACCACCTCTGGTAAGGTCCGCTGCTCGGAGGATTCGATGAAGCGACGGGACTTCCTGACCACGGCGGTGATCGGCGGCGCCGGCCTGGCGGCCTGCCAGGGACCGACGGCGGCGGCACCCGGTTTGTCATCCGTCTCCCCAAATCCGGCAAGCCGTGAACAGCATACCCCGTTTAACACCTTACAAGCAGGGAGATCCGAACCCATGCGCCCATCACGGATTCTGATCATCGACGACGAGA
>JBNKKA010000053.1:0-25163 GCA_050291585.1 Desulfobacteraceae bacterium
CCATCAAGAGGCCCAGTGCACTCAAGGGGACGGTCGATCAGCAAGGCACTGAGTCGAACCCTGGGACCATATTGAGGCGTAATCAATAGGTTGTTTTTACCCATCACGCCAAGTCCTGATAAGATAGCGGCATCCTTAAGGAAAACACCTCCCGAACGGGCATGGTAAGGAAGTTGGTAGACCTCAGCGGAATAGGCTTTCAGGAGCCAGGTTTTCAGTCGCCGTTTAATCTTTAAAAGCGAGCGATTACCCGGTGTTCTGCCCTTTTTGAAGTCCCACCAGTCCATTTCGGGATGTTCTACGGTGTGGGCTAGGGCAATGACGACCACGGAACCGGCCGTGTGTACCAAGCGGACAGTTGGACGAGATTGATGGGACGGGGAATTCAGTATGGCCTTGACAGGGGCCGCACCAACAAGGGAAGCACCCAGCGAGGTCGCATGGGCCGCTATGCTTTCAAATGGTATGGCAGGTCCCATAGATGACGCCACTTATCTTTAGGCTGATGAAAAACGGATCTCTTGAAGCGGTTGCGGATCCGTTATCCTCCTTTCGTTATCATACCCGGGTACAGGGTTCCAAATCCCCAATACGGCGGCAGTCCGGAGCAACACTGATCAATTCTACGACCTTTTAGAAAGTGCTTTTTTTAAGCGCTGAATTGTGACAACACTAGGCTTGGTTCTTACGGATTCATTGGCGGGCAAGCAGCCCCCTTGAATCGACCCAGCCGATTACCCTTTAATATCTCGAACATAGTTACGATTGATGTCATCCAAACCTTTAATCGAAGGAGGCCGCCATGGATAGACGGATCGTCGCTCTGTATGCCGATTACACTGAAGGGACCGTCAATAGACGGGAATTTCTGAAAAAGTTGGCCAGCTTGGCCGGTGGCGCCGCTGCCGCCTGGGCAATCCTGCCCCTCCTGGAAAATGGCCAGGCCAACGCTGCAAAAGTTCCTGCCGATGATTCACGTCTTGAGTCGCACTATCAAAACTACACCGGTGTATCGGGTGATGTAAAAGCCTATTGGGCCTCACCCAAAGGAAATCCAAAATTGCCTGGCGTGGTGGTGATCCATGAAAACAAAGGGCTGCATCCGCATATTGAGGATGTGGCCCGCAGGATCGCCCTGGAGGGATTTACCGCCATGGCCCCGGATGCCTTGAGCCCTCTGGGGGGCACGCCGCCAGATACCGCGGCGGCCGTTAAAATGATCCGCGAACTGGATATGGAAAAAACCACCGCCGATTTTCTCGCGGCCGTCAAATATCTCGACACCCATCCGGGATGCACGGGAAAGGTGGGTGTGGTCGGGTTCTGCTGGGGCGGCGCCATGGCCAACCAGATGGCCGTCCGGTCACCGGAACTTGATGCTGCCGTTCCCTACTATGGCCGCCAGCCCGCGGTGGCAGATGTGCCCAAAATCAAAGCCGCCCTGCTCTTGCACTATGGTGGAGAGGATCAACGCATCAACCAGGGCATCACCGCCTTCGAAGCGGCCTTGAAGAAGGCTGGGGTGGCGTATGAGATTCATATTTACGAGGGGGCCAAGCACGCCTTCAATAACGACACCAACCCGGAACGCTATCACCCCGAAGCCGCGAACCTCGCCTGGCAACGGACGATGGCTTTTTTCAAGGACCGGCTGAAATAGCCGCAAAAAACAGTTTAGCCGTATCCCGTCGAATACCTTTTTCCAGCACGGCCATTACCGCGAGGACGGGGGCCGTGCTGGCCAATGTCGCCTGCGACGTTTTGCGCCCTTTGCTAAGGCCGGGCGTGGTGCAGGGCCGCAAGGGCGGTCAGAAACGGCTGGCAGTGGGTGAAGAAGCGTTTGTACCCGCTGCACAGGTAGTTCAAACCGAATTCGCCCCTTGGTGTATGGATAAACCGATCCTTGGGGCAACCACCATGGCACATGGCCAGTACGTCGCAGGCCTGGCAGTGGGAAGTCAGGCTGTCCTGCTTGGCCCTGCCAAATTGCCGCTGGGGCGCGCTTTCCAGAAGCGCACCTAAGTGGGTGGTCATAATATTGCCCAAGCGGTGCTGCGGCATGACGAAATGATCACAGGCGTAAAAATCACCGTTGCGTTCGATGACGGCCACATCACCGCAGGTGGGTCTAAAGATGCAGACGGATGGCGTTTGGCCGAAGGCGGTGCGCACCGCTTCCTCAAATATCTCCACCTGGACACGTCCTATATCCCGATCCTTCCACTCATCAAATATCTCGCAGAGAAAGTCGCCGAAATCCTCGGCGCCAACAATGTCAGGGCCGACCGCTTCGCCGGGCTTTTTTGGCGGTTCCACCAGGGGAAGCAAACTGATGAACTGGGCCCCGATGTGTTTGTAGAAGGCGTAAACCGTTTCCGGCTGACGCACGCTCTGCGCCGTGACCACACCGAGAATGTCGGGCTCAATGCCGTGTAGCTGCAACAAGTCGAAACCGCGCATGGCCTGACGGAAGCTGGGCCGACCGCTTTTCCCAAAGCGGTGGCGGTCATGGATCTCTTGGGGCCCATCCAGGCTGAGTCCAACCCTGAAACCCTCTTCAGCCAAAAAGCGGCACCACTCTTGGTCCAAAAGGGTGCCATTGGTCTGAACGCCGTTGATGATCCGTCGATCCGGGGGCTGATACTTTTTTTGGAGTGCGACCGCGCGGCGAAAAAAATTAAGGCCCACCAGGGTCGGTTCACCGCCATGCCAGGAGAAGCGGATGACCTTATTTGGAGACGCCTCGATTTGCTGCCGGATGTAGGTTTCAAGCACCTCTATGGGCATGCGGCGCATGGCAGAATCTCCATGCGCCGACAGATGCCCTTTGGAGAGGTAGTAGCAATAGTCGCAGGCGAGGTTACACGCTGAACCACCGGGTTTGACGAACACTTGGAACTCTCGGAGGGCTTTAATCGCCTTCATTTTTGGACGCTCACATACCCCATGGCGATCGACGCCTATGCCGTTTCAATATTTAGATCGGAAAGCATCAGTTCGTCGAGTTTCTTCAAGGTCTGGCGTCCGGTCGCGGGGTCCCAACCGCGCAGTTGATAGAACTCTGCTCTCATTTGATTAAATACCTCCCGGTCCAGCGTCTGGCCTTTGCGGCTTAGAACGGCATCGTCATCCCCGGGGACGAGTACTTCCGGGTTCATGAAAACCGATTGAACCGGATCCGTGTAATTGAACTCGGCTACGGTATCGTCGGTTTTCGGCTGCCAGCCTTCGCGGATGAGGATCGCCCGTTGCTGGTTGAACATGCGCTCGCCGAAGGTGAGCAGGGCTTTTTCATCCAGGTCCTTGCCGGTCACGGCGTTGAAGGTGCGGGCTTCTAAACCGGCGTCACCGACTTTGTCTGGCGTCGCGGTGGAAAAGATCAGCGGCCAGCAGGAATCGCACAACAGCAGGCTGTCCTTCACATAGGTACGATCGATAATGCGGGTGGCCGCCATCGCCTTGCCTTCAGGGCTGTTCAGGTCCCACGCCTTATCATGGCCCCAGAACAAGGCGGCCGCTTTGCGATAGGCGTCTGCCGAGACGGGTGTCGACCCCGGATACTTTAAATTCATGACCCACATACCCATGGTCCGGCTGATCTCGTGCAGCATGGCGATGGGCTGCCGGGGTTCGAAGGCATACAAGAGCCCGTTCATGAGGTATTCCCTTGCGGAATAGGTCTCACCGTCGCCCACGCCGGAGACCGCGTTGGCAAACAGGTCCTTGGCCTCCTGGCCGAGGGTCTCACCGGTTCGGAGCAGGCCTTCCGCCAACAGGCCGCCAAAGCCCTGGCGGTGGGCGATCATCTGACAGAGCTTTTCGAAAAAGGCCCAGCTGCCCAACTGATCGATCTCAAGACCGGTTTGGGTGTCGGTCAGATAACCGGCGGCATAGCCCGCCGTGAGCCACTGGACCACATTGGCCATCTCCATGGTGCAGAGGGACAGGTCGTTGCACAGCCCGGTGGCATTCACCGCCGTCTCCGCCGGCTCCCCCTGGCGCCGCATCATCCACGGGAAATAGACGAACATGGATTGACATTTGCGCACCACGAGCTTGTCGGGCTGGACCCGGTAGGTGGCGCGCATGGCGCAGTCCAGGCCGCATTGAAAACAGGAGGCCTTGCCCTCGCGGATGATCTGATCCGGGGGATAGGGATTGAACGAGGTGTCGCGTTTATTCAGACGCACCGTCAGTCGGTTCAGTTCTTTCAATTGATCTGGATGGGCCACCTTCGGTGCGATTGACCCTTTCACGGCGATGGCTTTCAGGTTCTTGGCGCCGAAGACCGCGCCAAACCCGCCGGTGACGCTGCTCTCGTTATCACTCATCAGGTTGGCCGTGCGGCAGAGGTTCATCCCCGCCGGCCCGGTCGTTATGAAGTGGGTGTTTTTGCCGTGGTTTTTCGTCAGGAAATCGCGCGTAGCGCTGACACCGGCAAACTGGATTCCGGCCGCATCCCGGAGTTCGGCTTTGCCATCTGCAACGAGCAGATAGACAGGCTGCCTCGCCTTCCCGGAGACCATGATGCCATCAAACCCGGTTCTTTTAAGCGCCGGCCCCCAATAGCCACCCACATTGCCATAGCAAAAGCCTTCGGGCAGCAGCATGGGCGATTTGCCCACGACCTCGAACCGGGATGCCCCTTGTGCGCCCGTGGCCGTCAAGGGGCCCGTCATGAAGATCAGGTGGTTCTGGGGGTCGAAGGCCCCGGTGTCGGCCGATACATTCTCCCAGTAGAGACGGGTGGCGATCCCCCTCCCACCGAGAAATCGATCCAGGTAGGGCTGCATCGACAGCTCGGAAATAGACGCTGTGGATAGGTCGACGTTCAATACCTTGCCACACCAGCCGTAAATTGATGGGTGCATTGCACCTCCTCGCGCTCCTTAGGAGCAATGATTGGATCGCGTCACTTAATAGCTTCTGTTGCCCCAAGATTTCATCACCCCGATGACAATATAACATAAGATTGGGTGCGCCGGATTGACTGATGGCCACCCCAAACTATTTTGTTTCGACCAAGCCGGTATCTTCAGCCGTGGTCCGGGTACCCGGTGATGGATTGAATCTCCCGGTAGATGGGCGCCAAACGGCGGTACAGCCTGAGATAGACGCGCTCGAAAAGCGCACGGTAAAGATCGCGATGGGCGGCGATGGGTTCGAAGGTTCGGCTGCTGCGCGTCATGGCGCCGACGGCGGTGGGGAAATCCGGATGCAGCTTGAGCCCCACGGCGGCGGCGATGGCCGCCCCCAGGGCCGAGGTTTCGTAGGTGTGGGGTCGCTGGACGGGCAGGTCGAAGATATCGGCCGTAATCTGCAGGGCGGCATCGCTCTGGGACCCGCCGCCGGAGACTCGCAGCGCTGTTACCGGCACCCGGTTGCGGCGCTGCAATGTCAGGAGCCCGTCCTTGAGGGCATAGGCCAGCCCCTCCAAAATGGCGCGGTAGATGTGGGCGCGAGTGTGCACGGCGCCGAAACCGATGATGGCTCCCTTGGCATCGGCCCTAGTATTGAAACCGGGCGACCAATAGGGCTGCAGGGTCAGTCCCTGGCAGCCCGGTGGCACTTCCGAGATGAGCTCATCAAAGAGAGCCTCGGCCGCCATGTGTCGCTCGGCGGCGATGCGGGCCTCCCGTTGGCCGAACTCCTTTTTGAACCAGCTCACCATCCAGAAACCCCGGTAAACAATCACCTCGGTGGTGTAGGCCCCTGGTATGGCCGCCGGGTAGGGCGGCAGCAGGGGCTTGAGCTCCACGTAGCGGCGGTTGGCGGTGTTGATGGTGGCCGTGGTGCCATAGCTCAGACAAGCGGTCTCTGGCGAACGGCAGCCTGCCCCCAGCACTTCGCAGGCCTTGTCGGTGGCGGCGGCCATCAGGGGTAGCCCCGTGGGAATGCCCGAATTCGTGGCGGCGGCGGCGGTGATCCGGCCCAGTTCTTCACCGGGCGCCACCAACTCGGGCAGTAGGTCGCGATCCATGGGGAAGAGCTTCCATTTAAGATCCAGGGAGTGCGCCCAGCGGTGGCGTTTGAAATCAAAGGGCACGTAGCCCACCATGTTGGCCGTCGAATCGATATAGTTGCCCGTCAGACGATGGGTGAGAAAACCGGAGAGGAAGAGGAACTTGGCCGTGCGCTGCCACACCTCGGGTTGGTGCTGGCGGATCCAGTTGGACTTGCTGTCGCGCATGGCGTTTCTGGCCACATCGGCCTTGCCGGTCAGGGTCAGGGCACCGCGCAGGAGGAGCGGCAGGCGCACATCTTCTGTGGCCCGGCGCTGGTCCAGCCACACGATGGCCGGCCGCAGGGGCTTGCCCTCCCCATCCAGATTTATCACCGTGGCGCGCTGGGTGGTGAGGGTCACGCCTTTGATACGGCTGGCATCGACGCCCTTGCTAGCCAGAAGCTTGCGGGAGGTGGCGCATAGCTGCTGCCAGTAATGCTCGGGATCCAGCTCTGCCCAGCCCGGTTTGGGAGAACCATAGGGTTCGATGAGCGTTTTCACCAACGCCTGGATCTCTCCCTGGGGATCGATCAGGGCCCCGCGCACCGATTGGGTGCCGGCGTCGAACACCAGGATCAAATCGGCAGCCGTAGTTTCAGACCTCATCAGAGGCCCCTCCCGGTTGTCTGTCCGGCGGATCAAAATCCAAACCCAGAAGGCCGCCGGGGTTGAGGATTCGATGGGGGTCGAAGTGGCGCTTGAGTGCGCGCAGTATCTTCATTTGCGTCTCCCCCAGATGGGTTTCCATCCAGGGGGCCATGCGGCGCCCGATGCCGTGGTGGTGACTCAGGGAGCCGCCGTGGGTGGCGATGCAATCAATAATCCCATTCTGGAATTCACGATAAGCGTCCACATCTTCGAAGCACCCCATGTAGATGAAGTAGAGGTTGGTACCCTGGGGGTAGAAGTGCGAGGCGTGGGTCATGCAGATGGTCTTGGGACGGTCGGTGATATAGGCCCTGACAGCCTGGTGGAGTTCGTGGAGGCGGTCCCAGCTAACGCTGGTCTCCAGGGTGTCAATGAGGATTCCGTAGTCGTTCAGATCCTCGCGCATGTATGCTTCCGTATAGCGGGTGCGCTCCCACTTTCGGCTGGGATAAGGTCCAAGGTTGATGGCCCCATGGCGCCGAGCGATGCGGCGGATACGGCGTTTCACTAGGCGTGTGTAGCCGCCCTCCCCCTCCACGTTGCCCAGACAGAGACAGCGCTGCATGGGTCGGAAGCCGCGCTTCTGCAGAAAGCGGTCCACCAAGTCCGGCATGCCGAAGAGCTTGAGTCCCCGGTATGTCTCCTCGGGATCGGAGATGCGGTAGACTGCCGGACGACCGAACTCTCCCTGGGAGATCTCTCGACTGGCGTCCACTGTCGCCTCCCATGTGGGAAAGATGAAGCTGAAGCGCCGACGGTTGACGGGCTGGTGGCGAAAGACCTTGAGGGTCACCTCCACGAGGATCCCGAAAGCCCCCTCGGCCCCCATCATGATCTCACCAATGCGAGGGCCGATGGCGGCGGCGGGAAAAGCGCAGGTGCAAAAACTGCCTGTGGGTGTCACATACTCCTGGCTGACCACCAGATCTGCAGCGTCACCATAGTAGGTGGAGGCCTGGCCCGATCCAAGAGTGGCCACCCAGCCCCCCACGGTGGAAAACTCGAAACTCTGGGGAAAGTGCCCCCCGGTGTAACGCCGATTTGCGCCCAGGGATTCCGGCGCCCGATTGAGAGCTGCTTCATAAGCCGGCCCGAAGATGCCTGGCTGGACCCGGGCGGTCTGATTGGTCTCGTTGAGCGCCAGAAAATGATTCATGTGGGTGCTCATGACCAGACTCACACCGCCGTGAGCGGGCCGCAGGCCGAGGGTGACCGAGGAACCTCCGGAGAATGCCACTAGGGGAATCTTCTCCTCGTGGCAGTAGGTAACAATCGCTTGGACGTCGGCCTTATGGCGCGGGTGGACCACCAGGTCGGCCACCGCGCCGATAGTGCCCCGGCTGAGTTCCATCATCTCCTCGCTGGTCTTGCCGTAGCTGTAACGCACCCGGCTGAACTCATCACGATCGACGTTTTCATGCCCTACAAGGGTCGCTAAGCGATCCACATGATCTTCGGAGAGAGCGGCCGTACCACGGTCTAAGGCTTTGGAACCACCCAGAATCACACTCTCACGCCCTTCGAAACGCTTTTCCTTGAAGTGATCTTTCCCCAGCCCCAGATCGGCCTTGAGCATAGCCACCCAGCGGGCGTTGGGGTGTTTGAACCCATCCGGGGCGCCGTATTTATATATGGAGCGATAGGAGCCCGCTTCGGGAGGGGTTTCACTCCAATCAGGCCTATTTACAAATGGCTTTTGCATCAATTTATCTTCTCTCCAGGCACCCGTAAAAGGGTGTCAACCGTTTCCAACTCTGTTCGCCTGCGTTTATCGTCCCAGTTCAACTCTGCGGCTGCCACAGCCGCTATCTGACCGAGGATGGCGTTCCCCGGATGCCCCAGGGTGGCAGTGCCGGTGCGGCGCAAGACGATATCCAAGAGGGTCTGGGCCATCTCGCTGCGCACCGCGTGAACTACCTGGGCCAGCACCTCACCGTCTGCGTTGATCGGTGCTGCGAGTTTGGAATTCTCCTCAATGAGGGCGAGGACTTCTCCATATGCCGTGCCATAGTAACGCCCCAGGCAGGCCATGGTCTTGGCAGCCACTGTAGGGTGAGCCCCTGCGATCTCCGCTTCGAAGGTCTTCATCTCGCGGATGGCACTGTGGGTTAGGTATTGCCCGGCTGAGATGGATTGTCCAATGGCCAGGTGGGTGTGGGTCCAAAGGTGATCGACAACTTTTTCGGCCAGGGATCGGCTGGTTGTCCACTTGCCTCCCGTCACCGAAATCAACCCTGCCAGACCATCGACGGTGTTGTCCCAAATCTCAGAGTGCCGCGAAGAAGTATAGGTATCCTTATTACCTGCCGCCATTCCCGCAAGGGGACGCAAGCCGCCGTATGCATACCGCACATCGTCAAGAGTCAAATCCAAACCGTCGAAGCTGGTGTTGACATCATTGATGAGGGCTACAATTGACTGGGTGGTCACCGCATAGTCATCGGGCTGTCCCTCGTAGGGCGTGTCGGTAGTGCCGATGAGGGTGTGCCCCCGCCAGGGGATGAGGAAGCAGTGGCGTCCTTGCGGGGTGATGGCACTCACCGCCGAATCCGATTTGATGAGGGAGCGGGTGATGAGGTGGATCCCCTCGGAGCGTCTCAGGGGGCGAAGGGCCTGTTGGGGCCTGGCCAGTTGCAAGAGGTGGTTGGCCCATGGACCGGTGCAGTTGAGAACCACCTGGGCAGCCACCTCGTAGCGGCTACCATCGAGGCGGTCTTTTATCTTCACCCCGTTTATGCGTTTACCATCGTCGGCGAAGCAGAACCCACACACTTCGGCGTAGTTGGCCACAGCTGCCTTGTGGGCCGCAGCGGACAGGATGAATGCCAGGCTCAGGCGCTCGGGGAAGATACTCAGGCAGTCGTGGAAGATGGATGCCCCGGTGAGGTTCTCTTTCTTAAGCGCCGGCTGGAATGCAAGTGCTTCCTCAGCCGACAGGCTACGGTGCCGAGGAATCTTCTTATCGGCGTCCCAGGTCCTGGCGCGGTCATAGGCAAGGAGATCGTAAGTAGTCAGGCCGAGCTTTACGACCCACTTGTTGCTCTTCAAGGAAAAGCGGTAGTGGGGAAAGAGCATGGGCAGAGGATAGACAAAATTGGGGGCGATGTTTTCCAGGATGCGGCGTTCGCGCAGGGATTCGCGTACCAGGCCATACTCCAGATTTGAGAGGTAGCGCAGGCCGCCGTGGATCAATTTTGAGGAAGCCGCCGAGGTGGCCTGGGCGAAATCGCCCTTCTCAAAAAGGGCCACCGACAGCCCCCGGCTGGCTGCCTCATAGGCCACCGCCGCACCGGTGATCCCGCCGCCGATGACCGCCACGTCGAACCGTTGCGAATCTGCGTCTGCGGTGTGGCGCTTCAGCATCGCTACTGCCCTCCTCTTTGATCGTCTTGAGACCTCACTGGCACGCCTGGTTCACAAAATTGCCCCTATGGTTCAACCAATTAACCCCAACACCCAAACCACAGCTTCACCCCGCATGGGCCGGCTTCATTATCTAGCGCCCGCCCCCTCCTTGCGAGCCAAGACCGCATATATGGCGGTTTCGGCATAGGTGAGCACTTCGCCCATCACTTCGCGGGCGTCACTGGCGTTCTGTTTTTCAATGGCCGCGTAGATCTCCTTGTGGAAGCGCTTGGAGCGCCTGGCGTTTTGGGGATCCACAAAGTAGAGATCTTCGGCATAGTCGAAAAAATCTTCGTAAAAATTGGTGTTGAGCACGTAGATGAGGTTGCCGCTGGCCTGGCCGATGAGGCGGTGAACCTGTTTATCGCGCTCCATGATGGAGAGCTCCGGCGCATCGAAGGCCAGTCGCTGCAACTCAACCAAATGCGTCTCGCTACGCCTCAGGGCGGCCACATAGGCGATCTCGGGGCACACCATGCGGCGAACCTCCAGGACGGCGGAGAGTATCTCTTGCTGCATGGTGTCGTCCACTTTCAAGAGGGCTTTGGCCGTCTGCAAGTTGCCGCTCTCGCGGTAGTCCCGTACACGCGCACCATCCCCCTGGCGGATGGCAATCAGTTCTAGATTCTCCAGGTAGCGAAGGGCCTCACGCACCGTATTGCGGTTGACGCCGAACTCGGCTGCCATGGCCCTTTCCGTGGGCAGCTTGCTCCCCACTGGGTATTGCCTTCGCACCATGCGACGCAGAAGGACGTCGACGACCTGCTCGTGGATGCGGGGCCGTTTGATGGAGACGACCTTTTGGGAGTCCATGGGCATAATTTCCTAAGGGAAAAGTGTTCCTTAATTTTGGTTCAACCAATTTATATTGCGCTTTTGACAATTCGTCAAGCTGATCTAAAAATCGCCGCAGGCAAATCTTTACCCATCCATTCGAGCCTAAAAAGATAAATTGCGGTTGACAAAGCCTGTCGGTTACCTATATTTGTATGTACAAACAAGGACCTTATGCCATGAACGACAGCCAAAAACTGCTCCACCATTGCCTCTACTTCACCGCCAACTCTCTGGCGAGGACCATCACCCGTATGGCTGAGACGGAATTTCGATCCACCGGCCTGAGCCCTGCGCATGCGTTTTTAATGATGCTGGTCAATGAGTGCCCCGGTATCGGCCAGAAAGAACTCTCCGAAGCTCTCCAGCTGGCCCCATCCACCGTGACCCGCTTCATCGACACCATGGTTTACAAAGGCTACCTGGAACGCCGCAGCGAAGGTAAGATGAGCCTGGTTTTTCCCACTGACCAGGGCGGCAAACTGCAGCAGCCGATTTTGCAGGCTTGGAAGGGTCTTCATGACCGTTATGCCGCTGTCCTGGGATTGGAAAGCGGCGATCGTTTGGCGGCCATGATCGATAACGCCAGTGAACGCCTCAACAAAAAATGAAAACTTCGGCCCTGGCGAGGCCCGACCGCCTTCAAATCACGTTGAAGGCAACAATCACCGGTATACCGAACCTTTAGAGGTTCTCACTGTTCTGCGCTTAATGAACCAATCGTACACCATCGGCTTCATTAAATTGTATGTACACCTAAATTAATCGGAGGTCACATGAAAGTTTTCATCGTCCACTGCCACCCGGAGGCCCAGAGCTTCAATGCCGCCATGACCCATACTGCTAAGACCTATTTTGAAAGCAATGGCCACGCGGTTATCATTTCGGATCTCTATCAGATGGGCTTCGATCCCGTATCGGATCGAAAGAATTTCACCACAGTCAAAGACCCGCACTATTTTAAACAGCAAATCGAGGAACTGCACGCTTCTGAAAATGACGGCTTCGCAGCATCAATTGAAAACGAACTTAAAAAACTGGAGACCTGCGATGTGTTGATCTTTCAATTCCCACTATGGTGGTTCGGCTTGCCGGCCATGCTCAAGGGTTGGGTGGATCGGGTCATGGTTATGGGGCGCGTTTACGGTGGCGGGAAATGGTACGACGAAGGCGGCTTCAAGGGAAAACGCGCCATGCTGGCCCTCACCACCGGCGGCCCCGAGAGCACCTACGCTCCTGACGGCCTCAACGGCGACATCGAAGCCATCCTCTACCCCATTAATCATGGTATTTTACGCTTTGTCGGCTTCGATGTCCTGCCACCCTTCATTGCCTGGAGTCCTGCCCATGCGGATGCAATCGCCCGCGAGGCGTATCTACAGGCTTACCAACAGCGCCTGGCAACGCTTACCACCACAGCCCCCATCGCCTATCCACCCCTGGCGGCCTATGACCCTGAGACCTATCGCCTGCGAGCGGGTGATACAAAGCCCTAAAACCAACCGGCCACCCCTACTGGTGCAGCCTGAAAACAAGTAGAAAAATTATGTTGCCGCAAGGAAGCTTGGGACAAGGTGGTCCGCTGGTGTGATAGTCACGCTTTTCACGACCGCACTCAAGGGGATAGCAAAAGATAAAGCCGAGGATATGGCCCGGGAGTCATGCCAGGTGTTTTCATGGGGTCTGCCCTGCTTGTAAACGCCCGCCGGTAAAAATCCACCAAGGCTGTTGGGAGCGCTTCACCGTAAAAGTAATCGTGGTTGACCCCCAATTTGGTCAGGTCCACATAGGTGGCATTGACCGCCAGAGGTTCGGGCGTATCGTCCTCATACACCAGCTGGCGACCCAGGCGGGCGTTGGCCTGCAGGTAGCCGGACAATTGGAGCATACGGTCCTTGCCGCTGTTGACCAGGGCGTAGATCCTGCCGGCGAAGTCGATCTTCTCAACCCAGTGGTGGTGATCTTTCAACTCCGTGTCGGGGGCGTTGAGAATGAGGGTGTCGAAGAGGGGGGCCTTGCCCTGGAATTCTCCCCCATAGGTTTCCAAGAAACTGGCCAGCACCTGGTTACCCATGCTGTGGACGAAGAGGGTGACGGGCGACGACTTGTCTCCGTGGTGGGTTTCCCGGTAGCGCCGCATCCCCTCGAAAAGCAATTGCAGGTGGGGTCCGGTTTCACGGGCGTTCAGAGAAGGGTAGCCGGACGGCCCCAGCCAGGAGGGCCAGTGCACCATGAGCACGGCGGCCTCGTAATAATCGGTCATCTGCCCGAGGATATCGCGGCCGATCTGGGGGTGATCGCCAAATGCTTTCTCGGGATGTTTGCCGCGGCCATGGATAAAGATCACCAGGGGTTGCTTGGCCGCCGCAGCCCTTCCACCCACCGCCGCCAGCGCCGCATCGATCCCCTTGGCGGTGTATCCAAAGCGCGCTCTCGGATAGGTGTAAAGCGCCAGGTTGCGGCCATCGATCTGGTAGGACATGTACTGGGTTTCGCCCCACTTGTGGATGGCCCAGCGGGTAAACCCGCAGCCCGCCAGAACGAGGGCGCCCACCAACAAGGTCCCCATAGCCGCTAAGACCCATAGCTTTCGCATTTTCATCCCCCAATTTCTGTTTGCAGCCACACTTCCAAATTCTACCCATGTTCTTCTGAACTTGTGAAACTTCAAAAAAGCGGCCCTCTGTGAATCACAGAGGGCCGCTGGTGATGTTTGCCAATGCCCGACCTGCTTTTAAAGCGTAATCGGCATCCCCATGATGGGCCAGAGGACTTTGACCGCAAACCCGGTGACGATCATCAGGATGATGCTGGCCGGGATCCCCCAGAGGAAGAACTCGCCGGTGGTGAACTGGCCCGAGTCATAGGCGATGGCGTTGGGCGCGGCCCCCACCAGGAGGAGGAAGGGCATGCCGGCCACCACCAAGGAGGAGAAGAGGATCACCTCCCCGGTCACGCCCAGGTAGGGGGCGATGACCAGGGCCACCGGCAGGGAGATGGCGATGGCGGCCACGTTCATGATGAAGTTGGTCATGATCATGACGAAGAAGGCGATGCTCATGACGAAGACGAACCAGTGGGCTTCCTTGAAGAGGGTCAGCCAGTTGACCGCCAGCCAGTTGGCCGCGCCGGTCTGCCAGAGGCAGTAGCCGATGCTCATGGCGCCGGCGAAGAGCAGGATGATGTTCCAGGGAATCGCCTCTAGGTCATCGATATCCAGAAGGCCGGTGATGAAGAAGAGAATGGTGGAGATGAGCAGAACGGCGGTCTTGTGAGGCGGCTCGAAGCCGGGGATGGTGGTCTTGAGAACGGCACTGACCCCCAGTACGAGTATGGCCGAGCCCACGATCGCAGCGGCGATAACCTCTTTGCCCGTAATTTTACCCATCTCTTTGTTCAACCTCGCGGCCCTCGCGCGCAGACCGGGGATGGTTTTCTTTTCGGGTTTGAGGACGACCATGAAGAACCCCCACAGGAGAAAGGTCATCAACCAGCCAATGGGGGCCATGTAGTAGGACAACTCGAAGAAGCCGATGCTTTTGCCCGTGACCTCGGCGAAGAAACCCAGGGCCACGGCCCCGCGGGCGGCTCCCAGGAGGGTGACGATACTCCCGGCGCCGGCGATGTACGCCATGCCGATGAAGAGGCCTTTGCCGAATTTGGTGGGTTTGTCACCTTCGCCGTACATGGCGTAGATGGCCACCAGGAGGGGGTAGATGGTGGCGGCCACGGCGGTGTGGGCCATGATGTGGGTCAAGGCCGCGGTGAGCACGAAGCACCCCAGGTAGATCATGCTGGTCTTCTCGCCCACGATGCCCAGCATCTTATAGGCGATGCGCCGCGTCAGACCTGTTTTGGTGAAAACCAGGCCGACGACGATGGAGCCGAAGATGAAGAGCACGTTGGGATCCATGAAGTCCCGGAAGGCCTCTTTGGCCGGACGGACAAAAAAGAGGACTTGCAACACGCCGATGGCCAGGCTGGTGACCCCGATGGGCACCACCTCGAACACCCACCAGGTGGCTGCCAGTAAAAATACGGCGATGGCCCCCTTGCCCGTGACGCTGAGGGCGAAGGCCTTGCCGTTGGGATCCACGGCGTCGGGCCATGCCGGTGAGTAGTAAACCACAGCAAAAAGGGTCAATCCCAGGAGCAGGAAGCCCAGCTTTGTCCAATTATAACCAGTGGCGACCGCATTACCGGTGTCGCTGCTCATATCGTCCTCCTAAATTTCAGTTCTGTCGAAAAGCGATGGGTGGGGATTTAGAATCAGTGGGTTCGGCTGACGATCACTATTCCGCTTCGTCGAGTCCGCAGTTTTTCATCGTATGGAATACGGCTGCGAACACATCGGTCACCCGCAGGATCCCCACGTAGTCGTCACCGTCGACCACAAGCAGGGATTGCTGGTTGCTGATAACGAACTGATGAATGGCGGTGTCCAGGGTTTCGTTGATCCCCACGTGCTCTCCCTCACTGAAGGAGGACATGAACTTCTTGACGTTTCTAGCGCCGGCCTTTGCGCAAATCTCGCTGAAAGGCTGCTCGAAGAGGCCGAACTTCTCCAACATGGAATCCATGAACTTCTTGGAGATTCCGTAGCGATGGAAGCCATCGCCCCGGCCAATCTCCTGATATTTGGGCTCCAGAGCCCGCAGGGCGTCGATCTGGGACAGCTTGCCTATGATCTGCTTGTCCTTGTCGAACACCAGGATGGCCCGATGGCGGTACTTGGTGTGGTCGAACTCCTCCTGCGCTTTCTCCAGAGCCAGAATGGCATCGTAGAGGGTCGCATCTTCCGAGACGGTGGCGTACTCGGAAAGCGGGACCATGAGATCCTTCACACTATAGGTCTTCACGTCTCTCTTCCTCCCTTCAACTAGATTTTATATCGAGAGGCGGCGCCAACGCGCCCGCCTGAAGTCCAGAATTTAAGTTTGGAACGCCAGCGGTTCAATATCATACCCCCCGGATTAGTGCAAGCAACGTTCGATGATAATATCTCTTAATATTTTGGTTACTTATACCCTAACTTAAGCGCTGCCACGCGCCTAGCAGGGGACGGTTTTCGGTTGACTCGGCATCCCTTTTTGCATAACTCAGAGGCCACTCTTTTTGCCAACCATCTGGATACTCAATGGATATGAATTTTAGAGCCTATTTGGCGGCTTTTCTCCTGGTCCTTTTTGGAGCAGGCGACCCAAATCTGGGCTATACGGCGACCATCACCGATCAGCTGGGCCGCTCCGTAACTATACCGGAAGCTCCCCAACGCATCGTGGCCCTGGCCCCCAGCATCACCGAGATCGTCTACGCCCTGGGTTGCCAGGCGCGCCTGGTGGGCGTGACGCGCTACAGCGACCATCCGCCCCAAGCCCGGGAACTGCCCCAGGTGGGTTCCTATGTGCAGCTCAACCTGGAGAAGATAGCCGCCCTCCAGCCCGATCTATGCATCGCCGTCAAGGACGGCAACCCCATCGCCGTCATCCGGCGCATGGAAACCTTGCAAATACCCGTCTACGCCGTGGATCCGCGCAACCTTGCAGCCATCGGGGCAACGGTCACCGAGATCGGCCGCCTCCTGGGCGCCGAAACGGCGGCCACCCGGATCAACGCCGCAATGACGGCCCGCATTGAAAGGGTGCGGGCCAGAGTCGCCGGTATAAAAACGCGCCCCAAAGTCTTTTTCCAGATCGGTGTCTCCCCCATCGTGGCCCCCGGTACGGACACTTTCATCCACGAGCTGATCGGACTGGCCGGAGGCATCAACACCACCGCCGGCCCTGTACCCTACCCGCGCATCAGCCGTGAACAGATCTTGACCCTGGCCCCCGAAGTGGTCATCATCACCTCCATGGCGCGCCATGAGACCTTTGAAAAGGTTAAAAAGGATTGGCAGCGCTGGACAGACGTGCCCGCCGTGGGCCGAGGACGCATTTACCTGGTGGACTCCAACCTCTTTGACCGTGCTTCGCCGAGCCTATTGGACGGTCTCGAACAGCTGGTTGAACTGATCCATCCCAAACTGGAACAGGCCCCCCAATGACGGCCAATGAATCTGGGCCCCATAAAAATGAGCCCCATTTATTAAACCCTAATCAACTCGGCGCTAACCCATTGGGCACCAATAAATTAGGCGCTAATAAATTAGGCGCTAATAAATTAGCGGGGCGCATGGCCCTCACCACAGGCCTCCTCCTCATCGCCCTGCTGGGTGCCCTGGTCTTGAGCCTGACCTTCGGCTCCACCGGCTCCAGTCTGGAGGCGCTCTGGAGCGGCTTGACCGGTAGCGCCCATGAGGCGAGTGTTGGGCAGACGATTGTCTGGCAGATCCGCCTGCCCCGGGCCCTCCTGGCCGCCCTGGTGGGGGCCGCCCTATCTCTTGGGGGCCTCGTCTTTCAGGCGATTTTACGTAACCCCCTGGCCGAGCCATATATTCTAGGCATCTCGGGCGGCAGTGCCATCGGCGCCATCCTGGGCATCCTCCTGGGTCTCTCGCGCTTTCCCGGGGTCAGCGTCACCGCTTTCGCCGGCAGTATGGCCACCTTGGCGGTCGTACTGGTCCTCTCCAGCGGCCAGAGCATGCTCAAGAAAGATTCGCTTCTCCTGGCCGGGGTGATGGTCAACGCCTTCTGCTCGGCGGTGATCCTCTTTCTGGTATCCCTCACCCAGGACTCACGTTTGCACAACATCATCTTCTGGCTCATGGGTGACATGAGCCTGGCCGACATGCACCAGGTGGGCCTCCTGACGGCCATGCTGCTGCCCTGCTTCGCGGTGGTCTTCCTCAGCGCCCACATCATGAACCTGCTCCTCATGGGCAAGGAGACCGCCCAGGTGCTGGGGATCAACATCAAACGGGCCACTTTGATCCTGCTGATTGTGACCTCCTTTATCATCAGTGCCACGGTGGCCCAGTGCGGCCTGCTGGGCTTTGTGGGCCTGGTGATGCCCCACCTCCTGCGCCTCATCCTGGGCCCCGATCACCGCCTGCTGGTGCCCGCCTGCATCCTGGGAGGCGGTACCTACATGATGCTCTGCGACCTGATCGCCCGGGTGCTCTCCAACCAGGGGGACATGCCCGTGGGCGTCATCACCGCCATGATCGGCGCGCCGGTATTCATCTACCTGCTGAGGAGGTCGGGACGCTCATGACAGCTGCCGTGAGGATTGATCAACTCAACCACACCTACGGGAGTCGCCCTGTCCTTGAGGCGGTCTCCTTTGAGATCGCGATCCAGGATTTCTTCATCATCATCGGCCCCAACGGGTCGGGCAAGACCACCCTGCTCAAGGCAATGGTCGGCCTGCTCTCCGCCCAGGGCGAGATCCACCTGCTCGGAAAACCCCTGGGCGACTACAGCCGCCGGGAACTGGCCCGTCGGCTAGCCTTCGTGCCCCAGATGATCACCGAAGAGCTACCCTTCACCGTCCATGAGGTGGTTCTCATGGGTCGCACGCCCCACATGGGCCTGCTGGGGTTGGAAAGTCCCGAGGATATCGCCCAGGCCCAGGCCGCCATGCTGTTCACGGGAGTGGACCGTCTGGCCCACCGCAAGATGGACGCCCTCAGCGGCGGGGAGCGCCAGCGCGTCTTCATCGCCCGAGCCATCTGCCAGCAGCCGGAGGTCATCCTCCTGGATGAACCCACCGCCGCCCTGGACCTGGCCCACCAGGCGCGCCTCATGGACCTCATGGAACGCCTCAAAACGGAAAAAGGCGTCACCGTGGTGATGGTCTCCCACGACGTCAACCTTGCCGCCATGTACGCCGACCGGCTCCTGCTGCTGAAAGACGGCCAGATCAAAGCCCTGGGCCCTCCCGGCGAGGTCCTCACCTACGAAGGCATCGAGGAGACCTACGGCTGCCGCGTCCTGGTGGATGAAAGCCCCCTGGGGCGCTTCCCGCGCATCACCCTAGTGCCGGACAAATATGCCCGGCCGACCAAATCCTGAGACATGGACACCCCCCAACCGCCATTTTTTCTTCATGGTTGACAATTGTCAGCCCATCTCCTAAAGCTGGCTGTCGAGGTACAGGTGCTCCTTCGGGAGCGGCACCTCGCTGAATACCGCGAGGCGTTAAGGGAATCCCGTGCAAATCGGGGACGGACCCGCCGCTGTAACCCGGCCGATCCACTTGAGACGTGGATCGGAACAGGATCGGTCAACAACTGCCACTGTTTCCAGCTCTTGAATTGGGAAACGGGAAGGCCGCCGATCCTGCCGGGAAGTCAGAAAACCTGCCGGCCTCGCTGTGGCGTGCTTCGAGGAGAGTGGTCCGCCCACAGATCCAACGGATGAAACAGGGAGATTCCCGGATCGATGTGCTGTCGATTCGGGTTTTTTATTTCTACGAGGTGGTCTCTACGAGGTAGTCCATGATCTGGATGGCGTTGCGTTGTGTTGCCCTATGCGGTGGTATTCTGCTTCTATTATCCCTGACACCGGGGACCGCCCGGTCCGAAGAGGCCACCCGCATGGATACGGTGGTGGTCACCGGCCAAAAGGAGGCCCCCGACGAGGCCCAAGCAAAGGCGCCCTCCGCCTTCGTCACCACCATCCCCGCCGAAAGCTTTGAAGAGACCCTCACCTCGGTGCCCGAGGTCCTGGAGAAAACCGCCGGCATCACGGTGCGCAAGTACGGCGGCCTGGGCGCCTACTCGACCGCCTCCATCCGCGGCTCATCGGCCGAACAGGTGGCCGTCTTCATCGACGGTATCCCCCTCAACCGGGGCAAGTCCGGGGTGGTCAACCTGGCCACCATCCCCCTAAACAGCATCGAGAAGATCGACGTCTACCGCGGGGTTGCGCCCCTGCGCTTCCGCGCCAGCGCCGTGGGCGGGGTGATCAACATCATCACCAGGAAAAGCGACCGCACAAAAGCAACCGCCCACCAGGTGGGGGCCAGCTACGGCAGTTTCGACACTTACAATCTCAACGCCGCTACCGGCGGCCAGATCAAAAACACCGGCTACCAGTTCCTCGGCGACCTCAGCGGCACAGACGGGGATTTCACTTTCCACGATGACAACGGCACGCGGGTCAACCCCGCCGACGACGAAACCGTCCACCGGCGCAACAACGACTACCAAAGCTACAACCTCCAGGGACGTATAGATCAAAAGCTCGGCACCACCGCAACAGCCGACATCTCGGCCACCCATTTTCACAAAGACGAAGGGGTGCCCGGATTAGGCAACAACCAATCCGATATAGCCAACCTGGAGACCACCCGCCAGCTCTACAACGCTGGTCTGGGCAGTGACGGCCTGCTGGACGAACGCCTCTCAGCACAGGGGCGGGTTTACCTGTTACTGGAAGAAACGAGATACAAAGATCCACATGGTGACATCAGCACCGGCCGACAAGACGCCATCAACGACCAGTTGGGTTGGGGGCTGGACGCCTACCTCAGCTACGATTTGGGCGAATACCAGACCCTCGGCCTCCTGGCCGCCTTCCAGCAGGAGCGCTACGAATCCGAAGACACACTCGCAGGTGCGAATAGCAACGGAGACAAACAGCGACGCGACATCTACTCCATAGGCCTCAACGACGAAGTCTATCTCTGGGGCGACCGGGTGGTTTTAACGCCCCAGCTGCTCTACACCTACCTGCACCACGATTTCGGCGGCAACCTGCCCTTTCATCGCGAGGAGATCGATTCCATCGATGATGCCGACTACTTCAGCCCCCAGATCGGTACCCGTATTTCCATCGTGGACGGCCTCCTTCTTAAAGCCAACCTGGGGCGCTACTACCGCTTCCCCAACTTCTCCGAGCTCTTTGGCGACCGCGGGGGCGTCCGCGGAAACCCCGACCTGGATCCCGAGGAGAGCGTCAACGCCGACATCGGTCTGGCCTACCAGCGCCCCCATCTGACCCTGGTCGGACTGCCCATCAACGGCCTTTTCCTGGAGGCGGTCTACTTCCACCGCACGGTGGACAACATGATCCTCATGATCCAAAACAGCCAGCGATCTGTCGAGGCGACCAACATCGACAGCGCCCGCCTCCAGGGGCTGGAGCTCACCTGGGCACTGAACCTGGGCACCCACCTGGGACTGCCCGGCAACTACACCTACCAAGATACCGAAAATACCAGCGCCGTCCCTTATCTCAACGGCAATGAACTGCCCGGCCGCCCCCGCCATACCGTCTTCCAGCGCGTGGAGTTGTTCAACCGCCTGGCCAAGCTATTCTACGAATACCACTACCTCTCGGACAATTACATCGACAAGGCCAATTTAGATACGGTGGACAGCCGCAACATCCACAACCTGGGTCTGACTCTCTACCCGCTGGAGGGCCTATCCTTCACCCTGGAAACCAAAAACATCTCCGACCAGCAGATTAGCGACGTCCTCGGCTATCCCCTGCCGGGACGCAGCTATCTGGTGTCGGTGCTGTATAGATTTTAGGCATTCCCCGCAATCAACCCGTCGCAAGATGACATGACAAAGGAGATGGAAAGATGAAGCGAGCAAGATCTCACCGGAACATTATTCTCAGCGCTATTTTATGCTTGGCATTGGCACTGATCATCGGTGGTTGCGGTGACAGTGGTTCAAACAACAACCGGGCAGGGGGACCCACGGGTGACAATGTAGCCTTCGTTCTGACCACCGATTATAGTACTGGTTCCTACTCTACCATTGAGCTCGATACCCTGACGGCAAACAAGAATCTACCCGGTCAGGCAGGCATAGTGGAGAGCGACAATGCCGGCGCTTACTTCAACGGGCGCATTTACATTATCAACCGGGGCACCCCCAGCAATATCACCGTAGTGGACAGAGCGGATCCAACCGCGGCCCTCAGCCAGTTCAGCACGGGCGACGGCACCAACCCCTACGCCATGGCCTTCAACAGCGACACCGAGGCCTATGTCTGCCTCTATAAAAAAAACGAAATCCTGGTGGTCGATCCCACGGCAACCAGTGATCAGATAACAAGCACCATCGACCTTAGCGGCTTCACGGCTGCTGGCGACCCCGATGGCATTGTGGAGGCTAGCACCATGCTCAAGGTCAACGACTACCTCTTCGTTGCCCTCCAGCGACTGAATCGAAATAACTTTTTTGCCGTTGAAAACGACGCCCTTCTGGTGGTCGTCGACACGACGACTAACACGGTGGTGGATACGGACGTCAGCACCCCGAATGTGGTGGACGCCATCACCCTCACCGGACGCAACCCCCAGTTCATGTTCTATGACGAAACCTCCGGCAAGATCTTCGTCACGGAGACCGGCAGTTATGGGGTGAACGACGGTGGCGTGGAAACCGTCGACCCGACCGCCTTCGAAGCGGAGGGCTTTATCATCGATGAGAGCGAACTGGGCGGAGACTTAGGCGCCGTGGCCGTGTCCAACGGGACCGGTTATGTCGTCGTTGCCGGCACTTATCCCAACAACACCATCATGACCTTCGATGCCTCTGACGGTACCAAGGGTGACGACCTGCTCGTCAACGGGACCTTCATCCCCAGTCTCACCCTTGACGACCAGGGGCGCCTCTTCGTACCCGACCGCACCACCACCGCACCGGGTGTCCGCATCTACGATACCACCGACAACACGGAGATCACCTCAGGCGTCATCGACGTGGGCCTGCCGCCCAATGTGATCCTGGTTTACTAAGCGAATTCCTAAAAGAAGGGTTTACGGCCTGGGGCAGGGAAAGGTATCTGCCCCAGGCCCGATTTTTTAACATGTTCAATCGCCGAACAACATTCCTCTGCTTGAGCCTGATTCTGTTCTGGTTCACGCCAAACGCAGCGGCCCTAGCCCATGAGATCAGCTTCACGGACGACGCCGGGCGCGCGATCTCCATCCCGGCGCCCCCCGTCCGCATTGTCTCCCATGCGCCCATGGCCACCGACATCCTCGAGGCCTTGGGGGCCCGGAAGCAAGTGGTCGCGGCGGAGGGTGACATCCTCCTTTACGAGCCCTCCCGAAGTTCTGGCAAAGATCAACCCGACGAAATCGCCATCCTGTCCGGGGCAATCGAACACGACCTGGCATGGATAACGCGCCTGGGAGCCCTCACCGGGCGCAGCGAACAGGCACGACGGCTATTGGAGGAGATCCGCGGCGATCTGGCGGTAGCGGCAGCCAAAACGGCAGCCCTCACACCCGCGACACGCCTGAACATGCTGGGGGTGGAGATGAAAAACGGCCAGCTTACCCCCTTGACCGGCCACCACCAGGCCGACCTCATCGCCCGTGCCGGGGGCCGGTCGGCACCCATGGATCCGGCAACCGCCAGCGGCGATGTACTCAAACGCTTCGATCCCCAGCTGATTTTCGCCCCCCGCGAACAGCGCCAAGATGTGCTGGCCGCCCTCAAAGCACCGCAGTGGGCCCGGTTGAACGCCGTCTGGAACCGGCGGGTCTATTTCTTCCCCGCCCGTCTGCTGAACCACAGCCTCTCCGGCGCCGGCTATCTGGTCAACGCCCTGGCCTCCCGGGCCTATCCGGAATTGTACACCGATCCTGCCCGGCAGGTGCGCCCGGACCGCGTCTTCCGCACCCGGCGGGTGCCCATGGACCTGGCCATGGTGGCGGGCGCCCGCATCTGCCACCACTACCGCTACGAGTTCATCACCAAAACCCTGGTGGTGGATTTTAAATCGCCCCAGATCATCCTCTCCACCCTTGAGGGCCTGCGCACGGGCATATGCACTGTGGGCAACCATTACGCCGCCCCGCCCTGCTGGTGGTTGGATCCCCACAGTGGCCTGGAGACCCTCCAGAAACAGGTCCTGCCCGTCATTGAACGGGCGGCCGCGGCCACCAGCCTGCTTTTCACCGGGGCCGACATGGATCACCTGGCGGTGGAGACGGCGAGCTTCCGTGACATGCGGGTGGTGGCCCTGGTGACGGCCGGGGTGCGAGGCAACGCCGTGCGTCTGTCCAGGGACAAAGGCAACTACTACGAGCCGGGCACCATCAATATCATCCTCATGAGCAATATGCGTCTCAGCGAGCGCGCCATGAGCCGCGCCCTGATCACCGCCACGGAAGCAAAGACCGCCGCCCTCTGGGATCTGGATATCCGCAGCAGCTACACCCCCCGGCGCCACGCCGCCACGGGCACGGGCACGGACAACCTCATCGTGGTCCAGAACAGCGCCGCCGAGACCACCATTGACAACAGCGGTGGCCACACTAAAATGGGGCAGCTCATGGCCACGGCCGTCTATGCAGGAGTGCAGCGGGCCATTGCCAGGCAGAACGGTTTAACCGCCAACCGGGATGTGATCGCGCGCCTGGCGGAGAGGTGGATCGAGATCGACCGGCTGGTGGCGGCCACAAAGCTGCCCAGGGGGATCTCCCTCGAAGAGATGACGGCGTCCATCCGCGAGGAACTGGCAGCTTCTCAAGTGGCGGATCTGCTCACCGCCGCCATGAGCCTGGACGATGCCGCCGGCCGGGGGCTGACGCGCATCTCGACCGGATTTGAGGACTGGTGCCGCCAGGTGGCCGGTTCCATCGCCGGCCGGCCCCTGACCCAGTTGCAGCCTCACATGGAGATCGGCCCGGAGGCCCCGGCCCTGAGCCTGGCCCTCAATGCCGTCTGGAACGGGGTCCTGACGCGCCTGGATGCGCCGGCAACCCAGGGCACCGAAAAAAAGATGCAATGATCAAAGGAGCTGTATAGATGTGGCAGATTTTTCAAAACGGGGGGCCGGTGATGGTTCCCCTATTGGCCTGCTCGGTCATCGTGCTGACCATCATCATCGAACGCTTTTTCTTCTGGGCGCGCATCAGCTACGACCGTGACCAGCGCCTCCTGGATGAGGTCCTAGAGCTGAGCCAGCGCGGTGAGTGGGCGGCGGTGCGTGAAAAAATTGGGACCTCGCGGGATTACGTCATTCGAATTTTAGTGACCGGCATCCTGCACCGCGACTTCTCCATGAGCAAGGCCATGGAGTCCGCCGCCAATGACGAAGTCAAACAGATGCGCCAGTACATGCGCGTGATGGATACCATGATCACCGTTGCCCCCCTTTTGGGCATCCTCGGCACCGTCCTGGGGATCATCTCCAGCTTCGAGATGCTGGGGGCCGCGGGGATCGAACACCCCGAGCTGGTCACCGGCGGCATCGCCCAGGCCCTCATCACCACCGCATCGGGGCTGGGCATCGCCATCTTCACCCTCGTCCCCTACCAGCGTGTCTTCGACGTCCTCGACCAGATCCGCTTAGCCGGCCTGACGCGCATATCCCTTCAGGCCGTGGCACTGGACGCCGCCGAATAAGATGAA
>JBNKKA010000054.1:0-25040 GCA_050291585.1 Desulfobacteraceae bacterium
ACTCGAAAACAACGGGTCTCGGTGAGCAGGCCTTGAACGCTCTGATCGTATCGAGCAAAGAGAAAAGTGATCTGCACACCCTCTTCGACGCCGGTGCCAACCTGGTGCGGCGCTACCCCAAATCAGACCGTGTACCTGACACCCTTTCGCTGATGATCGATACCTCTCTGAAAATAGGGCAGTATCGCCTCCTGGCCGATTACCTCGAGGAGTACGCCAGTGTGCTACCCAAAAATGAGAATACACGCGACTTTCTGGCCCAGGCCGGGCAGATACGTGGGATCCTCGGACAGGGCAAGCTTTCCAGCACCGACTACAAAAGCTATCTGAGCCGCCAACCGAGCGATCAGAACCTAAGGGAAGATGCGGTTTTCGCCCTGGTGGAAAACACCAGCAAGGGCGGTGAGGCGCATGCGGCCATCAAACTGCTGTCCGATTACCGTAAACTCCTCAGCAATTCCGGACGGGTTCGCGCCGATGCCACTGCAGCCGTTCTCTATGCACAGACCGGGCAGTATAAAAACGCCGACAAACTGCTAAAACGTGCCAAAAAAGAGTATTCTAAAAAGATGCAGCAGAGCAGCCCCATGGCTCGCGACGCCGTCGCCGCCGGTGCCTATGCCGTCGTTCAGCCGCTGCAGAAACGCTACCAAAGCCTGCAGATGAAGAAGAAACTCGACAACGGAGTGGTCAAGCAAAAGAGCAAACTTTTAGCCAGTCTCGAAAAAGAGTATCAGCAAGTTATCAACTACCAGTCTCCCGACTGGGCGCTCAAAGCCTGCTTTCAGATGGCCCAGGTCAATGACGAGTTTGCGCGTTTCCTAAGCGAAGCCCCCCTGCCCAAACTGGCTCCAGAGCAGAAGGAACAATACAGGACCCTGGTTGCCCAGAAGGCCGCCGGCTTCACCCAGAAAGCGGATCAGTATCGCCAGACCAGCGCCAAACTGGCCCGCAAATGGGAGGTCTGCGATCCCGAATTGGCGCCCTATACCCAGACCCAAAAGGGTAGCGGTGCCAGCAGTCCAGGTCATTTCTCACCGCGCAGGGCCGACAAAGCGCTCGCCCTTGAGACCCTCTCGGACGAAACTCTTAAACCTTTGCACAGCCAATTGCTTAAAAAACCCGATACTCATGGCGCCCGCGTCCGGCTGGCAGAAACTTATTTACAGCACGGTGACTTCGCCCAAGCGCTTTTAGCAGCCCAAGATGTTTTGGATAAAGCATCTAAATCCGATAAAACCACACGCGCTCAATGCCTAAATACTATCGGTGTCTGTCACCTTTACATGGGTGAAGACCGCCTCGCCCACCAAGACCTCAAGCAAGCTTTGGCTCTCAACAAACAGCAGGTGGCCGCCAAGATCAACCTGGCCGGTCTCTTGAAACATTACGGCTACACCAAGAAAGCCCAGAATTTGCTTGTGGGTGTCAGTGCCCCCCAGGGCAGCGACACCACCGCAGGCGTCATTCATCCGCGCGCAGGAGAACTATTCTATGTCAGTAAAAAAGTTTCTCAGAAGACGCAGTAAACATCTCGACCTGATTCGCATTTGCTCCTGCATCCTCTTCAGTCTGCTTCTCATGGTCGCTTGCGGCGGTTCAGGCGGCGGTGGTGGTGGTGATGGCGATCCGACCGATCCACCAGTGACCCCAGTCGATGCGACCTGGCAACAATCCGACATCCTTGCAACGGCGACAACCGATGGCGCCAGTGTACGCCCAGTGGCAAAACCGGATGGCGATGATCTGCTTTACTTGGCCTATTTTGATCTGTCTGGAGATACAGGCAGCGATCCGGCAATTCAATTTACCACCATCCAACTAAGTGAAGGTCGTGCCGTCAATCTCGAGCCAGAAACCAATATTGTTACCATCGATAACAGCGGGACGCTTGGCCTGGCACTAGACGCCAACGCATCACCTGTAATGACCTACCGTGGCGGAACTAACCGAGTAACATTCTGCCAGGGTGATCAGAACGACGTCATGGCCAGCATACCAAATGCAGACGGATGGAATGAATACCTGGCGGCGATGGGCTTCAATCCCCGAAACCCGGCACCACAACTCCAAGATGGCATGGTCGGTGATATTTCCGACATCGCCATCGATCAGAACAACAACGCCCACATCATTTATACCTTCTTGTATGAAGGGTGTGAGACGATCAATCACAAGTACTTGGATTTGCGTTATGTGCGCGTCGATGCACAGGCCCCTGACGAGGCGCCTGAGGGCGGCAGCCCTACCGAAGAAACTGTCCAGGGGAATGATTACCCCGAATTCAATGTGGTGGAAGGGCACAACAGCGTCGGACATTTTGCGAAAATTGTTCTTGATGCAGATGATCGTCCGCTTGTCTTCTACGATGAGTTGGCGCTCAATATCGACAATATCATCAACCATGACCAAGGCCTGCACCTGGCTTCTAAGGACACCCTCGCCGATGACTGGGTGGTGGAGTGGGTTGAACAAGATGTTGAAGTGAAAGCTATTTCGGCAGCGGTATCATCGGATGGAACTATTGGCGTGGCCTATGCCGTTTTCTTGGAAGAAGGAAACTTGGATCGACATGAACTTAGGTATGCACACCGGGATATGGACGGTGTCTGGCATCCGGTGGTGGTGGATTCATCCGCCAGTGTGGGGACCCACTGCAGCCTGGCGTTTACCAACAGCGGAGAGCCGTGCATCGCTTACTACACGATCAAAAGCCACACGGGGACGACCATTCAATACCGGCTCCGGTTTGCAAGCCATAGCGCTTCAGGATGGGCACATGAAAATGTCGAACTTAGCGGCAACGTGGGTAATTTCAACAATCTTTGGTTTGACAGCAATGACGCACCCCATGTCGTAACTTACAACGACAGTACAAATGAGATTTTACATCTGGTCAAACAATAGAGTCTTCCGGGTTGTCCCTCTGGAGCGTTTTGACTCTAAACGCCAACTGATTAAGGTGCCACAAACCCCAAAGAGAGAAGAGGTAAGAGATGAGGTATTTTCTGGTGTTTTGCGTAATGGGAATATTTGTTTTCCAGCTCCTCTACGCACCGGCCCCCTGCCGGGCGGATTTTGACCCCAACGAATGGTTCGATGAATGTGCGGAAGCCCAGTGCGGCGCCCCTCCAACCGGTGGTGCAGGTGGTGGTGGCGGTGGTGGCGGGATCCTCGTACTCGTCTTCTGGGATCTGGGCCCCCTGCTCTCGCTGCAGGAGGATATCGATGTGGATGGCATGGTGGACAATATCGATTCCTGCCCCTTCAACCCCAACGACCAGAGCGAGAACCAGGATGGCGATGATCATGGCGATGCATGCGACAACTGCCTTGCTGTGACCAACAACGACCAGTCGGATATCGACGGCGATGGTCTTGGTGATGCCTGCGATGATGACATCGACGGAGACGGAATTGCCAATGGAAGTGACAACTGCAGCATGATCTCCAATGCAGATCAGACGAATACCGACGCCGACGCCCTTGGCGACGTGTGTGACGACGACGACGACAACGACGGGGTGCCGGACAGCGTTGATAACTGCATTTTGGTGTCAAATCCCGGCCAGGAGAACAGTGATTACTATCTGGTCGGAGATACAACCGGTGATGCCTGTGACGGCGACTTTGACAACGATGGGTACTATGGCGCGGAAGATCTATGTCCGCAATGCTTTTCTCACGAAAACAACGATGAAGACGGCGACAGCATCGGCGACGCCTGCGACAATTGTCCGGCAACGGCCAATACAGACCAGGCGGATACGGATGGCGACGGCCGGGGAGACGTTTGTGATGGCTAGATTTAGCCCCATCAAGTGGTTCTGGGTATTCTTGCTTATCGGTGTCTTTCTGGGGTGCAGCGACTCCACCCCCTTGGAGCACACCCAGGCGCGCCAGAAAGTCACCCTCTCGGGAACCTTTCTCACCGAAAGCCCTGACGAGATAACCTTTCCCGTGAAGGTACTCTTCGCCATCGACTGCTCCCTGAGTATGGGCATGACGGCCGATGGTCAGGTCGTGGGGTCCGATCCCTATTTCCTTCGAATTCAGGCAGTGCGCAACTTTATTGAGGAGTACAACAGCAACGAGAATGTCTCCTTCGAGATTATGTTGTGGAGCGATTCTGTGTTTGAGCGGACCCAAAATGGAGACGGTCAAAATGGCTTCACCAAGGATCCCGTTGAACTGAACCGAGTTCTGGATGCTGCCCGTAACGACACCATGACAGACTACCTTGGCACTTTGGAGGCTATTCATGCCGACATCCAGAGGGACCTCGACAACACCGAAGATGAGGATAACCTGATCCGCAGCAAGTACCTCGTGGTGTTCTTGAGCGATGGAATGTCCAATGTCGAGGGGGGACGTCAGGACGATGACGACATTTGGGACCAGGTAGAGGATACCTACAACTACGCTATTGATGCAGGTGTGGGCAACATGGCCTACCATACCTTTCTGCTCCTGGGGATGTTTCCACCGGGCTCCGAAGGCGACCTGGCACGTCAATATGCCGAAACCACCCTCGAGGGCATGTCCCAGGTGGGCAATGGCCAGTTCCGGACAATGGATAATGCCGAAGCGATCGACTTCATCAACATTATCGATATGCGCCTCACAGTTGAATATGACATCAAATATCTGGTGGCTTTCAACTATAACGTGCGCCCAGGAACTGAACTTGCGCTACTCGACAGCGACGGTGACGGTCTGCCCGATGACGAGGAGATAGCAAATGGTAGTAGTCCCGACATTCGGGATACGGACGACGACGGGATGAGTGATTTTATGGAGGTGCGCGCCAGTTCGCCCGAACGACCTCTGGATCCCAACAATCCTTCGGACAGCCCCTGCGACACACCGTCAGATGGCGTATGGGTTGATTCTGACCTCGATGGTCTCAACGACTGCGAAGAGTATGTCTGGGGCACCCAGCGATTTCTGCCCGATACGGATGAGGACGGCATACCCGACGGGATCGAGTTCGAGATGGGTACGAATCCAAAGCAGATCGACTATACGATGGATGCCGACTTCGACGGTGCACAGGATTGGCTGGAGGTCCAGCAGCACACCAACGTAACCAGCAATGACCCTATTATTAGGGAGCGTTACGCCTATCACTACGATATCCAGGACATGGGCCTGGTAGAGATCAACCAGGGCACGGACATGGCTTCCCACGTGCGGGAGTTTAACTTCGATATCTCCAATATCGATGTGATGGACACCAACGGATACAGTGTCGATGGAACGGTTTACCGGGAGCCAGGCATCAATATTATCCGCCTGTACATCGCCCAGGTTCCAGACGACAGACCCAATATGCCGCCTTTGTTCCGCATGGCGGAGGTTCAGATCAATACAGCGACTTCCGACCGCCACGTGGTGCTTACCCCGGGCGACTTCCAACTGATTCAGTAGATGACGACAAGGAGAGGGAGAGAAAAGATGAAACGACTGATATTTATCCTGCCCATGCTTCTGCTTATGGTAGCTTGCGGTAGCGGCAGCAAAGGCAGTAGCAATGAGAGCGGCGAACGTGCGTTGCAGGCGAACGAGCCCGCCTCAGGGGAAATTTCAAAGGTGGGTGATGTGGACTGGTATACTTACCAGGTCACCGCCCCCGATACCCTGTTGCAGATATTTTGTAACAGTGAGACGCTGCGACCCGATGTGGACCTCCTGGTGAGTGTCTACGAAGAAGATGCCGACGGCAACAAGGTACGCCTCTTCGGCACCCACGCCGCCGAAGGGGCTGCCGTCCCGGCCGAACTCCAGATCAACCTCTTTGTCGGTGAGCCCAAGGAAATTTTCATCGCCGTTCGGGATTTTATGGATGACGAGGCTGCAAAAGACGAGACCTACTATGTGCGCGTTACCGAAGCCGAAGCGGCCGACGGCAATGAAACCTTTGCCCAGGCGGACCAACTGGTGATCGACGACGAGACCTCCTGCAAGGAGGACAATATCGGTGACGTGGGCGACACCGATTGTTATACCTTCGACGTGGCCCAGGAGGGCATTTACGTCGCCAAGGTGGACTTCAACCGCTTTAATGGCGGTACCGCCGTCAACCTCGCCGTAGAACTCTATGACGACGAGGGTAACGAACTGGCTCGCTTGACCCAGGGGCAAGGGGAGCAGTACTACCTCCAGCATCATTTAGACGTTGGCACCTATTACCTGCTGGTGGAAGATCAGGGGCAGGACGATAGTGATGCCGCCTCCATTTTCAACGTCTGCGTTGAGTCGCTGGAGGTCGGTGAAGTTGGCCTTAACGATACGCGCGATTCGGCCCAGACCTTGACGGCCACCACGCCAGGTGTTTACGAGATCGAGGGCTCTCTGGACTACGACGGCGATTCGGACTGGTACCTCCTGCCAGTGGGCGCCACCACTACCAGTGGTCTGAAGATCCTGCAACTCAGCTTCGACGACGGTTCCGAGCCGATCATGTTCAACTATCAGGTGGGTATAGAAGATGGTGACAGTCCTGCTACCAGTCTCCTCTCGCACTCATATGCAGGCGGTTCCAGTGCTTATCTGACCCAGGTCAAGGCCGGAAACGGCGATCACTATCTGCATATCCAGGCAGCTCCGGGCCAGAACTCAAACCAAAGTGCGCCCTATACGGCCACTGTCACCGTTATAGATGTGGACGATCCGGCCGAAACCGCCGGTGATGGCAACGACAGCGTAACGGCTGCGGATGCGCTTACCTCGGGCAATACCACTACCGGTAAGGTCAGCTACCGCGGGGATGAGGATTGGTTCAGCATCCAAGTGGATCTTTCCACGCCCAAGGTGTTATCGGTAGACCTGTCCACCGCTCCGGGTGTTGGCGACGAGCCCCACGTGGAGTACTACCTGAGCGTGATGCGCGATAGCGTTCTAAAAAAACGCTTTGACGAATCTGGTGAAGATGGGGCCACGCATCTAAAAACCAGCCTGCTGGTTCCCCAGGACACCGGTACGGCCACTTATCTGTTTAAGGTGTGCGACTACCAGGGGAACGAGGGGGATACTTTCGACTATAACCTCCTCGTGACGGTCAGTGAGATTCCCGCAACCGTACCTGCCGGGCCAGCCGCTGCCGACTATTTCGATGAGATCAGCGAAGCGGCCTCTGGCACCGCAGCGGAGGTGGAACTTGAGAACACCTCCCTTGACCAGCCTCATTTTCAGGCCGATACAGGGCGTTTTGATTTCAGCGCCGCAACGCAGACCACCAACGCAGATGGCACTACCACCCTGGAGTTTCCCTGGGTGGCGGGCTATGTGGATTACCAGGGCGACCAGGACTGGTTTAAAATGCCCTTGGATGCACTCGATTCAAACGACGACGACTGGTACTATGATGTGGATGTGGAGGTTGTCCAAGCTGTGGCCAGCGGCGAAAGCGATGTAGAATATGTCTGGAAGCTTTACCGAGATCCGAACGATAACGCCGTGTTGGTGGACCGTCCCACAGCCACTGATGGCTATGTGGGCGCCGTTGGTGACACGGACCCGACGCTTACAACGCCTTATAGCGTGAATACCGCCACCATGGATGAGGATCTGTGGATCGGTGACGGTTGGGGCGCTGGCGATTACTACCTCAGCATGAGCGACTTCAACTACGTGCGCATTGACAACGGCGACGGAAGCTCTATAGCCAACAGCGAGCCTGATGACGACTGGAGCAACACGGCGGCCTACTACTTCAAGGTCACCCTGGTCTACCATCCGGGAGTCTCTAGCCCCGAATAAGGCCGCAATACAATAGTTACGATAGCAAAACACCAACGCCGCCTTCCGGTCGCAAGACCGGGGAGCGGCGTTTTTTATAGGGAGTCTCAATCGCTGGGCAGATCAGGTGAGGCAATAAGTCTCGAACCGTCTCACCATCGCCTCTTCATACCAGCAGCCTCCCAAGATCCCATTGAGAAATCCATTGTGACCGCCATGGTCCAAAATGATCTTCTCGGTGTGTTGGTTTACCCTCAGATTATAAAAATCTTCCACCGGAATGATGGGGTCGTCCACGGCTGTGAGGATGGTTGTTGGGATCGGCAGTTCTGCCAGGGCTTCGCCCGTAAGGGCGTATTCTCCAAAATAGGTCGATGGGTCCTGATAGGGGCTGTAGTGGGGTAGTAGCGCAGCGGTCAGGTCGCGTAGATTCGGTATCTCAAGGGCGCCATTGAACTGGTAGCGCTGGGGAAAAAGTGCTTGTTTGCGGCGCAGGGAGCGGCGCCATTTTTTTAGAAAGTAAGCGAGAATGAGTGGGCTGGCGTCAATGCAATCAGTGGCCTTGTCGGGCTCCAGAACAGGGCTGACACTGAAGATATGGCGCAGCGGGTCAATGGGTTCCTGGGCGCATTTTCTGGCCACTCGCAGGGCGAAGTTACCACCCAGGGAGAAACCGACCAAAAAGACGGGCATGTCCTGCAGCAGCACGGCCACTTTGGAGACAGCCGCGTGTACTTCGTCAAGGAGGGTGGCAAAGAAGAGACCCTCGTTGAGGTTGTGGGTATCGCCGTGATCGCGCAGGTTGAGTCGGAAAATCGCAAACCCTCTGTGGTAGAGGTAGTCGCTGGTGGTCAGTACATAGGTGGAGTCGATGCTGCCCTCCCAGCCGTGGATCAGAATTACCAATCCTTTGGGACAACCTGACGGGTGGGGTGAGTAGGCCCCCCCCAGGGTGGCGCCCGCCGGTGTGGGAATGCGTACATGACGGGCGGTTCCTAAAACGAAATTGTTACGCCTACAATGCGGACGGCGGCTGGCCAGAACGGTTTGCACATAGCCGTTGCGAAGATAAGCGGGTGGAGAGAAAGTATCCTTCATGAACGCCTCTTTAGCGACATCGATATTGACTGTTTGCGATACGCCCCTGATACAAAAAAATCAAACTGTTTTAAAAGGCAGCATCTTGGCCGCACTTTGCCATCGAGACCCAATTCGGACGGCACTTGACTGGCACCCGGGAACTGCCTACGCTGAATAAGGATGGGAGTATCCCATGCGAGCAGAAACCCAGCAAGGAGGTGGATATCGTGGCCCTATATCTTGTTCAACATGGGTTGGCACTGCCCAAGGAGGTGGATCCCGCCAAAGGACTCTCTGATGAGGGGCGTTCCCAGACAGAGCGGATCGCAGAGGTGGCCAGCGGCTATCGGGTTCAGATAAGTGCGATTTTCCACAGCGGCAAGACGCGCGCCCAACAGACGGCGGAGATTTTCGAGCACTATCTCAAACCACCAACAGGACTTCAACAAAGAGCTGGCCTCGGGCCACTGGACGATATAGACGCCCTCGCGGATGGATTGGATTTGAGCGCTGATTGGATGCTCGTCAGCCATCTCCCCCTGATGGAGCGCTTGACAACCTATCTGATCACCGGCAATCAGACCCCCGTTGTGCTAAAGTTCCAAAACAGCGGTATCGTATGCATCGACGCGGGCCCTCATGACCAGCGTGCCTTCATCAAGTGGACATTGATGCCGAATATCGGCTGATACGGAAGGGCAGATTTTTGGGTGATTGACTCTTCCTGGGCGGATTATGGCGAACCGCTCAGAAGCTGTTTCCAGATATGCTCTGGCTTTTCGTAGGGGATGCGGCTCAAGTCAATGAGCAGATTGTGGGCCTCGGGCAGATACGCTCCCATAACGCCGTCGATCTGTGATTGCAGGGCATCGACTTTGAGGTCGTTGAGGGTGTGGATGATGCGGAGATCGTCCTCGGCCTGGTGGTAGAGGTAGTAAAGCTTATCGGAACCGATCTGGAGGAAACGAATTTTTTCGTTGAAGTTGACAATATAACCTTTGAGTTCCCGCATCAAGGTGAGATTGTACCGAATTCTGGGGATATCGACCCCCTCCGCAAAGGTACGGATTTTATTTTCCTTCTTTAGGGAGAGGATCTCGGAGCGCAATTGCTTGACCTCACCGTAGAGCTCCTCACGGAGATCCACAGCGCTATTGATCCTTTCCTGGAGCTGGCCATGGAGTAGCGAGATGTCGGCCAGCCGTTGTTGCAGTTCGTCCACCTTCGTCGCTGCCAGCGCCGGGTGGGCATGGGGCACACCCAGCAACCCTCCCATTAGGAGCAGCAGCATCAATATACGAATAAAAACATCCTTCCGCCGTTCTAGCCGGGAACTGCAAGGTTCGATCATCAGTGACATGTTTGCGCTCATTGTTCGTATTCTGTGCATATGTTTACCAAGAGATAGGCAATTCGGCCAGCAATCAGCGGGCGAGGCTATCACGGACTTCACTTCTTACGTACAGGGTGACCACGGGATTATCCCAGGTGGCCAGACGACGCAACCCGATCAACTCCAACTGGCGCCCCTGCCACTTGGCCAGGGCCTGAGTGGCGGCGCTGGGTAACTTTTCAAGGCCGTTAAGAGAGAGGCGTTTCCCTTTCCAGGTCGCCAATTGCTTGGCCGTGTCGGGAGATAGGGTTTTAAGACCGTTCAAGACCAGCCATTCCCCTTTCCATTGGGACAGACTATGGGCCGCTTCAGGCGAAAGTCGTTCCAGGTTGTTGAGGAAGAGGTCCTTGCCTTCCCAGGCCGCCAAGCAGTCGGCCGCATCGTTCGACAAGGCGCTCAACTCACCGACGCGCTTGAAATCACCCTTGCACACTTCGGCCTCGATCTCTTTGTTGCGGCGCATGGCCACAGTGGCCGGTGGTTCTTTTTTCGGTGCGCTCACATGGGCGGCCCACACCTGTTTCCAAACCTCATCGATAGACGGCTTGCTATCGGCCCCATCTTCTAAGGAAAGCTCGGCCACATTGCGGGTCAGACGTTCAATCGCTTCATCCACCTGTTTGGCGAATGGATCCAGATTGCTGCCGCTGCTCTTTGCGGCGATCATGCTGAGTACACCGGATTTGCGTGCTAGGTAGAGCAGTTCTTCAGTGGCGGCGTGGATCTGTCGGCGGGGAAGGCTCAATCTGGTTATATAACCCGCCCTGCGCTGAATCGTTTCCAGCCCCATGAGGATGGCTGTATCTTCACGGGCGGAATCCAAGTCTGTGATCTGCTTGGTGTTGATGTGACCGATCAGTTCAGCCGTAATTTTCTCAATGCCCTGCTCATAATAGGCGGACAATTCATCGATCTCACGGATTTTGGCGAGCATGTCGTCCCTGCGGGTCTGGATCCGACTGGAGAGTTCGGCCAGACGTTTGCTTTCCGGGCTGATCTCCAAAGGAGCACTTTCCAGACCCAGGGACTCGGATGCATCAGCCAGGAGGTCTTCTTCCAAAGCGAGATCAGATGAGGATGGCTCGGATGCCGCCTCAAGGGGGGCCGCCAGCGGGGCCGGTGGTGCGTCCGAGGTTTGGGGCGCATTGTCATTGGAGAGCCAGTAATATGTACCCGCCGCCGCCAAAAGAACGGCTGCCACTGCAGCCCCAGACCACGCAAAGACTTTTAGGATCTTCTTGGAGGCCGACCTCTTTTTCTGCGGAGCCCTCTTTTTTTGGGCCGAGCGTTTCCCGGAATCGGACTTGGATGGGGCTGGCTTGGCTTCGACTTCGGCCAGTGGCGCAGTGGTGAGAGCCGGCTCGTTTTTATCGTCTGTCACTGCCACCTGTGGGGCAGGGGTCTTGACTCCGTCTGTCGAGGGAGCGCTAACATTCAGCTCATTGTCCGGGCCTTGGGCAGCGGCCTGAATCTGACTCATTAAATCATGGGTGGAAGGAGGCCTTCCGGTTGGCTTGTCTACGGGTGGCGGGGTCACCACATCGGCATCCAAGACAGGGGATTCCTCTAACGGGACGGATTCCTTCTTTGCAGTGTTGGCTTGCGCTTCTTCTACGGTCTCAACGGCGACTTCTTCTTCGGCTTTACCTGGGTCGTCTTCAGAGGGAGGCGCATCGTCAGCTTCCTCTCCACCAGGAGCGCCACTATCACCATCCCCTTCAATTTCTGCCATGATGTTCTTTAGGGCCGCCTCTTGCTCCTCGGAAAGACCTTCCTCCGTGGGTTGTGGCAATGCCTCATCTTTGGCATCGATTTCGGCCATGATTTTGTTGAGGGCTTCTTCCTGATCGGCGCTTAGGCCTTCTTTAGCGTCAGTTTCTTCAATCGCAGCTTCAGCAACAATCGGATCTTCTGAAGCTGTTGGAGCCACCACTGGGGTGTGTACCTCCTCCTGTGAAGCCTCATCCTTACCTTCGGTCCCGGCGGAACCTTCAATCTCCGCCATGATTTTATTGAGGGCATCCTCCTGTTCGGCATCGAGGCCGTCATTGTCGGTAAGTCCCTCGTCAGAATCTTCAACCGGATGCCCTTTGTCATGGGTCTCGGTATCTGAATCAGGTTGCGGATCAACGGCGGTGGCCTCATTTTCCGGGGTGGCGTCTTCCCGACCTTCTATTTCGGCCATGATCTTGTTGAGGGCGTCTTCCTGTTCGGAGTCGAGACCGTTGACTTCGGTATCCTGAACGGGCTGTGGATCAACAGCGGTGGCCTCATTTTCCGGGGGAGCGTCTTCCTGACCTTCAATTTCGGCCATGATCTTGTTGAGGGCATCTTCCTGTTCAGCATCGAGTCCCTCCGTGTCGGAGGGGGCTCCGCCTGATGCGTTTTCGACCTCGACATCCTGGACAGGTTGAGGATCGGGGGCGTCAGCATCGTCCTGGCCTTGGATTTCAGCCATGATCTTGTTGAGAGCTTCCTCCTGTTCGAGGTTGAGGCCCTCATCGTCGGGTAGGCCACCGTCATTCGCCTCGGCGGCATTATCCTTTTGTTCGGTTTTTTTTTCTGAAGAAGCCATGGTGGAATAAACCAAATAGGTTGTCGACGGTATTAGATTTACAATCATATCGACATATTTAGGGGAGAACTTGAGCGATAAGGCTAGGCGGGTTGAGCCCATTCCTGCGTGGCGGTTTGGCGCTGCGCCGAAGGTGAGTCTATGTCATTGTTGAATTGATGTAACTATTAAATAATATATCAAAAATAGCTTTTTATTGCATTTATCACAATGTCGCCACCGGCGATGATCGGCAAACAGCCTTGGGCATTCGTTTAATGACCCAGGGCCTGTCGACGATGTGGGCGCTGGGTGCCGTTAGCCTGCTCATGCAGGTAGAACACTTTCGCATCCGCATTAGAATTCGAAGCGGTCGTGTTCAGGTGCTGTTGATCAACGGAGGGTTGGGATGCGTCGGCAATCAGGCGATTCAGGCTTTGCTCCACACGTTCGTAGGAGAAGTGACGGCGGGCAGTCTCATAATTGGCAGCCGTCATCTGCTGACGCAGGAGGGGAGAGGATAACATGGCCTGGATCTGTTCTATGGCGTCCCGGGTCAAAAAGCCGTCCATGGTTGCCAGGTGAAATCCCATGGGTGCGATATCGGTCTGAAAAATTTCATACTCGTTAACCAACAAGGGCTTGCGATGATAAATGGCCTCCAGAAAGGCATTGCCAAAACCCTCGCAGGAGCTTGGAAAGGTGACTACGTCGGCCAGGGGATAGACATCGTTCAAAGTAAATTCGGGCTGTTTCTGGGGGTGGGGGTTCCAAGGATCTCCCAACGCCACCTCCAGAAAACGCAGGTCGACATCCTGGTCCTTGGCGTGGCCTTCCAGCCAGTGGGCGTATTCGTGGCCCTCATCGCCAGAGGCGTGGGAGATCACCAGTTTGCAATTGGGGATCTTGAGCGCGCGAGCAAGCCCGATGGCGTGTTCTATCCCCTTGCGTTGGATTACCCGGGTGGGCTGCAAAACCACCGTATCTGCCTCGGTCAGCTCCAAGATGGACCGCAAACAGTCTACCTTGGCCGTGTTCACCTGGGGAGGATTTTCGAAATCAAGCACATTGGGAATCACTTCGGCCGCGATTCCGGTTCTTAGAGCAAGCTGTTGGGCCGCTTGGCTGTTGATGGTCACATGGGAGATATTGTCCAAACGTGGTGGAAAGGCCATGGATAGATAATCTTGGGCCGCAAATACAGCAAAGCGGGGGCGTTCCCAGGCAAAGTCGTGGTGGTGGGCGATGACGGGAATGCCGGTCTCGGCGATCACCTCGGTGAGGGCCAGGCCTAAAGGCAGCTGCATGGGCAGGGAAAGTGCATTCTGGGGGATTAGCAGGTCGATGGCGAAATGGTTGATAAACTGATGCAGCTGAAGCTTCAGGCGGCTACGCAAGCTGTGGATGGCGGAGCTGATTTGGGATGCGCGCCGTCGCTTGCCCAAGAGGTGTTGGTTGATCCACTGGTTGCGTTCATGGCTGAAATGGGCCTCAGGGACCAGGAAACAGCGCTGGGGGTCGCGATCGAGCTCGCCGGCAAACCAAAAACACTCGTGCCCGCCCTTGCCAAGTACTTGTGCCCATTTGCTGGCTTCCAGTGAAACGCCGTCGGTTCCTGCAAAACGCGTAGATACAAAGCCAATCCGCATATTGTCCTCAACCTTCTCTAGTGGAAAAATGTCTGAATTTAGGTTCCGCTGCTCTTTCTTTGTGCCCGCGGCGTCGTCCGCCACTTGAAATTGTGCTAAACTCTATATAGGTTAATTCGTTGGTAACCGAGTCAGCCAATATGGCTGACTTTATCAGCCAACATGGGCTGTCTCAATCGGCCGAGCATGTTTTCCTAGCCTGGACATGATCAAAGCAAATAGCGTGCACTAAGTTATATTACGGTGCGGGACACGCTGTAAGTATATGTAAATATAATAAATTTACGAATATGTTATTATTCCCGGGTAGGTTGCGGTCCGTGGGCCAGGGCCGTATTGGCGAAACTGTTTCACAGGCTTCGCACTTGGATTACCCAATTCTAAGTGGATATAACCATACAGACACGCAATAGTGGAGACCCCTTTAATGATCTCATCCCATCAGGCTTTACGTGAAAATCAGGGTTCATCTGAGGATCAGACACTACCTGAGGATAAAATTCTGTCCGCATCTTTAGATGAAACCCCATCGTCAGATGGGGCCTCATCGCCAGATGGGGCCTCGTCATTGATTCGTCGTCTTCAAGATCTTGAAACCAAACTCAAGGGTAGCCTTACGGCGCTTGAACGGTTTGAGAATGGCATGGACGGTGTCCTGGCCCACCAGGCCCGAGAATTGTCGAACGCGTGTGGTGAACTTAAAAACCTGGTTGACGACCTGAGACGGGAGCAGCGTGAATGGACCCGCAACCGGGCGGAGACGGTGGAAAAAGCCGGCCTGCTCAACACCATCTTCGATGCCATTCCCGATGTCCTGGGGATTCAGGATACCCAGCGGCGCATATTGCGTTACAACGCGGCTGGCTATGAGTTCGTGGGGCTGACGCCCCATGAGGTGATCGGTAAACACTGCTTCGAGCTCATCGGCCAAAACGCTCCCTGCGATGTCTGTCCCTCTAAAATCGCCCTGAAGACGCGCGCTCCGGCCCGGGCGGAGCGGTATATAGACAGTCGTCAGCGTTGGTTCGATATACGCGCCTACCCCATTTTGGATGAGAACGGAGAGGTGGTGCGGGTGGTGGAACACCTGCGCGACATCACCGATATCAAGCAGGCCGAAGCCACCATCCGCGAATCGGAAGTCAAGTACCGTGCCCTGGTGGAGAACGCCAACGAGGCCATCTTCATCCTCCAGGAGGGTGAGTTCAAATTCCCCAACCGGCGGGCCACGGAGATGGCACGCAAGCTCAACCTCAGAATCGAAGAGAAACCCTTTCATACCTATGTGCATCCCGACGATCAGAAGATGCTTCTGGATCGGCACATGAAGCGCATCCGTGGGGAAGTGCTCTCGGACACCTGCCACTTTCGCATCGTCACAGATGAAAAGGCGATCGTCTGGATGGAGCTGAATTCTGCCTTAATCCAGTGGGAGGGCAAGCCGGCGACCCTCAACTTCATGCGCGACATCACCCGCCAGAAGAAACTTGAGAATCAGTTCAACGAGGCCCAGCGGATGGAATCCCTGGGAACCCTCGCCGGCGGCATCGCCCACGACTTCAACAACCTCCTCATGGGGATTCAGGGCAATGTCTCCCTCCTGTTCATCAACGGCGAGGGTGACGACGAGCTGTGTGCCAAGCTCAGCAGTATCGAGGATTGCGTGGAGAGCGGATCTCAGCTGACCAAGCAGTTGCTGGGCTTTGCCAGGGGGGGTAAATACGTGGTCAAACCCCTCGATCCCAATCAACTGCTGCGCACCTCGGTGAATTTGTTCAGCCGCACCCACAAAGAGCTGAAAATGCACGCCAATTTCGTTAAAGATATCTGGACCATCGAGGCCGACCAGGGCCAACTCGAACAGGTGTTGATGAATCTGTACCTGAACGCCTACCAGGCCATGGACAAGGGTGGGGATATCTACGTCAAAACCGACAACCTCGTCCTGAACGAGCGCCAGACAACCCCCCACGAGGCGACTGCCGGTCGCTATGTGAAAATTTCGGTCAGCGATACCGGCACGGGCATGGACAAGGAGACTCAGCAACGCATCTTCGAGCCCTTCTTTACCACCAAGGAGATCGGCCGTGGCACTGGGCTGGGGCTGGCTTCGGTCTTTGGCATCGTCAAAAACCACAACGGCTTTGTTACCGTGGACAGCGAAGTTGGCCGTGGCAGCACCTTCGATATCTTTCTGCCAGCTTCTGAAACAAGCGTGGATGCGCCGCAAAAAACGCCGGATACCATCCTCAAGGGCGACGAAACCATCCTGTTGGTGGATGACGAGGATTACATCATCGAGGTGGGCCGCCTGATGCTTGAGGGGCTGGGCTACACCATCTTGACGGCCAATTGTGGACGTGCCGGTATGGAGGTTTTCGACGAACACCTGGAGGAGATCGACCTGGTGATTCTGGATATGATCATGCCCGACGTGGGCGGCAGCGAAGTGTTCGATCACATCCGAAAGCGGCGTCCCGGGGCCAAAATTCTGCTCTCATCGGGATATAATATGGATTTTCAGGCCAGTTCGCTTTTGGGTCAGGGCTGCAACGGTTTCATCCAGAAGCCTTTCAACCTGAAGGCCTTCTCAACTAAAATCCGTGAAATTATAGATACCTGATCTTACAGACGCCTGTTGGCTAAGAAGTCCGTTGGCGCAGATACCTGCTATCGCGGATTGAATCAGCCGAAGAGCTTGCGCTGACGCGGCCGGCCGGGGCTTGACATCGCCCTGTCATTGGCTAACGGCGTCGCCAAGGATTCGCCAGCCACCTCGGAAGCCGGCTGCGTCGAGTAGGCGACACGCCAGGCCTGTTTACCTGTAGGGACGATCTCTTTTGGACGAGGAAAAGAAAGATTCATCTCTTGGCGCGTGATCACGGGAAATCCGTAAAAAACATTGGTGTGCTTGATGGGTTTACCCGCCTCCTGGCGGTCCTTGACAAAGGCCAGATGGTTGGCCAGGCGTCGGTCGATGAGGTCGTTGGCCAGGTCGCAGACCGCCCTTGGATCGGGCATCAGGAGGGCTTTCATGGCCGATTCGAGCTCATACCCCACGCTATTTCGCCCAGAGGCTATGGCCGCCTGCATGGTGGTGCCCGTGCCCATGAAGGGGTCCAGGACCGTGTCGCCCTGGAGGCTGTACATGTGGATCAGCCGCAGGGGCAACTCCAGGGGATAGGCTCCGCTGCGAGCCCTCATGCGCGGGTCTCCAAGGGACTGGCGGGAGCCCTTGATATCCAGCCACACGTCTGAAAACCACTGATTGCGCTCCTCCCAGAAAAATGCACTGCGCTGCCGGAGCTGTTTGCTCTCGGTATTGGCGAAGATCCGCTTGTTGCCCTTGCGCAAGACAAGAACATACTCATGCTCGAGGGTGACATAGGCACCTGCGGGGAGCATCCCCGAGCCCATGAATTTATTTGGGGCGTTGGTCTGCTTGCGCCAGAGGATCAGGGGCAGGCTCGTGAAACCCAAGGCCAGGGCTTTGGAAAGGATGCGGCTGTGATTGGCAAATAGTTCGAAGTGACCGTCCAGGGTGCGGGTGGCATCGCCGATATTGATGCAGGCAAAACCCCCGGGAACGAGAACGCGGTGGACCTCTTCCCAGACCGGGTCCAGGAGGCGGTGCATGGCTTCCCAGGCCCCACGGCCATCGCCCTTTGTGAGCATATCGACAATGGCCGCTTCCTGGCGGCAGAAACACTCATCCCACATCTGAATCATGGGGTAGGGGGGCGAGGTGACCACCAGCCCGACGCTTTCGTCGGCCAGGGCCTCCATGCGAGTGGCGGTAGCAAAGATGATGCGATGGTCTGTGTACATGGATAAAACTCCGGTTCAGGCGTGATTCTTTTTCGATTTGGCCCTGGTTGCAGTTCCAAGGTGGTGCGGTTGATGTGGACGCTTGTAGCACCTTGGTTTGGGTTTGCATAGGGCTGGTTTTCCATGTATCACCCCTTGCGACGCCGGACGCTGCTTATCTAACACTCATCAAGAGGTTGATCCTGTGCATCCTCCTTCTTCGCCGAATAAATGGATTTACTTTCTTTTGGTTGCCGTGGGGATTTTCATGTCCACGGTGGACTCCAGTATCGTCAACCTCGCACTGCCGGTGATCATGGCCGACTTCGCCCAGCAATTGACCATCATGGAATGGGTCGTGGTCAGCTACCTGCTCACCATCTCCTCCCTCCTGCTGACCTTCGGGCGCCTCAGTGACCTGCGTGGTCGCCGCTGGGTCTACTGCCGGGGATTTCTGGCGTTTACCCTCGGTTCTGTGCTCTGCAGCGTGGCCCAGAACGTCTGGCTCCTTATTGTCGCCAGAGCTTTCCAGGGGGTTGGCGCGGCCATGCTGATGGCCTGTTCCCCGGCCATCATTGTGGATGTTTTCCCCCCGGCGGAGCGGGGGCGCGCTCTGGGTATGGTGGGAACGGTGGTGGCCGCGGGTCTGACCACAGGGCCGGCTCTGGGCGGCTTTATCCTAAATCATTTCTCCTGGCGCGCCATCTTTTACGTCAACATTCCCATCGGGTTGGTGGCCTTCTGGGCTGCGGCACGGATATTAAAAGGCGGTCCGGCGGATGTGATTCGCAGGGAGCCTTTCGACGGCGTCGGCGCGCTGCTCCTGGCCCTGTGCCTGTGTAGCTTACTCTATTTGCTCTCCCACTTGCAGGCCCTCAGCCAGACGCCCTTACAGGCCGCAGGGATTGCCGCCGTGGCGCTGGCAGCGGGCGGATATTTCTTTTGGTTCGAAGGGCGCACGGACCACCCCATCCTTGACCTCGCGCTTCTCAAATTGCGCCTTTTCAGCCTGCCGGTGGCCGCGGCCGCCATCCTCTTTGCCGGGCTGTTCACCATCGTCTTTTTGACCCCATTTTATCTTCTTCACCCCGCCGGCTACGCCGTGGAAAAGGCCGGTCTCCTCATGATGGTGCCCTTTATCCTGCTCTCCGTCATCAGCCCCCTGTCCGGTGCGCTGGCCGACCGTATGGGGTCGCGGCTTTTATGCAGCCTTGGTATGCTGCTGCTTTCAGCGGCCCTATTCGCCTTCAGCCTGCTGGGTCCTGCGGCAAGCGTCGCTCAATTGGTTTGGCGACTGGCCCTGGTGGGACTCGGTATCGCGCTTTTTCTGCCTCCCAACAGTGCCATCGCCATGGGGAGTGTGCCCCCTCATCAGCGGGGCACCGCCTCCGGCATGGTGGCCACGGCACGCAATTTCGGTATGGTCTTCGGAGTGGCCCTGGCGGGAACGGTCTTCAACCTGATCTTCACCCGCCTCAGCGGAGGCGAAAGCCTCAAGGTGTATCGACCGGATCTGGCGCCCGCTTTCATCTCCGCCTTCAGGATCGCCATGCGTGTGGGTTGCGCACTCACCGCCGTGGGGGTGGTCGTGGCTTATCTGCGGGGCAAAGAGCCTCCTGCGCCGCGCTAGCGCCTTGCCGCTTTTCAGGATAAAAATAGACGGTATCCTAGTAAGCTACTGATTGTATCCATAGGTTCTGAAGAAGAAATCCTCACTGGCATGGATATAATCCGAATGCCATGCAGCTCCACCACTATAGGTGCCTCCTCCCTCGAGTCTGCTCAGCCGCCAACCGAAGGTGCTGCTGCTTTTTAAAGTCGAATCCAGGGAGTTCAATACAAACAAGGAGGCCGTTTGACCTGAGGGAATCACAATCGGGGTATCAAAGTTGAAGTGAATTAAGCCGTTGAAGCCTGCTTGGACGGTCAGGGTTTTCCGCCCCAATTCCCCGCCATCACCAAGGATCTTGACCAGGACCACCTCATCACCATTGGCCGCATCGATCGTCTCCAGATAGATATCCACACCGGTCAGGCGATTAAGGCCAGGGGTGAATCGCTGACGAGGCCAATAATGATTGAGGGCCACATTGCTAATTTCCACCTGAGGGCTAAAGGGCGGCCAATTCTGTTGATCGACGACATAAGGATCGCTCTGATTCACCGTAAAGTCATGCCCGGCCACTGTGATCGTCGCGGAGCGGCTGGGCCCGTTGTTCGGATCCACAGAGTAGCTCACTGTGCCTTCGCCGCTGCCGTTGGCACCGGCGGTGATGTTGATCCAGCCGGCACTCTCCGAGGCTGTCCAGGGCGTCGTGCATCCCGTGTATGAGGGCGTCACCGTGATACTGCCCGTACCCCCCGCTGCTGAGGGGCTCGCGCTTGTGGGGGTGATTGTGTAGGTGCAGCTTGCCGCCGCTTGAGTTACTTGATGACTTCTCCCGGCCACTGTGATCGTCGCCGAGCGGCTGGGCCCGGTGTTGGCGGCCACGGTATAACTCACCGTCCCTGGGCCATTGCCGTTGGCGCCGGCGGTGATGTTGATCCAGCCGGCACTCTCCGAGGCTGTCCAGGGTGTCGTACATCCCGCGTATGAGGGCGTCACCGTGATACTGCCTGTGCCCTCCGCTGCGGCAGGGTTCGCGCTGGTAGGCGTTAGGGTATAGGTGCAGTCTCCCGCTTCCTGATCCACGCTAAAATTTTGTCCGGCAGCAGCGATGGTGCCGCTGCGGCTGGACCCGCTGTTTGCATTTATTGTGTAGTTGACGATTCCCCCACCGCTGCCGATGGCGGTTTCGGGATCAATCGATATCCATTCATCGGCCGATACGCTCCAGGGACAGCCTTCCGGGGCAGATATTGCAAGGGTGCCGCTTCCGCCTTCCTGTGGGAAGGATACTTGAGATGGCTCTATGGTGTATTCTGCTGGGTTACAACTCGGCGTAAAGTTTGCGGTGACGGTGATGTCCGCTTCCATGGTCAGCGTACAGGTAGAACCGGCATCGACGCAGGCGTCCCCACTCCAGCCGCCGAAGGCCGAGTATCCGTCCGGGGTGGCGGTGAGGACGACCTCGGTGCCGTCGGCGTATGGCTCGCTGCCGTCACCGGCGAGGGCACCTGCAGCAATGGTGCAGTCGATGCCGGCAGGGGTGCTGGTAATGCTGCCGCCACCCTCACCGCTGCCCTGCACATTCAGGTCGAAGGTGGTCGCGGTGCTGAGGGCAACCTCGAGGTCCACTGTAGCAAGGGCCACCACTTCGATGGACGGTGCAGTCACCGTCTCATAGCCCGGCACGGAAGAGATGGTCACCACCACTTCGGTGGCTGGATCTTCGGGGATGTTGATCAAGGTGAGGGTGAGCCGGCCGTTGGCATCGGTACTGCCACCACACCCCTCACAGATCACCGAACTATCCAGACCGGGGATCTCCACGACGGCGTTTTCCACCAGCCGGTCGCCGTCGTCGGCATCTGTCACCGTCACGTTCACCCGGGCCGTGGAAAGGGCTTTGGGCAGTTCGGTTCCCAGTTGCTCTCCGGCCGTTTTAATTGAATCACTGACCAACGCCGCCTGTTCGGGCGGCAGTCCCTGACTTTCCAGGAAAGCGGGATCCACGGTCAGATCAGTCGTCAGATTATCGGAGAGCGCTTGAATTATGGTCGTATACTCGGCTTCCAGGCCGTTTTTGTAAAAACTGTTGAACAGGGCCGTGGCGGTGAAGGCCACCAGTCCCACATCGTTGTTTTGAGGCGCCGCATCTCCCAGGCGGATGCCTGTCAGGGGACCTTGCGGAAGGTTGGGGCCCGTCAAAAAGACCCCCAGCCCTTCGATATCGGCGAGAAAATTCTCCTTTGTGCCCGCCAGATCCTCCTCGATCTGGGGGGCAATGAGGGCGCTGAAGACGGTAGCGGCCGGAGAGGCGTCCTGGTTCTCAAGGAGTTCATCCGGACTGCGACCGGGAACGTAGGTCGCCAGGGCCAGTTCCGGCTGTTCCGGGTAGGCACAGCGCACGAACCCTGGCAGGTTGGCCGGTATGGGCAGAAAGTAGTGCCCGGCTTCGTCGGTGACCGTGGTATAGGGTTGGCCCAACCCTTTTGTAAAAATATGGACGAACGCCTGCTGGATCTCCTCCGGAGCGTAGTCGAGCCCTTGGTTCACGGTATTTGCCAGGTCCACCAGGTCGGGCCGGTCCAACTGGCCGTCGGAGAGGTAGTCGGCCAATGCCGAGCTATAGGTCACTTCCGCTTGGGCGAGATCGTCACCCACGAGGAAGGTGCATTGGACACCGGCCAGGGGGGAGAAGTCGGCCCCGTCTCCGGCGTCGCCCCCCACGCCACCAACATCGCTGTCGCTTTCCCCCCCGCCATCTCCACTGCCGTTCCGACCGCTGTCGCCACTGCCAAAGCCCACGTTGACCTGTTGGGCCAGCATGGCGCGGTAGAGTCGGGTGGCCATGGCCACGACGATGTTCAGGTCAGGGTCCTCTTCGGTCTGGATTTTAAGAAGCAGGTCTAGCTTACGGGCCTCGGGAGAGATCGATGGATCTGCATTGCGGATGATGTCCGCCGCGATGGTGGTGGCCGGTGTCAGGTTTTCGCTGGTGATGGCGCTGCCCGGGTCCGCACCCATAGTACTGGCGAAGGTGGCCAGATTGAGCTGGGGCATCGACGGGGGGCTGCAATAGATGTAGCCCTGGACGGCGGGTGGAACCGACAGGGTGTAATGACCGCCCTGGTCGCCTGCGTCAGTTGCCCGCGTCTGGCCGTCGGTGTCTACAAACCGGCAGGTGGCGTTGGCGATGGTGGCGCTACCGCTCCCATCTTCCACCACACCGCTGATAGCGACATTGTTTGGATCGGTGTGGGAACTGGAGCCTCCGCCGCCACCACAAGTGGCCAGGGCAAAGGTCGCAACGACGGCGACCAGAACGATATAACCGCGTCCGCAGGTCTGTTTGGGGCTGAGAAGGATAGGTAAACGGGTTCTGGGGGTCATCCTGGTTCTCCTTGTGAGTCGATCCCGGCGGGTCGTCATAAACGCCCATTGGTGGATGCCACGAAGCACTGCAACTCGGCGGCATGCTGTGTCAACGCCGGGAAACCGGGTCAGTCAGCAGGCTAACTGCTTGGAAGGATAAAATATCCTAAAAGGAGTGGATGGTCGGCGGGTGTGTGCGGGGAATGCCGGTCCAGTGAATCCGCATCATCCAGGTATATCTTGGCAGCAGGCCAGTCTGTGTTTCAATCGGGCGTTTCGATGGCGGTCGTCGTCTATCTCTATTGCCGGTTGCAGGTCCGCGTGAGGTCTCCTGGTTTTGGGAGACCCGTGAAAGTCGGTTTTGTCAGTATTGTGGTATAGATCTGTTTAACTACTGCAAGACGGACTGGATTGTCAATTCTGGGGGGAAGGTGAAAATTACCTCTCTTGACCCGTGGTTTGTACTCAGGCGTTTGTGACCGCCCGAATCCGCTTGGCAAAGGCGCGCACCTGATTTTCGGTGGTGTCCCAGGCCGTCATCCAGCGCACCTCGGAGCGGGCTTCGTCCCAGAGGTAGAAATAGTGGGTCTTCTGGAGGGCCACTATATGGCTGGGTTGAAGCTTGGCGAAGATCACATTGGTCTTCACCGGCTGGGTGATCTTCACCCCTTCGATGGGTTTCAGCGCCTCTGCCAGGAGGGCGGCCATAGCATTGGCGTGGGCGGCGTTGTGGCGCCATAGATCGCCCTCGAGCAGGGCATCGAACTGGGCGGCGATGAAGCGCATCTTGGAGGCTAACTGCATCCCCTGTTTGCGGAGGTATTTGAACCCGGCAGCCAGCTCAGGCTTCAGAAAAACCACCGCCTCACCGAACATTAGCCCGTTTTTAGTCCCCCCGAAGCTGAGGACGTCCACGCCGGAGTCCCGGGTGAGTTCTTTCAGGCCGGTGCCCAGGCGGGCCGCCGCGTTAGCCAGCCGGGCACCGTCCATGTGGAGATACATCCCCTGGGCGTGGGCTTGATCGGCCAGGCTGCGGATCTCTGTCGGAGTGTAGACCGTGCCAAGCTCGGTGCACTGGGTGATGGCGATCACCCTGGGTTGGGCGTGGTGCTCCACGCCGAAGCCATGGAGATGGGGGGCCACCGCATCGAAATTCAGTTTGCCGTCAGTAGTGGCGATCGGGATCAGCTTTGAGCCGTTGAAGGCTTCCGGCGCACCACACTCGTCCACGTTGATGTGGGCGCTTTCAGCGCAGATCACCGCCTCGTGGGAGCGTGCCAGGGCACGTAGGCCCAGGACATTGGCCCCTGTCCCCAGGAAAACAAAGAAGACTTCGATCTCCTCACCGAAATGCCGCTTGAAGACCTCCACGGCCGAACGGGTATGGGGATCATCGCCATAGGCACTGCAGTGGCCCTGGTTGACCCTCGCCAGGGCCGCCATGATTGCGGGATGAACTCCAGCGGTGTTGTCACTGGCAAAGCTTTCCATTGGGTGGCTCCTGTATATCTATCCTTAATTTAACCAGCTTTGAGGGCTTTAGAATGCGGTGCCCCCCTGTAAAATTGGATAGATACATAACAGATCCAGCAAACCATTGGCAATCCTGCCCGGTGGGGCGGGAATAGAGTATCCGGGTGCCGGGGAAATTTTTCAGTGGTAGTAAATCTGAACCTTGCCCTCGATGTCGGCCACCAGGCCGCGGAGGGCGATGGCGCCGAAGCTCAACCCGCTGCCTATGGATGGGCCCACGCGGATGGCGTCCATCGCGAGGCTGTCGATGCTGATAGTCATATCGTCGATGAGGATCTTCCAATTGGATGTCGATCGCATGGCCAT
>JBNKKA010000055.1:0-24208 GCA_050291585.1 Desulfobacteraceae bacterium
CAGCTACCAATTGTCGGCCGTGGACACATCGGGAAACGCCTCGGAAAAAACCAATACTTTTACCGCAACGACCCGTGCTGGCGATGCTGACGACCAAAACCCGACAACGCCCAGCGACCCATCCGCCACGGCAACATCAGCCACCCAGATCGCATTGAGCTGGACCGCGTCCACGGACAATGTCGGGGTCGCTTCTTACAATGTCTACCGCTGTACCGGCGATTGCACCCCCACCGCTCTTATCGGCACCACAAGCACAACCACTTTTTCCGATACCGATCTTACTCCCGCCACCCAGTACAGCTACCAATTGTCGGCTGTGGACATATCGGGAAACCTGTCGGCAAAAACCGATACTTTCACTGGAACGACCCGTGACAACGATGATGCCGACTCCGGGGACGGAGATGGCAGCGGGGGTAGCAGCGGTTGTTTCATTAAGACCTCATTTCAAACCAATGGTGCCTTACCAGGCGCACCAAGAAAGTAATCTGCGACCGGTGCTCCGGTTTGAGCTGGGAAGGTAAGAGTGAGGGCGCGGGCTTTGGCCGCCTCCCGTTCAGGTGTGTTATGGGAAATAAACCTTCTAAAATGAAACCGCATCGCCGGTTGTCCGACTATTCGGTTCGCCCGACGATGCGGTTTATAAGGGCTATCCGGACCCACGCATAACCCGTCCACTTTGTTGTGCCAGTAGAGATCGGGCTGAAATCGGGCACCTCTTGGAGGCGCCCGATTTGAGACTTAGTCAAAAGCCTCCTCGGTCTTCCACTCTTTCCACACCTTGCCCACCAGATCGATCCCCGGTTTGAGAACTTTCTTGCCCGGCCGCCAACCGGACGGCGTCGCCTCGGTGCCCTTGGAGGCGCGCACCAGCTGGAAGGCCTGCACCTGCCGGAAGGTCTCGTTGACATTGCGACCCACCGGTGGGGTGAGGACTTCGAAGCCCTGGACCACACCGTCGGGGTCGATGATGAAGCGCCCGCGGGTCTCCACCCCGGCGTCTTCGTCATAGACGCCGTAGACCTTGCCCACCCGGCCGCCGGCATCGGAGAGCATGGGGAAGGGCACCCCGCCGTCGACCATCTTGCTGAGCTCTTCCTGATCCCACATCTTGTGTACGAACATGGAGTCGATGCTCATGGAGAGCACCTGCACATCCAGCTTCTCCAACTCGGGGTATTTCTCGGCAACTGCCGAGATCTCGGTGGCTCAGACAAAGGTGAAGTCACCGGGATAGAAGCAGAGCAACACCCACTTGCCCAGATAATCGGACAATTTAACGTTAACGAATGTGTTTTTATGATAGCCGGGCGCCACGAAATCGGGCGCCTTCTTGCCGACCTGAATCATCGCTTGCTCCTTTTTGGGTTTGGGTTGCGAGCCCCCTTCTGCAGATGGGGCCTCCTCAGTGGTCGGCAGATCTTCTCCCACCGGCCCGCCCGTGGGACGTGCGCATCCCACTTTTACTTCTTCTGGCATGATTTCCTCCATCCTTGGGTTGTTGGCACAACATATTTTGAAGAGCCTGGATAGGCAGTTCTGGTTACATGGATAGAGCCGCTTGGTGGTTGACAAGAACTGGTTACGGGCTTATTCCCATTACTTTCCCCTTTTTACCATATTGCTGTATGGCAAGACCAATAGATTATGACTTTCAATTTTATGGATAAGGAGATCGTATGACAGATCGTACAACCTGCTCCTATCTTTCACCGGCGGGATCCACCCGCCATGTGGCAACCGTCATCGCAAGGGTGCTGGCGGAGGGTGAAGACCTTTGACGAACAGCCGCATACATGCACTTGGACGGGTTGATTCCTGGGTTAGCTAGTGTCTCTCCTGTGCATCCCCCACAAAAAGGCAACCGCGGCCAACACCATCATGATGGTGCCGAAGGGCCCCACCTTATCGGAGATGTATAGATTGACGCCGGAAACCAGCAGCGCGGCGGCGACGAGCATCCAAGCGAAACGATGCACCGAGTTATCGATGCGTCGGATGGCTCTGCGGGTCTGGGGAGAGAGGGAGACCTGCACGGCCAGAGCCCCTTGTTTGGCCCGGTTGAGGACCTGCTCCAGTTCGCCAGGGATCTGCCAGACACTTTTTCCCAGGAGGTAGAGTTCCTCCCACACCCCCTGCCAACCTTCGGTAATCTCCTCTTTGGCGAAGCGGCGCGCATACACCAGGCTCTTGGACCAGGGGTCGAACTCAGGATCGATGGCCGTGGCCAGCCCGGCCAAAAGTCCCACCGCTCGCCCGATGTAGAGCATGTCCGCCTGCACCTGAAAGGGGGTGTCGCGCAGCAGATCGCGGTACTCTTTCAGAAAGTAGCGCAGCTCCCGACGGGCGGTCTCGTTGAGGCTGCCCAGGCGCAGCCCCCATATCTTCTGCAACCACTCCTGGTGGGCCTCCTCCAGGCGGCGCAGATCGGCACCCGGCCGCAGGGAACCGGCCATCAACAGGGCCTGGACGATCTTACGCGCGTCCTGGGTGCCCACCCCGATGGCCCCCATGCGCATGGCGGCCTTGAGGCGCTCCGACACCTGGGCCGTCATCCCAAAATCGATAAAAACCAGCTGAAAATCACGCGTTTCGCTGGTTGGCACCGCTTCTCCCGGAAAATAAGTCGCGACCCCTTCGGCCCGCTCCGCCTCGGTGGGCAGTGGGCGCACGAAGAGGTTGCCGGGGTGGGGGTCCACGTGCACCCGGTGGGTGACGAAGATTTGGTGCATGTATGCGTCGTAAAGGACAGTGGCCACCTGGGCGGGATCGATGCCGCAGGCTCGCATCCCCTCGGTGTCGGTGATCTTGAGATAGGCCACATCCTCCAGGGTGAGGACCGCCGGCAGGCAGAAGTCATCGTAAACGGCCGGGATGTGAATCTTGGCACGCCGACTAAAATCTCCCCGAAACAGGTCGAGCTGCCCCTTCTCCCGCAAGAGATCCAGCTCGAGTCGGGTGGTGGTGGCAAATTCGAGTAGGAGCTGCTCGAGATCCAGGCGCTGTCGGATCGCCTTGATCCGCGCCAGACGGCGGACCACCCGCCGCAGCACCGCCAGGTCGGCCTCGACGATGCTGTGGATGTGAGGTCGCAACACCTTGACTACCACCGGCTCACCGTCGGGCAGACGGGCGCGGTGGGCCTGGGCCAAAGAGGCGGCTCCCAGAGGTACCGTCTCAAAGGTGGTAAAAACAGCGGATACCGGGCGACCGAACTGGAGGGCCAGGAAGGCGGAGATCTCCCCGGCGGGTGCAGGCGCAATGCGATCCTGGAGGCCGGCTAGCTCCTGGATCACTTCGGCGGGTAGGATATCCACCCGCGTGCTGAGGAATTGTCCCAGCTTGATCAGCACCCCGCCCAGCTCTGCGGCGAGAGCGGCGAAACTTCTCGCAAGGGCGGCCCAGCGGACCTCGGCCGCCGGTCGCATCCAGCGCAGCAGCGCCTGGTTGCAGACCACATCCCACCAGAGGATTTTGAGCAGCAGCAGTAAAAAGTAGCGCCGCAAGCGGCGCATGCGTCGGCCGACCTGGGGCGGCTCTGCAGAGATCTCCTCCGGATCTGGCATCGATTCCACCGAGAGAGTGCCTGAGGGTTGCTGCCGCATGGATTTTTTGCCTCTTGGCCATCTTTTTATGCAACTATGGGGCTATTTTACGTCAGGGCGTGCCTGCGGTCAATCATCCAGGCGGTCGGATGCCATGAGGGCGTCAATGCTGCTCATACAGCCCCTCAAAATGCGCACTTCGCGGCCATCCAGTTCCGTACGCCCGAAGAGGCGGCGGAAGGTGCGCATGAGGTGGGCGGGGTTTTGGGGATCGAGAAAGCCGCTACGGGTCAGGGTGGTCTGCATATGGAGATACAACTGCTCCAATTGTTCCTGATCTGCCAGAGGAGGCGCTTCTTCGCTGGGAGAGCCTCCGACGGCAGCGTTCTGCCCAAGGAAAAGCTCATACAATAGAACACCGGCCGCCTGGGCCAGGTTGAGGACGCCGTAGGTGCCGGCGGTGGGTATGGTCACCAGGGTCTGACAACGCTCGATCTCCTCTCCGCTCAAACCGCTGTCCTCGCGCCCCAGGAGCAGACCGACCCGGGTTCCGGCTGCAAGGGCGGACACACGGCCAGCCATCTGGCGCGGGGTCAGGCAGGCATCACGGTACTTACCCCGGCGGGCAGTGGCGCCGATCACCAGGTGGCGGTCCGCTAGGGCGTCCTCCAGACAATCGTAGCAGACGGCCGACCGGAGCAGAGGCTGGGCCTTGAGGGCCATACGCCGTGCGTCGGCGCCCAGGTAATCCTTACAGGGACGCACCAAGCGCAGGTCGCCAGCCCCAAAATTGGCCATCACGCGACAAACGGCACCCACGTTCATGGCCCCCTGGGGGGCCACCAGTATCAGTGCGATATTCTCCATGGACCTGATTCGTATCCATCCAGCTCCAGGCAGGCACTAGCTGAGGAGCTTCTCCAACGCCAGGGCGCACGCCGTCTGGGCCGCCTCCGGCCCCTCGATATTGAGGATGTGATTATCCAGGTCGATGTCCACCAGTTTGCAGCCGTATTGCTCAACGGTTTTGACGATAATGTCGAGGCTGGGGGTATCTACGCTTTCATTCATTGAAACTCCAATTTCACAGAAGTCAGTTTAAGACGCGTACTTACATCGTAGTCATCAAAACCCGGATGGCAAATCCAGGCAAAAGAATAAGGACGGACATCCGCATCAAGGCAGACGATGAAACCAGGAGACCGTGGCGATCTCCGGCATGGTCTTTAGCCCCGGGGCCGCGGCGACCACCCTGGGCAGGGCGTTGACGACCATGGCACAAGTGGCCACGTCACCGTTGATGCCGCCCTTTACTTCGCTGTAAAGGCTTGGGTCGCCTTGAATGGTGACGGCATCCTTGGGGGCTGGATGACCGATGTAGGCCTCGAGCTCCAAGGTGATGACAGCCTCGCCACCCCGATACCCCACCGCCACCTGGCGCACCCCGGCGGCCTGGCCGGCCGCCACCTCAAGAAATGGACTGGACACCGGTGTTGCGGCGATCACCGGCGAGACTTTGTCCTCAGTGGCTTCCAGCGCCCAACCCAAGGTGCGGGCGATCATCTGGATCGACTCTCTGAAACCCACGTGGCGGATGGTGCCTGCGGCTGCCTGGGCGGCAAAGGCCTCGGCGGTGAGGCCGGCACCGATCTTCTTCTGGAAGGGCAGGCGACGCAGGCCGGCGTCCTGGTGGCGCTTGACATGGATGCTCTCGATCCGGCGACAGGCGCCGCTGAGGGTCAGGGGCAGGGTGTCCATGGCCAGGCCGGGGTTGACCCCCGTGGCCAGGACGGTGACCCCCTTGGTCTTGGCGGCGGTGTCGATCCGCCGGGCGACCTCGGGGTGGGTGTTCCAGGGGCAGGCCAACTCTTCTGCAGAGGAGATCACGTTTTTCCCATTCTCGATGCACAGCTGAATCTGGGCCTCCACCTGGGCCACGCTGGAGACGGTAGCCACGATCACCACCTCGGCGTCGCTGTTTGCGAAGGCCGCGGCCCCATCGGCGACCACTGCGATCCCCATGGGATCTCTCCCCAGAAGGGTGCCCACGTCGCAGCCCACCATGTCGGGATCGGGGTCCATGGCGGCAACCAGGCGCAACCCATCGCGTTCACAGGCGTAGCGTACGATCTGCTGACCGATGGGACCCAAACCCATCTGGACAAAGGGAATCGTTAGACTCATTTTCTACCTCTTTCAGAAAAGAGTGGGTGTATAGGCGCCCTCTATAAAACAGCCGCCGCCAATTTCCAAGCATAAGCCGGCATGCGGCCTGACAATGATCTAAGGATCGGCTTGAATATGACCATCATCAACCTTACTATGTACTCTAAGCCGAACTACCTTGGGAGCCGAACTACTTTGGGAGCCGAACTCCCTTGGGAGCCCATCACCTCCAGCACCGATTCAAGAGAGGCCGCATGCCCCTGCTCGAAGCCCTCAACCTGACCAAAACCTACACCGTGGACCACCAGGTCTTCACGGTGCTCGACCGCGTCTCATTGAAGGTGGAGGCCGGTGAATTCGTGGTCATCACCGGCTCCAGCGGCAGCGGCAAGACCACCCTGCTGACCCTGCTCTCTGGCCTGGACCGTCCCAGCCATGGACAGGTTTGGATCGACGGCCGCGAGATCAGCACCGCCACTGAAGATGCCCTGGCCCCCTTGCGCAACCGCACCATCGGGTTTGTTTTCCAGTCCTTTCACCTGGTCCCCGCCATGACGGCCCTGGAAAACATCATGTTTCCCGCAGAACTGATGAAAACCCCCGACGCCGAAACGCGCGCCCGCGAGCTCCTGGATTCTGTGGGGCTGAGTTCCCGGAGTGACAACCTGCCCAGCCAGCTGTCGGGGGGTGAAAAGCAGCGCGTGGCCCTCTGTCGGGCCATGATCAACCGACCCAAACTGCTCTTCGCCGATGAACCCACCGGCAATCTCGACTCGACAAACGGTGAGCTGGTGCTCGATCAACTCCTCGCTCTGCAGAAGACCCATGCGGTCACCCTTGTCCTGGTGACCCACAACCCCGGGATCGCCGCGGCCGCTGATCGGGTGATCACCCTGGCCGATGGCCGCCTGCGCCACCAGAGCGGCGAGTAGGAAATCGCCATGACCCCTCAGATCCGTTTTCTCTTCCGCCAAATGGCCCACGCTTCACGCCAGGCGTTGGTCTTCGTGCTCTGTGTCGCGCTTTCCCTGACCACCCTGACGGCCTTCGGCGGATTTTCCCGTAGCGTGCGCCACGCTCTCCTGGCGGACGCCCGCAGCCTGCACGCCGCCGACATCATCCTGCGCGCCAACACACCCTTCAGCCCGGCGCTGCAGAGTGCCGTGGACCGGGAGGTTGCCGCAGGTCGTATAGAGGCCACAACGATCCACAACTTCTTCTCGGTAGTGCGCACGGTGGATGACAAGGCCTCCCTCCTGGCCCGCCTCAAGGTGGTGGAACCGGCCTATCCCTTCTATGGCCGTGTGGAGCTCCTGTCTGGAGAAACCCTTGGCGATACCCTCGTCAAGGGTCGTGTCGTCGTGGAGCAACTGCTTCTGGACCGCCTGGGGTTACAAATCGGCGATCCTCTCCAGGTGGGCTATACCACCCTCAGGATCGCCGCTGTGGTCACTGCGGAGCCGGATCGCCCCGTCAATCTCTTCGCCTTCGGCCCGCGGATCTTTGTCAGCCACCACGACCTAAAAACCCTTGGATTGATTGAAAAGGGCAGCCGCATCCGCTACCGCATCCTGATCAAAGTGGCAAATCCACAAGAACTGGAATCCCTTGCAGCCGACTTCAAGGCCGCCGCCGACCCGGAACTGGAACGAGTGGATACCTATCGCACGGCCCGATCCGGGGTGCGCCGCTTTCTGGACAACTTTATCTTCTTCCTCAAACTGGTGGGCATCTTTATCCTCGTGCTGGCCGGCATGGGTATTCAGAGTACCATGGGTGCATTGCTCAGGGAAAAGCAACATACCGTCGCCATCATGAAGGCCCTGGGCGCAACCAATCGCTATCTTCTGCGTCACTTCATGCAGCTAACCATGCTCTTGGGGGGGGTCGGCATCGCCCTGGGGGTAGCCGCCGGGCTGGGGCTGCAGTTGATCCTGCACCGCCTGTTGGCCGACTTCCTGCCCGCCAACCTGGCCTTGAGCTTGTCCCCCAGGGGGGTACTCGAGGGTATCGCCGTGGGGATAGTGGTGGTCGCTCTCTTCACCCTCCTGCCCCTCTATCGCCTGCGACACGTGCGCCCCATGCTAATATTCCGCCGCGACCAGGTACCCAACTACAAACGCTGGCCCACCTGGTTTTCCGGCGCCCTGCTGCTGCTCTTCTTCTTCACACTGACCGCCGTCCATATGGCCGACGCCGAGATGGGCCTATACCTGGTGGCCGCGGTGGGCGGGCTGATCCTTCTCTCCGGCGCTTGCAGCGAGCTGGTCATGTGGGGACTCAAACGCTTGAAGGTCCACCATCTGGCTTTACGCCAGGCAGTGCGCGGCCTCTTCCGCCCGGGCAATGCCACCCGATCGGTGGTGATCACCCTGACGACCTCCCTAGCGGTAATCTTCGCCATCTTCCTCGTGGAGGCCAACCTGGACGCGACCTTCGTGCGCTCCTTCCCCAAGGATGCCCCCAATCTCTTTTTTGTCGATATCCAGCCAGACCAGCAGGAAGACTTTCAACGCCTGGTCGCCCAGCCGGTGACCTTTTACCCGGTGGTGCGGGCGCGGGTGACTTCCGTCAACGGGAAGGCCATCGACCGGGAAGCGCAGCGGCGCAGTCGGCGGGACAGCCTGGCACGCACCATGAATCTCACCTATCGCGAGGACCTGCTGGATACGGAGAAAATCATCGCGGGCTCCAGCCTCTATCGCAAGGACTGGCGCGGACCCCAAGTCTCGATCCTGGATGAGGTGCTGGAGATGCATCCCATGAAGGTTGGCGACCGCCTGGGTTTCACAATACAGGGGGTGCCTATAGAGGCCCGCATCAGCAGCATCCGCACCCGCGTGGGCGAGAACCTGAGCCCTTTTTTCTACTTTCTCTTCCCCACCGCGGTGCTCCAGAACGCACCCCAGACGGTTTTCTCGGCCCTGCGGGTACCGCCACAGCACACCGCCGAGCTACAGACCCGTTTGGTGACGGCGCATCCCAATATCAGCGTCATCGATCTCTCTGCGACCCTAAAAATTCTTTCCCGGCTGATGGAGCGCCTTTCCAGAATTTTACGGGGCTTTACCGCCCTGAGCATCGCTGCCGGGGTGCTGATTCTCACCAGCGCCATCTGGGCCACCCGCGCCGAACGCACCACCGAGGCCGTCTACTTCAAAATCCTTGGGGCCCGGCGCCACTTTGTCTTACTGGTATTTGGGATGGAAAATCTGCTCATCGCCCTCATCAGCGGCCTACTGGCTTTAGCCATGGCCCACCTGGGCGCCTGGGCTTTATGCCACTTTAGTTTCGACATCCGCTACCAGTTCTTCCCCTTGGCAAGTGGCGGCCTGCTGCTGGGAAATCTCCTTTTGGTAGCGGCCACGGGTCTGCTGGCCTCCTGGGCGATCCTGACGAAAAAACCGGTGACCTATCTGAGGGAGCAGGCCAATGGTTGAATGGATTAAAAAGAGAGCTATTGTGAAGAACCCCTTTAACCTGATTCTACTGATCATGGCCTTTTGCCTGACCCTGAGCAGCTGTAGCAGCGAAGATGGCAATAGTCCTTCTCCAGGAGACACCACCCAAGCCGCAACCGACCAGATCACCATCGTGGCCATGGGCGACAGCCTCACGGCCGGACTGGGGCTGGATGAAAGCGATGCCTATCCGGCCGTTCTGGAGCGGCGCCTCAAGGCAGACGGCCACAAGGTTAGGGTCGTCAACGCAGGCGTCAGTGGCGAGACCAGCAGCGGAGCGGTGTCGCGCATCGACTGGGTGCTCTCCTCTTTGGATCCCGACATCGTCATCCTCGAAACCGGCGCCAACGACGGACTGCGCGGCATCGACCCCGAAGTCCTGAGCGCCAACCTCAACCACCTGCTAACGATCCTGAAAACGGCTGAGGTCAAGGTGATCCTCGCCGGTATGCAGATGCTGCCCAACCTGGGGCCCGTCTACACGCGCAAATTCAACGGCGTCTATACCCGCATGGCCAAGACCCACGACGTCCCATTGATCCCCTTTTTCCTCGAGAACGTGGCCGGCGACAGGCGCTACAACCAGAGTGATATGCTGCACCCCAACGCAGAGGGTTACCAACGGATCGTCGACCACATCTATCCATGGGTGGTTGCTGCGCTTGAGTGAGTGGATGAGGCGGGTTCCCCCCTTGTAATAGCGCCCAGAAAGCTTAATTTATCTAAAAGTTGCGTACATTGGCTTATATTGAATAACCCAATCGTTACCGGCAGGTTGTCGGGATCCATTGAGCGACCCATGTCCTCCGGGAAAAGGAAGGAAAATACCATGGCAGAACTTCGCAATCCTCCCCGCGAATACGCCCACGAGATGGTCAAACTGCAAAGCAATAGGGCACCACTCGACTTCATAGAGGCCAAAAGCCTGGCTAAGGCCAAGGCCCTCGAAATCAACTCTGACGCCATGATGCTCTCCTACTACAATCAAAAAAAAGAGGAGGGCTTTCCCACCTACAACTGCGGCAGCAATGAAAATCCCCCTTGGGAGGTTTTCGCCGAATCGCGTGGCTGCAACTTGATCATCGATGTGGATGACGGCGACTATATCTTTTTCTATTTGAAGCTGTGAGAAACGCATCTTAACGATAGATAGGGTAATTATTCCCATTAAAAGAGGTTGCATCAACACCGCTGTTTGCGGTTAAAATAGCGCTTTCAACACGACTCCCCCATGCAGTTGCGGAGGCGGCCACCCAATCCACTTCCAGCAACACCGGCAACCAACGGCACGCTGTGCTCCTGGGATTGTAGCAGTATGTGGAACTTGTATCGCACGGCGGCCCCGATCCACCACCGGTAGAAGGAAGCGGTGTCGATGAAGAAAGTGCTCATTGTTGACAGCGACCCCGGCATGCGTCAGGCATTCGCCGGCTTGCTCAAGGGACATGATGGCTTGCTGGAGGTCTATCAGGCAGACAGCGGCAAGTCGGCCCTGGCCTTCCTCGAGACCCATGAGATCCACCTGGTAATTACCCGCCTGCGCATGCCGGGCATGGACGGTCTCGAGCTAGTCACCCTCCTCGATCAAAAATACCCACAGCTACGCGTAATCCTCATGGCCAGCAACGCTTCCCCCATGGTGCGGGCCCGCGTTCAGATGATGAACGGCACCGTCCACATGGACCAGGCCACCGACATGGGACTCCTCTCGGAGCGGGTCTTCACCGAACTCCAGATCAGCTACGGCGGTCAGGTGCGCGGCATCAGCCTCTCCTCCTTTCTACAGATGATTGAACTGGAAGCCTGCTCCTGCACCCTTCAGGTGATTGGCAAGGACCGTCAGGGAAGCCTGCATGTGCGCGAGGGGGAATTGGTCGGCGCGGCCTTGGATGACTTAAAAGGCAGGGAAGCGGCGCTCAAAATTCTGGCCTGGGAGAACGTCCAGATCGACATCGACTACACCCCCTGGGAGCAGCCGCGCGAAATCGAGGGCCCTCTCATGAGCTTTTTTCTCGAGAGCCGCCGCATCGCCGACGAAAAGGTCAGCCAACGCCCCAACCAGCGCATCCACGATCGCTTCGACTGCCTGGTGGCGGTGGACTACGACCTCAACAACTGGACCTACCAGAGTTTTCTGCGGGACATCAGCTTGGGCGGCGCGTATGTGGAGACCGAGAAACCCATGCTGGAGGGGCAGCGCATCATCCTCACCCTGAGCACCCATCGGCCCGAACGCACCTGCACCGTCACAGGAAAGGTCGTACGCAAAGATGCCCGCGGAGTGGGTATCCGCTTCGATGACCTCACCCTTCAGCAACGCCAGGTGATTCAGGGCGTAATCGGGGTGGAAGTGGACGAAAAGAAACCACATCAAGAAAATGAGGAGCCAGAGATCAGCTTCAAGTGATCGAAGAATAGATCCATTGCTTCAGATAGACAGCCGTCTGCCGCGATAGAGACGCAGCCGACGGCTGTTTCTTTAAGCCGCCTAAGCCGAAGAGACCTGGGCAAGGGTTGCATAATCCGTATAACCCTTCTCATCGCCACCGTAAAAAGTATCCATATCCGGCGGGTTGAGGGGTGCGTCCTGGCGCAACCGTTCGGGCAGGTCGGGGTTGGCCAGATAGGGCACCCCAAAGGCGATCAGGTCCGCCTCATCGGCCGCCAGGGCCGCCTCGGCCGTCTCCCGCGTATAGCCGCCATTGATCATCAGCGTGCCTTTATAACGGCGGCGCAACTCGGGTGCCACGGGATCCACCCCCTCCTGATTGATAAAAGCGGGGTGGCCCGGCAGGGGCTCGAGTACATGCAGATAGGCCAGGGGGAAGGCGTTGAGTTCGTCCACCAGGGCCCCGAACAGGGCCTGGGGATCGGAGTCCTGCATATCGTTGAAGGTACCCCGCGGAGAGACGCGAATGCCGACGCGGCCGGCCCCCCAGACCTCGACCACCGCAGTGGTGACCTCCAGGGCAAAGCGGATCCGATTGGCGATGCTGCCACCATAGGCGTCGGACCGTTGGTTGGTGCCGTCGCGCAGGAACTGGTCGATGAGATATCCGTTGGCCGCGTGAATCTCCACCCCGTCAAAACCGGCGGCCTTGGCCTGGGCGGCGCCGTGGCGGTATTGGTCCACAATTCCGGAAATCTCGTCAAGCTCGAGAGCCCGCGGCGGGCTTGGGGCTTCGAAGCCATTGGGGGTGAACACCTGGGTATCGGCCGGGACCGCGGAAGGCGCCAACGGCGCGCTCCCACCAGGCTGAAAAAAGGTGTGCGAGATACGCCCCGTGTGCCAGAGCTGAAGAAAGATGCGACCGCCGGCGGCATGCACCGCCTCGGTGACGAGCCGCCACCCGGCCACGTGTTCGTCAGTATATATCCCTGGCGTGTTTACGTACCCCCGTCCCTGGGGCGAAACCTGGGCCCCCTCTGTAATGAGTAGACCTCCCGTGGCGCGCTGGGCGTAATAGGTGGCCATCATGGGAACGGGCACACCCGCATCGTCGGCCCGATTGCGCGTCATGGGAGCCATCACTACGCGATTGGGCAGTTCCAGATCTTTGATTGCATATGGTTCGAATAACTGGGTCGTCATGGTAGACTCCTTAGTGGTGATTCTGGGGTTGTCAGACCGACAATATGACCAGTCGTCTTAGATAAAACTATCTGTCAACACGATCTGAAACCACACTTGGCCTCAACTCAATAGAACGGTGGCCAGGACTTCCCTGAAAGCGTTGAGGGGCTGGGGGCTGCGGCTGGCCTTCATGCGCATGAGGGCGCCCTCCCAGCTGTTGAAAATGAACTCCGCCAGCTGATCCGCATCCCACTCGGGATCGATCTCGCCCGCCGACTGGGATTCCCTTACACAGCGGCTGATGACACTGGCATAGTGGCGGAAGAGGTACTCGACCTTATCTCCGATCACCGGGTTGACCTCGGCCATCTCCTGGCAGAGTTTGCCCACCAGACAGCCCTTGGTGAAGTCGTGGCTGGCGATGTGGTCGGCGATAAACTGGTCAAAGAGGTTGAGCAACCGCTGGCGGGGAGAGACCTGCGGGTCTTGAAGAACCGCCTCGTAAGCCTCCCGACTGGCCTGGCTGAGGTGCTCCAGGGCAGACACTGCGAAAGCCTCTTTGCTCTTGAAATAGTTGTAAAACGAGCCCTTGGGCACCCCGGCTCGGTCCACGATCTCCTGGATGCCGGTCCCATTATAACCCTTCTGCAGCATCACCTCGGCCCCGGCATCGAGTAGGTTTGCACGTTTATTGGTTTTCTGATCGTTCATAAGAAAAAAATATGACCAGTCGTCTCATTGTCAAGCGGGCGGTTTCCTTATTTCGTTCGGTCGATCAAATATGCTAAGTTTCATAGGATCCACTAAACCATCCCACCACCCACTATTCCCACAGGAGAATTATCGTGCCGGCACCTCCACCGAAGCCGTCAACCCGCATAGAGGAAAAGGTCCAGGCCCTATTGAGCGCCGACCCCTATCTCAAACCCTACCAGGCCCAGATCAATCGACGCCTGACGCTTATTGAAAAGACCCGCCTGCGCCTCACCGGGGGAAAGGTCAGGCTCACGGATTTCGCCTCCGGGCACACCTGGTTCGGCCTGCAGCGCGAGGACGACCAATGGGTGCTGCGCGAATGGGCGCCCAACGCCACCGCCATCTACCTCGTCGGTGACCTGTCCGACTGGCAGGAGCGGGGCGAATTCACCTTTCGGCCCAGTGGCAAGGGCGACGGGGTCTGGGAGCTGCGCCTGCCGGCCAAGGCCCTGGCGCATGAGTCCCTCTACCGCCTGCGCATCCACTGGCCGGGCGGCAGCGGCGACCGTCTGCCGGCCTATGCCCGTCGGGTGGTCCAGGACCCGGAGACCTTGATCTTCAACGCTCAGGTATGGCAACCCGCAACACCTTATGATTGGCAGCACCCCGGCTTCCGCTGCTCGAGTGAAGCCCCCCTGATCTACGAGGCCCATGTGGGCATGGCCCAGGAGAGCGGCAAGGTGGGCACCTATACCGAATTCAGGCAAGATGTCCTGCCACGCGTGGCCGCCGCTGGCTACAACACGCTCCAGCTCATGGCCATCCAGGAGCACCCCTACTACGCTTCCTTCGGCTACCATGTGTCCAACTTCTTCGCGGCCGCCTCGCGCTTCGGCACGCCCGACGAACTGAAAGCCCTCATCGACGCCGCCCACGGGCTGGGGCTGGCGGTGGTCATCGACCTGGTGCACTCCCACGCCGTGGCCAACGAAGTGGAGGGTCTCAGCCGTTTCGACGGTAGCCTCTACCAATACTTCCACGACCTGCCGCGGGGCTATCACGAGGCCTGGGATTCGAGACTCTTCGACTACGGTAAGATCGAAGTGCTCCACTTCCTGCTCTCCAACTGCCGCTTCTGGCTGGACGAATACAAGCTGGACGGCTTCCGCTTTGACGGCATCACCAGTATGCTCTACAGCCACCACGGCCTGGGGAAGGCTTTCACGGGATATGGGGATTACTTCGACGAGAGCGTGGAGGAGGAGGCCCTCACCTATCTGGCCCTGGCCAATCGGGTGGTTCACACCCTGCGGCCGGACGCCCTTGTTATCGCCGAAGATGTCAGCGGCATGCCCGGCCTGGCCCTTGCCGCAGAAGCGGGTGGCATCGGTTTCGACTACCGCTTTGCCATGGGGGTTCCCGACCTCTGGATCAAATTGATCAAAGAGGTTCGTGACGAAGATTGGCCCTTGGGCCACCTCTGGCATGAACTGACCAACCGGCGCGCCGAGGAGGCCACCATCAGCTACGCCGAATCCCACGACCAGGCCCTGGTGGGCGACCAAACCATCGCCTTCCGCCTCATGGACGCCGCCATGTACGACCACATGCAGAGGGAGGATCCCGACCTGAGGGTGGACCGCGGGGTGGCCCTGCACAAGATGATCCGGCTGATCACCCTGGCCACCGCCGGCAACGGCTATCTCAACTTCATGGGCAACGAGTTCGGCCACCCCGAGTGGATCGACTTCCCCAGGCAGGGCAACAACTGGTCCTACGCCCACGCCCGCCGCCAGTGGCACCTGGCCGACGATGCCAACCTCAAGTACCACGGCCTGGGGCTTTTCGACCGGGCCATGATCGAGACTGCTCGAAAAGCCAGCCTCCTGGCCGCCACCCATGTGTACCAGATATGGATTCAACAGGAGGATATAGTGCTGGCCTTCGAGCGCGGCGGGTTGATCTTCATCTTCAACTTCAACGGTAATCTCAGCCACCGGGATTATGGGATTCCCATCGCCCCCGGCCGTTATCGGCTCATCCTGGACAGCGATGCGGAAGTCTTCGGTGGCCATGGCCGCCTGACCCCCGATCAGATCCACCACACCCTGACCGCCGGCGCAAAAGCAGTCCCCCGCCTGAGCCTCTACCTGCCCACACGCACCGCTCTGGTGCTACAACGGTTGAATGACGAGGTATAACGAATCGTGGGTTGTGGACACCAGGTGACGTGTCGCGTGGGATTTAAGGGTTGGGAAACGGAAGAAAATATTAATCCAAGATGGCAACGGGCGGCCGCACAGCAAGCCGCCCGTCAACGCAGATAGCCGCTTTAGACTGCGCGCATGGGGCAGGTTTGAACTGTGGCCGGCGCTTAAGGTCCGGCCACCTGCCGAACCACATCGTATTGACTGTCCGTGGCCGGCTTGAATCCGGTGATCCCCATGGCTTTGAGCACGGGTGACTCTTCGCCCAGCCCCACCAAGGCTGTCTTGATAGCCTTTTTCCTGTCGTCCGGCAGATTGCGGTTGACCGAGAGGGCCCAGTTGGGCAGCCAGGCGCAGGGGGCGACCACCTTGATCGTCCCCGGCTGGATATACTGGTCGGCGATATGCAGGGCGGATTCGCGAATGAATCCGGCATCCACATCACCGATGCTGACAGAGATGATCACATTCTCCTGCTTGTTATCCGCAGCCTCTTCCAACAAACAGTCCTTCCCGACCTTGATGCCATTCTCGGCCAGGGTCAGCTTCTGGGAAAGAAAGCCGCCGGCGGATGTATTCCCCACGATGAGGATCTTCTTGTGCTTGAGATCGCTGATCGCGTTGATCTCACTGTCCGGCCGTGCGATGATGATGCCCCGGAAGCGATCGCCCCCATCGCCCTTGATCGCCATGGCCAGCACTTCATGACTTTCGGAAACCTTGGTATACACCAGGGGGTTCTCGTAACCAATTTCAATCGTCCCGCTTTTCAATTGGTTTTCATATTCGGTGAAATCTTTGGTCAGTACAGGGGTGACCGGCACACCGATTTTGCCGGACAGATGCGCCGCCACTGGTTCTATCATGCTTTTTATTTTTTTGGGGAAGTATCTCGGCAACATGGAAAATTTATACCCGTCCTGGGCGGCAACCAGGGCGGACGAGGCGAACACCAGACTCATGACAAGACACAGGAGGCCAACTTTTCTATTCATTGCGTTCTCTACTATTCAGGATGTTGTCTTTATGGTTCGGGTATCTAATCGCATCTGGACCGTGCCCCTCCCAAAACAGCGCTTATCGTTCTATTCCGGCGGTGGGGGGCACTAGGGCGCTATTTCAAGCCCGCCGCAAGTCTGACGGGATCGTAGTCCACATCCTCAGCGGCCCTGAAATAATCGATCTTGAGCGCCTGCATGACAGGATGGTTCGGCTTAAGAAGCAACAGGGCGGCCTGAATATCCTTTTTGGTCTTCTCAGACAAACTCCGATTCACCGAGAACGCCCAGTTTGGCAACCACGCACTTTCATCGACGACCTTGATCTGGCCCGGCGAGATATAGCCGTCCGCTTGGTGCAGAGCCGACTCGCGAATGAAGCCGGCATCGGCCTCACCCGTATATACGGCCAGGATAACGTTTTCCTGTTTGTTATCGACAGCCTCGGTTAGAGTGCAGTCGGTTTCGACATCGATACCGATCTTCATCAAAGAGAGTTTTTGAGAGAGGTATCCGCCTGCCGATGTATACCCGACAATAGAGATAGTGCGTCCGCGCAGTTCATCCAGACTCGATAGACCGCTGTCCTTGCGGGTGATGATGATCCCCCGGAACTTGTCGCGATCCTTACCCTTGACGGCCATGGCGAGGGCCTGGTGAGTGCCTGAAACCAGGGTATAGATGTAAGGGTTTTCGTAGCCCATGCTAATGGAAGCACTTTTTAACTGCTTCTCATACTGAACAAAATCGCTGGTTATCACGGGCTCGACCTGCACTCCCGTCATCTGGGCCAGATACTCGGCCAGGGGCGTAATCCTTCGGTTGATCTCCTCAGACGAATAGCGTGGCAGCATGGACAGCTTGTAAGACTCGCCAGCGAAACACGATGCTGGGGCGCAAACTAGCAGAATGATACACAGGGCATACAGGAATCGCATGGGTTCTCTCCTGAAATGATGATTTCCGATGATCGCTAGTTGCGCCGCAAGCGGTTCATGGCCGCCTTAATTGAAAAGCGCATGCGCTCGAGTGAGGCTGCAAGTTCTCCAATCTCCCCCCCTCCTTTGACCCCGATGGGTAGATCGATGTCCCCAAGGCTAATCTTCTCAGCGGCCTGGGTCAGCAGGCGGATGGGGATAGAAATGGTACGCGCCACAAGGAAAAAACTCAGACTGCCCAACAAGGCGATGGCCACCAGAAGCACCAGCAGCGGAATCAAGCTGTTGCGGATCGCCTTTTCAACATCTTCTGTGAACAAGCCCACGTGAGCCTCTCCACCCGTATCCCCGATCAGCACGGCCACATCATGGATCTTCTGTCCACCGATGCTGAAATCCAGTGAACTTTCCTTTTGCCCATTGGGAATCTGATTCTGATTCGAGATCTCCTTGGGGAAGCCTTTCTCCTTGACCGCCTGCATGAATTCCGGCGTAAAGCGCTCCTGATCACCGAAGATGCCCGCGATCACGATCCCCTTTTTGTTCAGCACCGATACATAGGCCACACCGGGAAGTTTGGCGTTGGTTCCCGCCATCTTGTTCACCAGGAGATAGTTTTTTATCAGCAGGGGCTGCTGAATCGCGGCGCTGAAAGAACGGGAGATGGAGTAGGTGCGCAAGTCAATTTGATCATTCATCAGGGCGGGGACATACTTCATGTAAACAAAGGATAGGACGGATCCGGTAATTAGAATAAAGGCCGAAAACAGCAACAACAATTTCTTGCCAATGGTGAACCCCCCGGCGCCCTTGGTTTCCTGAGTCTGATCCGGGTCAACATTCCAATCCGCACTGGAGGGTCTCACGGACGCCTGGCTTGGAGAACCAGAGGCCAAGTCGGCGGCTGACGCTCTGGCTGATGCTTCGACTGGCACTTCCAGCCCGCCGGAAGCAGTCGTCTGAGTCAGTGCCGGTTTTGACAGTATAATTTTGTTTTCACAGTTCGGACAGTTGACAAACATCCGATCCTTAACGATTTTACCATCATCGATCCAGTACCGCTTTACACACGCTTCACATTGGACAATCATCTCACAGATCTCCCTTTTTACATCTCTACTCAGATTTGCATCTAAAATCAGATTTCCTGCAATTTCTTCAGCATCGCTTTGATAAACTCGGTTTTCTGTTTTTGGTTCGGAATCTGGCCTGCCAGCATTTCAATAAGTTCACCCACACGACTCTTTGGCACCTGGGATGAATCGCCGCCAATATCCATGACGGCATCTTCCACCATGAACTGCGCCATGGGACCGGCAATTCTCGATAGGTGGGCGACCATATACCCGAAAAACTGGGGCGGGATGCATTCTACAGCCTCCTCGACAACACCATATGCCACGAGCTTGGACAACAACGGATGTATATCCCTCAGGCTGATGTTCATCTTCTGGGCGACTTCTCCGACTGTGGCGCGGCCGTCGAGCATAATAAGCAGATCGAGCATTCTTCCACTCATGGCGATCTGCCCATTGAGGGAGGTAACGGTTCTTCGGAATATGGAATTGGATAAATCAACCGACCTATTGCCCATGCCTAGATCTCCAGCTCGAAATGAGGTTAACCCGTACTTGGCACTGCTGTGCGCAACCACACGGACAAATGATTGTAAATCGCCAGGAACTGGCTATAAACGTAGCCAGAACTGGTTAATACGCCGCCAGGAACTGGCTGTTTATGGCTGCCAGAAACTGGTTATAAACCCCGCCAGAAAATAGAACAGGACTTCAAAGAATGGCAAGAATCCTGGTCCTAGGGACCCGAGCCTTTACTTGCAAAACTCAGAAGACGAATCACTAACCACCGATGGCAGAATGCCGCCGTCTGCCGGCTCCGAAAAAGTCAAATAGGTCAAGGGACCATCGCTCTTCGGATCGGAAAATGCATTTTAAGCCATCCACTATGTCAAGAGTATTCTTGTGTGTCAATTCAAATATTTGCACAACATATTGGGTGATACATAATTGTATCAATTTGATACAATTAAAAATTGAGACGCCGTTGGTGGGCGGGCCAATGGAGATGCCGGCTATAGGGCGATTCCAGGCCCTTATTTTGGGGGCGGGGGCACCCGAAAACGGTCGGAGAGGGTCGAACCCTAATCGTCAAGCCGATGATGGACCGCCTTGAAGTCCGGTTGGTTTTGAGACTTGGGCTATCGATGGGTGGGAAAAGACGGCGATGTTACAAAAGGCAACCACCATACCCCTGGCTACGGGGATAGCGGGGGATCCTCAGGCGCTGCGCTACCCCAGGATCAGGCGTTGCGGATCGCACTTGTCCCTTAAGATGGCCAACTCCTCGGCCGAGGGTGACGGAATGGTCTGCGCCCGGGTGACGTCCACCGAAAAGCCCATATTTTCGAGGACCTCATCCTTGCTCACGCCTTCAAAACACCCCTTAAGGTACATCTTCTTACTATCGGCTTCGAACCCCATGATGGCCATATCGGTGATCACGCAGGCCGGCCCGCCCGGGGGCAGGCCCGCCTTTTGACGGCCATCGGGACCGTCCAACCACCCCGGGCTGGTGAGATAGTCCAGTTTTTCGACGAATTTGCGCTTGGCGTGCTGCATGAAGATGATGGTTCGGCTGACAAAGGAGGCCACATCGCAAGCGCCCCCGCTGCCTGAAAAACGGACGGTAGGATTCGCATAGTCGCCGATGACGGTGGAGTTGAGGTTGCCGTAGATGTCGATCTGGGCGGCGCCCATGATACCCACCACCTGCTTGCCCGTATAGCGGTTCTGCATGGTGGCGAAGGCGTCCGCCAGGCCGCCGTTCACCGAGGTGGCGAACATCACCCGGGGATCGCCCACCGCCAAGGGGACCTCTTCCAGGCGCGAATCGATAGCGCCGGTTTCGAAGAAAATGACGCTGTTGGGGGCGCTGATGTGTTTGGCCGCCATGGCGGCAAGCATGGAGATGCCCGTGCCGCAAAAAACGATATCGCCGTCACGGATCTCCCGGGCGGCGGCCACGGCCATCATCTCTCTGCTGGTGTATTCTGTTTCGATTGGCATGTGTATCTGCTTCTCCAAAGCTTCCGGGGGCCGAATATGCTGTCAAAAGCTAATTAGTTCCTATCTAGAAATGGTCACCATCTCTGGATGGGTATTATTTAGCGCCTATCCAAGCCCACCGCATACCCGGTGCGTGGATCGGCACGTATCTTCTCAAGTTGGTGGGGGTCGATGCGGGCCATCATCTCCCCATGGTTCGCCGAAGCGAAGATCTCCTCCTCCAGATAGGCTTGGTAACGATCGTCATCCAGAGCCGCCTGGCGGTATTCATAGAGACGGGTCGGGTCGTAGTCGTAGTGCTGGTAGCAGGCCGTGGGATAGGCCCCCATGGGAACGTGCACCACGGCATCCACACAGAAAAAGGGGATCTGATTCTGATCCGGTAATCGGCGCAGACCATCTTCGGCGACAATCTCCTCACAGGTAACGATGAGGTGCTTGGCGGCCTTGGCCTGTTCCACATCGGCAAAGGGCAATCCATCGATACGGACCGTTCCCTGACGGTCGGCACATTGGGCATGAATGATGGTTACATCGGGGTTGATGGCTGGCACCAATACGACCTTGTCGGTATCACACCAATGGTTAAAGGGATTCTCCATAACCATCAGTTTGCTGTCGGGCACCCTTGGGTTGGCCTGACGCTGGGAAAGCGAAAAGCCCCAGCGATTGACGATGTCCGATCCCAGGGAAGAGCGCGTCGGCAAAAAAGGAACGCCCATGGCACCGGCCATAAAACGCAAGGTCATCTGGTAGTTGGTATAGTCCTCGACCCGGATCTGACCGGACTCCACCGCCTTGCGAAAACGAATACAGGTGGGAGCGAAGCGCCCGCTGCCGCCATAGGCGATCTCGAGATCATCCACACACCCGGCACCCACCAGTTCATCGACCCCCTGCCCGTTGGAGTGGGCGTAGAGGTGGAAGTGCCGCTTTTTCTGACGAATGATCTCATAAACCGCCGCCATGGGATTGCGGTTGATGGTAAATCCGCCGATGGAGATATGGGCGCCGTCGGGAACGAAGCTCGATACCGCTTCCTCCAGAGTCATCAACTTGTTTCGATCACCATTCATGGATGCATGCTTCCCTTGGGGACTATGGCGCTGTTCCGCCTATTCCTGAAGCTGACCATTGGCGCTCCAGCCGCGCAAGCGATAGTAGTCGTCGACCAGCGTCCGCAAATCTTCGGCCGTAATACGGCGCCCATCGGGCAGGGCTTCTTTCAACAGCCGCCTGGGCAGCCAATCGTCTATTGAACGCAACCCCTCTCTGAGATTGAACCGGCGGGCGCTGTCCGTCACTCGCGCTGCCAGGGCTTGAAGCGCCGCCTTGTCCATGCTTTCACCGGTGGTGAGGGCCATCATCTTGCCGAGTTCCTCCCAGGGGTAGAGGTCCCGGTAAAACCGGCACAGGATGAGGGTGTCGAAGAGGGTGCAACGGTCCTCGAAATCGATAAAGAGGGCGGCTTTATCTTCGATCTGATCCGGATCGATGACGCCGGAGAGCTCCGGTTTGTAAAAAGTGGTTCGCAGGTGACAGGCCCCGCGGTCGGAAACGGCATATGCCAGCCCCATGCCCTTGAGCGCCCGCGGGTCATAACCGGAGGGCTCGAGACCCTTCACATGGACCGCTATCTCCTCCAGACCCAGCTCTTCGCTGGCTGGACGGATCCCATCGGCCAGCAGTCCACCCACTCCCTGTCTTAGCACGATTTTTTTCAGGAGCGCGGCGATCTGATCGGGTTGGTTGTAGTCAATCTCGATATCGATCTTGCCCCGCCGCCTGGCCTCGATGGCAAATGCGGCCAGGTTGCCGGAACTCATGGTATCGAGCCCTAGACGATCGCACAAGTCATTCAGAAAAACGACCTCCTCGATCTGATCGATCATGCACAGCCCGCCGAAGGCGTAGATGGTCTCATACTCGGGCCCCTCCAGCTTCAGCCCCTGGTGGCGCCCCCGCTGGACCTCAACCAGCTTTCCACAGGCCAGAAAACAGGTTCGGCAGGCTTTGGGGGTCGGCCTGCACCTTTCGGCAATACTCTTGGCATTGATGCGCTCCCGCTGGGCCACCGACCCCTGGGACCAATAACGGCTGGGGAAGCCCCCCACTTCGTTGAGAAGATCCACCATAACGGGGGTACCGTAGTTGCGGTAGGTGTTCGTGACGGGATGGTCCTTGTACTGGGCCAGGTTCTCCTTGGCGTATGCCTTGAGGCCTTTCGGGTCGGCAAAAGGGCGTCTCTGGCTGCCATGAAAAACAATGGCTTTAATCTTCTTGGCACCGAGGATGGCGCCCATACCGGTGCGGCCGCAGACGCGCCAGCCGTCATTTTTAATCACGGCGAAGCGGACACGGTTTTCACCCGCCGGGCCGATGACCAGTATGCCCGCTGATTTGGCGACCCCCTTCTTGCGAAGGGCCGCCTCGGTCTCGAAGGTGTCCAGGCCCCAGAGGTCGCTGGCCTCGTGGAAGAAAACGCCCTGATCCGAAATTTCCAGCCATAGCGGGCTAGCAGAGGCGCCTTTGACAATGTAGGCGTCATATCCGGCCCGGCTCATGGCAATAGCGGCACTGCCCCCTGCATAGGATTCACTGTAGAAACCCGTCAGGGGAGATTTTGCATAGATGCCATGGCGGCAGGATCCGTGGATGGGACTGTCCGTGGCCGGCCCCAGGGCCAGGACCATACAGCTCTCCGGAGAGAAAGGATCCACACCCGGAGGGTTGCCATCCAGCAGCAGTTGGGTTCCCAACCCCTTGCCGCCCATGGAAGCACGCAGATACGCGTCGCTCAGCCCCTTTGCCTGGCTGGACCGATTGCTCACGTCGACTGTCAGTGCCTGTTTGAAGAACCCGTGCATGTGATTTCCTTTAGCGTAAGCTTGTCCGGATTAAAGAAGATAAAATCAGCTCGCGCTGATCTCCGCAAGACTCTCTTCGAGGATGGCCAGCCCCCGATCCAGTTGCTCGTCGGTGATGACCAGGGGCATGAGGGTGCGGATGACGTTGCCGAAGTTGCCGCAGGAGAGCAATACCAATCCCTTTTCGAAGCAACGGCTCACCAGCGCCTTGGCTTTCTCTGTGGCCGGCTTTTTGGATATGCGATCCTCCACCAACTCCATGGCCAGCATGGCGCCCTTGCCGCGTACCTCTCCGATTATCTCGTAGCGCTCCTGCATGGCCGAGAAACGCTTCCACAGGGTGTCGCCCAATTTCACCGACTGCTCCAGCAGCTTATCCTCATAGAAGATTTCAAGTACGGCTAAGGCCGCCCGGCAGGAGATGGGATTACCGCTGTAGGTGCCCCCCAAGCCGCCCACGTGGGAGGCATTCATCATCTCGGTGCGCCCGATCACAGCAGAAAGCGGCATGCCGCCGGCAAAGCTTTTTGCCAGGGTTATGATATCCGGCGCCACCCCCCAATGATCAATGGCGAAGTATTTCCCGGTCCTCCCGGCACCGCTCTGGACCTCGTCGATAATCAAGGCGATGCCGTATTTTTCGCAGATGGCCTTTAATTTTGGGAAGTAT
>JBNKKA010000056.1:0-24183 GCA_050291585.1 Desulfobacteraceae bacterium
ATACGCTTTCACGGGCCTTAGGGGCGGTTTCGTGCCCCCCGGCCCCTCGGGCGCGCCCACCCGCGGCCAGGCCGACATCCTGCCCACCGGTCGCAACTTCTATAGCGTGGATCCCAACAAGATCCCCACCCTGGCGGCCTGGGAGGTGGGGGTGCGCCTGGGGGACGCCCTCATCGAACGCTACCTCCAGGACTCGGGCCGCTATCCGGACAACATCGGCATCCTGGTTTACGGCACCACCACCATGCGTACCCGCGGCGACGACATCGCCGAGATTTACTACCTCATGGGCCTGCGTCCGGTATGGGCCAAGGGCAGCGGCAATGTTACCGGCCTGGAAGTGATTGCCTTAAGTGACCTCGGGCGTCCGCGGCTGGACGTGACCCCGCGCATATCGGGATTCTTCCGGGATTCTTTCCCCAACCTGGTGGCGCGTATCGACGAGGCCGTGCGCATGGTGGCGGCCCTCAATGAGCCGCCGGAGTCCAATTTACTGCGTCGCAATGTTGTAAAGGACCTCGAAGCCTATCGCCGCCAGGGCCTAGACGAGGAGGATGCCTTCCGCGAGGCCACCTTCCGCGTCTTCGGCTGCCCGCCGGGCACATACGGCGCCGGGGTGGCCGAGCTGGTGGAGTCCAAGAACTGGGAGACCCAGGAGGACCTGGGCAACAACTACATCCGTTACTCCTCCCACGCCTACGGCCGGGGCAGTTACGGCCAACAGAAGCCCGAGGTCTACCGCCGCCACCTGGCGCGCATGGACGTAACCGTGAAAAATGAGGACTCCCGGGAGTACGACATGATGTCGTGCACCGATTACTACAACTACTACGGGGGCATGATCGTGGCCGCCAAGACCGTGCGCGGCAGCCTGCCCTTCGCCGTCATGGGCGACAGTGCCGACCCCAAGCGGGTGCGCATGCGCACCACCGCCGAGGAGGCCAAGCACGTCCTGCGCGCCCGCCTGGTGAACCCCAAGTGGCTGGCGGGCATGCAGCGTCACGGTTACAAGGGCGCCGGCGACATCTCCCACATGATGGACGTGGTCCTGGGGTGGGACGCCACCGCCGAAGTCATCGACGACTGGATGTACGCCAAGATCGCCGGGGCCTACGCCCTCGATCCCGAGATGAAGGAATGGATGATGGCCGTCAACCCCTTCGCCCTCCAGAACATCCTCGACAAACTCCTCGAAGCCATCGGCCGGGGCCTGTGGCAGGCCGACGAGGAGATGACACAGAAGCTGCGCGACGCCTATTTGGAGATGGAGGGTGACGTTGAAGAGTGGACAGAATAGGGGGCCTAGTACGCTGGTCCCAGGATCGACTGCCGCGCCTAAAGTTCGAGTGAGGCTGCGACTACTGGTGATCTGTCTGAGTGGGTTGTCGTGGCTCTTGCTGCCGTGGACCCCTTGGGTCCAGGCCGCGGACGAGGGCGACACCATCGTATTGACGGCCGAGGAGATCGGCGTCATGCAGGCCCTCAAGATGGCCGACGTGCTCAACAACCTCCCCGGCATCAAGGCCGGGGACGCCTCGGTGAGTATTCACGGCTCATACAAGGTCAAGGTGTTTGTGGACGGCCGATCGATCAACGACCCCACCTCCAGCCACGGCGGGATCAATTGGGATCTGGTCTCCCCCGACGACGTGGTCAAGCTCGAGATCCTGCGCGGCAAGGGGGGCTTGACCTATGGTCAGGATGCCAGCGGTGGGGTGATCCTCATCACCACCCGCAAGATGCGGCGCCTCACGGGCAACCTCAAGGCTTACGGCGGCAACTTCGACACCCGCAGCGCCAGCGCCAGTCTCGGCACGACGCTGGATAAGGTGGGGCTGGGCGCCAACGGCGGCTACGAAGCCACCGAGGGGTATAAGACCAACAACGACAAAGAGCGCTACCAGGGGGGGCTAAAACTCAGTTTCGATCCCAGCGCACAACAGGCTTACCTCGCTTCGGTGGATGTTCTCTACGATGAGAGGGGCTATAGCGGCCTGCCCGAATACCCCACCCCCCACTCCCGCAATGAAACGCGCAATACCGCTTACGCCTTCCAGGCCGATATCTTCGGCCTGGCGAGCAAGACCCACTACACCGACGGCCGGCGGCACAACACCGACCCCAGCCGCGGCCTGGACAAGACCCTCGCCGTGGTCAAGTTCAATCAAGACCTCACCACGACCTTCTCCACACTTGAAGACCAGGACCTCAGCTGTGGCGCGGGCTTCACCTGGGATCGGGCCGACGGCACCGGATTCGATCCCCAGTCGGAGCGTTCCGGCTATCTCTTCGCCGCCCAGACGGTGGCCTGGCCCCGCCTTCATCTGGTGTCGACCCTGGGGCTGCGCGGTACCCTGCATTCGGAATTTGAAAGTACCCTGGGGCCCGAGCTCAAGCTGGTCTACAAGCAAACCGCCTGGCGACTGACCGCCGCTTACAGCCGCACCCAAAACACGCCCTCCTTCTACCAGCGCTATAACGAGACCAGCTCGACGCGGCCCAATCCCGACCTGGCCATGGAACAGGCCGACAACCTCAGTCTGGGGCTTTTCGCCACCCCCCACGGGGCCTTTTGCTTCAGCTTGTCGACCTTCTACAACTGGCTCACCGAGCGCATCACCTATGTGACCGGCGACGATGGGGTCGGGCAGTATCAGAACGTCGGCGAGGTGCGCTACGCCGGCGGGGATGCGGCCTTCAGCTGGACCCTGCACCCCTCTCTCAAGGCCAAGGCCGCCTACACCTACCTGGAGGCAAAGGACCAGGAGAGCGGCCGGTGGCTGCCTGGCAAAGCCCAGCATCATGCCAACCTGACCCTTTACTGGCAACCCCTCACCCCCTTGTCGGTGGTGGCCACGGGGAGTTACACCTCCTCCGTCTACCGCAACAAGGCCAATACCAGGACCGTTCCTGAATACACCCTCTACGACCTGCGTGTGGAATACGATTTCAAGCGTCTGGGCCTCTTCAGCGAGGTCAAGAACTGTTTGAACACGCGCTACTACTATGCCGATGGCCTCCTGGCGCCGCCCCTGACCTGGGTGGTCGGCCTCAATTGGAGAATCTAAGATGCGGGCAACCTGTTTCCCTTTTACTTCCATCATCGCTCAGGAAACCCTCAAGCAGAGCCTGCTCCTCAACGCCGTCAACCCGGCCATCGGAGGCGTCTTGATCCGGGGCGAGAAGGGCACGGCAAAATCAACGGCCGTGCGGGGGCTGGCCGCCCTTTTGCCTGAGATAGAGGTGGTCTCGGGCTGTGCCTTCGCCTGCCACCCCGATCACCCCGGGGCATTCTGCGACCATTGCCGTCCCTCCGCCGAGCCCCTGGCGCGCACCAGGCGCCGGGTCTGTGTCATCGACCTGCCCCTCAACGCCACCGAGGACCGTGTGGCGGGGGGCATCGATTTCGCCCACGCCGTCCGGTCCGGCCGCCGGGCCCTTCAGCCCGGCCTATTGGCGGCCGCCCACCGGGGGATCCTCTATGTGGACGAGGTCAACCTCCTCGACGACCACATCGTCGATCTGATCTTGGACGCCGCCGCCTCGGGCACCAACCGCATCGAGCGCGAAGGGATCTCCTTTCGCCACCCAGCCACCTTTATCCTGGTGGGCACCATGAACCCCGAGGAGGGCGAGCTGCGGCCCCAGCTCCTGGATCGCTTCGGCCTGTGTGTGCAAACCGCCGGGGCAGACGGCGCCGCCGAGCGGGTGGCCCTCATGGAGCGCCGGGAGGCCTTCGATAGCGATCCCGTCGGCTTTCAGCGCTCGGTGGCGGCGGACCAGGCGCGCCTGGCCCGCCGCATCGACACCGGGCGGCGCCGGCTCGGCCAGGTCCGCCTGCCGCGTCACCTGCGCAGCTTCATCGGCGAGTTGAGTACCGAGAATCAGGTGGCCGGCCATAGAGCCGACCTGGTCATGGCCCAGGCCGCCCTGGCCCAGGCCGCCTTTGACGGGGCCGAGGAGGTGACGGTGGACCATATCCGCCAGGTGGCGGCCATGGTGCTGGTGCATCGCCGCCGGGAGGCGACGCCACCGTCCCCACCACCGCCCCCACCCCAGGACGAGGATCCGTCCTCCGAAACCGAGTCCCCCCCGGAAACGCCCCCCGAAGGCCAGGCACCCGAAGGGGAAGCGGCAGAGGCGGTCGAGGGACAGGAGAGCTCCGCCGCCCAGGCGGAACCCCATGCCGAAGCGACGGCCCCAAGCGAGATGTCGGACGACACCTCGGGGGAGGACGCCACCCAGGACCCGGAGGCCTCGGACCAGGTGTTTGAGATCGGCGCCCCCTTCAAGGTCAAGCCCCTCTCGGCTGCCAAGGACCGTGTTTTCCGGCGCGGCTCCGGTCGCCGCTCGCGTACGCGTGTTTCCCAGAAAAAGGGGCGCTACGTGAGGAGCTGCCTAACCCCCCGCCACGGCGACATCGCCCTGGACGCCAGTCTGCGGGCCGCCGCCCCCCATCAGCTGCGGCGTCGCAATGGCGGTGGCCGAAACGGAAACGGTCTCTGCGTCCACCTGACCCGCGAAGACTTGCGCGGCAAGATCCGCGAGAAACGGGTGGGCAACTTGCTCCTCTTCCTGGTGGATGCCAGCGGTTCCATGGGCGCCCGCGGGCGCATGGCGGCCTCCAAGGGCGCCGTCATGTCCCTGCTGCTGGACGCCTATCAGAAGCGCGACCGGGTGGCCATGGTGAGTTTCAGACGCAAGGAAGCCGTGGTCAACCTGCCCCCCACAACCTCGGTGGACCTGGCCGGCAAACTCCTGGCAGAGTTGCCCGTGGGGGGGCGCACCCCCCTGTCGGCCGGGCTGGCCAAGAGCTTCGAGCAGGTGCGCAACCTGCTGCTCAAGGACCCGGCGGCGCAACCCATCGTGATCCTCATCACCGACGGCAAGAGCAATGTGGCCCTGGGCGATGAGAAACCGGTGGCGGAGTCTCAGCGGCTGGCGGCCGCCATGGCCCACGACCCGCGCGTCCGCCACATCGTGGTGGACACTGAGGAGGCTGGCCTGGTCACCTTCGGCTTGGCCCGGCAACTGGCGGCCGCCCTCCAGGGCGACTACTTCCGAATCGATGACCTCAAAGCCCAGAATCTGGTGAATATCGTGAAAGGACAACACCCATGACGGCCACAACCCCATACCCCTTCAGCGCCATCGTCGGTCAGGAGAAGATGAAGCTGGCTCTGATTCTCAACGTCATCAACCCCGGCCTTTCCGGGGTCCTCATCCGCGGCGAAAAAGGTACGGCCAAATCCACAGCCGTGCGCGCTTTGGCCGACATCCTGCCCGAGATCGAGGTGTACGCGGGGGATCGCTTCAATCTGGCCCCCGGGGAGGAGGCGGCCGCCTACCTGGAGATCGCCCGCAGCCACGGCCGGCCGGCCACGGACCTGCCCGAGACCCGCAGCCGCAAGGTGACGGTGGTGGAGCTGCCCGTGGGGGCCACCGAAGACCGGGTGGTGGGCACCCTGGACCTGGAGCACGCCCTCAAAAAAGGCGAGAAGCGCATGGAGCCGGGACTCCTGGCCGCCGCCCACCGAGGCATCCTCTACGTGGATGAGGTCAACCTGCTGGATGACCATGTGGTGGACGTGCTCCTCGATTCGGCCGCCATGGGGGTCAACAGCATCGAGCGCGAAGGGGTCTCCTTTTCCCATCCGGCGCGCTTTACTCTGGTGGGCACCATGAACCCCGAGGAGGGCGAACTGCGCCCCCAGTTGCTCGATCGTTTCGGCCTGTGCGTCAACATCGAGGGGATCACCGCTGCCGATGCACGCGTGGCCGTGATGGAGCGGCGCGCGGCCTTTGATGAAGACCCCCAGGGGTTTGCCGGCCGCTGGGTGGCCGAATCCAGGGACCTGGTGGAGGGGATCCGGGCCGCCAAGGCCCGCTATCCCCAGGTGCAGGTTGAAAGCGAACGCTTCTTCGAGATCGCCCAGTACTGCCTCGATGTGGGCGTGGACGGCCACCGGGGCGACATCATCATCCTCAAGACTGCCAAGACCCTGGCCGCCTATGAGGGCCGCAGCGAGGTGGTCAGCGAAGATATTCAGACCGCGGCCGAGCTGGCCCTGCCCCACCGGGTGCGCCGTCAGCCCCTGATGGAAATTGCGGATAATGTCCTGGCGCTAAGGGCGCGTGGGGCCGCCCAATAGCTTTAAAAGAAGGGAAACAAAGCTGAAATGATCCACATCGAACAGCTAGAAAAATCATACGGCAACACACAGGCGCTGGCCGGCATCGACCTGAGGGTGGGTGCCGGAGAGCTCTTCGCCTATCTGGGGCCCAACGGGGCCGGTAAGACCACCACCATCCGCATTCTCACGGGGCTGACCCGCCTCACCCGGGGAGGGGCGACCCTCAACGGCCACGACATCGAGTGCTCGGCCCTGGCCGCCAAACGCCAATGCGGCCTGGTGCCCCAGCAGATCAACCTGGACAGCGAGCTGACGGTGGCCGAGAACCTGGATATCCACGGACGCCTCTTCGGTATGCCGACGGCCGAGCGCCGCAAGCGCATCGACGAACTGCTCGCCTATGTGGACCTGACCGAGCGCCGCAAAAGCCTCATCAAACAATTGTCCGGAGGCCTCAAGCGCCGCCTCATGCTGGCCCGTGCCCTCATGCACCATCCGCGCATCCTCTTCCTGGATGAACCCACCGTGGGGCTGGACGCCGACATCCGCCGGCGCATCTGGTCCCTGGTCAAGAAGATCCAGCAGGACGGTACCACCATCTTTCTCACCACCCACTACATCGAGGAGGCCGAGTTTCTGGCCGATCGGGTGGCCTTCCTGGACCAGGGCCGCCTAGTGGCGGTGGACACCCCCGAGGGGCTCATGGCCGCCCAGGGGTGTTGGGCCATCGACTGGCTCACGGATCAAGGGATGCAGACCGCCTGTTTCCCCAGCCGGGACGCCGCCCGAACGTCGGGTATCGCCCGAAATTCGGGTACCGCCGACAACGACGGTTTTACCCTGCGGCGGGTCAATCTGGAGGATGCGTTTCTATCCCTCACCGGGAAGAAGGTGCACACATGCTGATGCAAGGGTTTACGGCCGTCTATCTGCGCGAAGTCTGGATTCTCAAGCGCCGCCTCAAACGTCAGCTGGCCGGCATGGCGGTGTCGCCCCTGCTCTACCTCATCGCCTTCGGTTACGCCATGGGGGACAGTCTCCAATTCAGCGGGCACACCTACCTGGAATTTCTCATCCCCGGCCTGGTGGCCATGCACAGCATGACCCAGAGCTTCGGCATCGCCACGGACATCAACGTGGCGCGTTTCTATTGGAATATCTTCGAAGAGTTCCAGGCGGCCCCCATCAGCAATTGCGCTTACGTGAGTGGGGAGGTGCTGGCCGGCATGACCCGCGCCCTCCTGGGCATCGGCGTGATCCTGATCCTGGGGCTGCCCTTCGGGGTGATCCTGCACTACACCCCCCTGTTCTGGCTGGCGGCCCTGCTCAACAGCTTTGTCTTCGCCTCCCTGGCGGTTGCCCTGGCCATGCTGGTCAAATCCCACGCCGATCAGTCTCTGCTGACCAGCTTCGTGATCACCCCCATGGCCTTTCTGGGGGGCACCTTCTTCCCCGTGGAGCGCCTGCCCCTGTGGGCCCAGAAGATCCTGGAATTGCTGCCCCTCACCCATGCGGCCCATGCCATCCGCAGCACGGCCCTGGGAGAAACACCCGACTGGCACGCCTTCCTGGTGCTGCCCCTCACCGGCCTGGCCTTTTTTCTGCTGGCCCTCTGGACGGTCGATCAGGCCCGCGACTGATGGTGGGTGGTCAGAGCAATGGGCAATCAACTCGTCGATAGGAAGTAAAGCCATGCTGATCGATACATTCTACGAGGGGGTCGAGATCCATCGCAGGGAGAAGATCATCTTCGCCCGCTTTCTACATCCCCACAGTGTTATCTCCACCTGCCGGGCCGCCGGCGGGTTGCGGACCGATTTGACATACATTTACAACCATCAAAGCTGCGAACCCGCCGGCCACAGCCACCAACTGGCCGCCCGCCTGTGGCGCGATGCCGACGCCTACCGCCAGGAGACCTGCCGCCCTTACGGCCTGCCGGCCGAGGCCTGCGCCACCCTGGGCACCGCCGCCAACATGAACCACGCCGCCTTTGTGGTGGAGAGATTTCGTCACCTTGTGGTGGTGGTGGTCTGCACGGGCGGTGTGGAGGGCAATGCGGGCCGGGCGGGGGATCCGGCCGCGGTGTTCGAGACCACCGAGGGCTTCGAGAAGCTGCCCCCTGCGGTGATGGTGCCCGGCCCCGGCACCATCAACACCATGATCTTCATCAACCAGCCCCTGATCCCCGGGGCCCTGACCCGCGTCATCATGACCGCCACCGAGGCCAAGTGCGCCGCCCTCCAGGAACTGGCCGTCAACTCGCGCTACTCGGACGGCCTGGCCACCGGTACGGGCACCGACCAGATCGCCGTGGCCGCCATGGAGACGGGCGCCACGCCCCTCACCAGCGCCGGTAAGCATGCCAAGCTGGGGGAGCTCATCGGGCGGGCGGTGGCGGCGGCGACTCAGCAGACCCTGGCCGGCCAGAACTGCCTGACACCGGCCGGGCAGTGCTCGGCCAAGATTCACATGGAGCGCTTCGGCCTGGGCCGCAGCGCCATGCAGGCGGCCGTCTGCCAGCATCTGAACAAGAGGCAGGCTCAGCTGCTGCGGGACAATTTCACCAACATCGAGCGCGATCCCGTCACCGTGGCGGCCGTGGCGGCCATGGTGCATCTGAAAGATAAATTCGTCTGGGGCGTTCTGCCGGCCACCTGCTGGAGCGAGGTTATGGGCACCCAGGCCGCCCAGGTGGCCTGCAGCGTCGGCGGCGGCTACGGCCGCCTGGGAGATTATCGCAAGGCCCTGGCGCCCCCCCGCGCCGCCGAAGACAAGGCCGCTTTTTGCGAGCTAGTCTGCCGGGCGCTGGCTCTGGGTTATAAGGATAAATGGCGACGCTTGGAAGCGAAAGGAGGTCCGACGACACCCGTAAACGATGAATGATCCAGGCTAGCCGGTTGCCACCGCTGGAGCGTGTAAGCGCCGCTGCGTCGTTGGCAAAGAGGGAATCCCGTGTAAAACGGGAGCGGACCCGCCGCTGTGACTCCCCTGCGGCCGTTTTTCGGCCGGAGAACCCCCTGGGCAAGGTTTGACCACTGTTCCGCATTGCGTCGGGGCGGGAAGGTCGCCCTCGGGGCGGAGAAGCCAGAAGACCTGCCGGCTGCCAGACCATTGAAACGGACTGACGAGGATTCGGTCGCACTTCACATGCAAGCAGAGGCGCAATGATAGAGGGTCTCTTATCCTTTTGAAGTGAGGTTGCCAGCCCAAGCGGGTTTTTTCAAGTTCTCCTCCTCAGCTGAACCGAACACTTCCATCCATACCACAAGACAGAAGAGACCAATGAAAATGAAGAAATCCAATTTACTGCTGATGTTTGCACTCGCCCTGTTGCTTTGCCAGCCTCCCACCCAGTCGGTTGCCGCTGACGAGGTCACTGCCGCGGAGGGCGCTTCCGCCCCGCCAGACGGCAATACCTTCCGGATGGAGGCGGTGGTCGTGTCGGCCACCCGTTCGAAGGTCAAAAAAGAGGAGATCCCCTCGGTGGTGGAGGTGGTCACCCCCCTGGATCTTGAGACCGCGGTGGATGCCAACCTCACCCGGATCCTCAAGAAGAACAGCAGCGTCGATGTGATCGACTATCCGGGTGTGCTCTCGGGCATCGGCATCCGGGGATTCCGGCCCGAGTACAGCGGCATCACCAAACACTCGCTGGTCCTCATCGACGGCCGTCCCGCGGGGGCCGAAAACATCGCCACCATCCTCAAGAGCAACGTGGCGCGCATCGAGGTCCTCAAGGGGCCGGCCTCCGCCCTGTACGGCGCCGAAGCCATGGGCGGAGTGGTTAACATCATTACCAAAAAATCCACCGGCGAGATCGAAAGCGCGTTGACGGTGGGGGGCGGCAGCTTCGAGACCCACTACGAAAGCGCTTCGTCCGGCGGGGCCGTGGGCGACAAGTTCGACTACGACATCTCCGTGGGTAACAAGGATCAGAACGACGACTTCACCATGGGCGACGGGAACAAGCGCGAAAACACCAGCTTTCAGGAGATGAACGCCGCCCTGCGCCTGGGGAGCTTTGTGAGCGACATCCTGCGCGTGGACATCAAGGGGGACTGGTACGGGGGCCGCGATATCATGAGTCCCAACGCCCAGCACTACGGAAACGAGCGCCCCAGCGAGAAGGATATCGATCGCTTCGGTGGCGACCTCAACCTCAAAGCCGTTTGGGGCAGCAGTGAAACTCGCCTGACCCTCTATGGGGCCGACGAGGCCTACGAGACAAGCAAACACTATAGGGGCGAGGCACCGTATAAATCATACGAAACCGAAACGGAGTGGCTCGGCGCCCAGCTGAGCCACACCTATGGCCTGGCGGCCCATGATCTCATCGCCGGGATTGACTACCAGACCATCGCGGAGACCTCGAAAAGCTACAATGATGACGGGACGCGTAAGGCGCCCTATTCGCCGGACAACGGCCGGGACAATACCGGAGTATACGGGGATGCTTTTCTGCGCTTCTTCGACGCCCACCTCATCCTCAATACGGGCCTGCGTTACGACAAGTTCGACCTGGAAACCAAGCAGACGCCCTATAAAACAGATTTTACCGCCGGCACGGAGAGTTTTGACATCGTCAACCCCCGGGCGGGGATCAAATACTTTGTCGACCGCGACCGGAGGGTTCAGCTGCACGCCACCATCGGCACCGCCTTCGTTCCTCCCGAGGCCGCCCAGATGGTCGGCTACTCGGAGCGCGAACTGTCCGATGGCACCATCATGTACACGCGCGGCAACCCCGACCTCGACCCCGAAAAGAGCCTCACCTATGACGGCGGAGTGACCCTGCAGCACCAGACCTTCGGGTTTATGGTGGACCTGACCTATTTTCACACCGATGTGGACGATAAAATCACCGAAAAAGCCGTCAGCGAAACCGAAAAGACCTATGCCAATGCTTACCAAGCAGAGATGAGGGGGCTGGAGTGGACCCTCAGCGAAGACTTCGGCACCCTCCTCGACTGGGGGCGCAGTCTCGCCTTCTACTTCAACGGCACCTATTTCCTTAAGGCCGAAGAGGAGGTGGCGGTCGAAGAGGAAGGGGGGGGGGTAGATGTCCAGTGGCGCGATATCCACAACGTCGCCCGGACCAAATTCAATACGGGCCTGACCTATGACGATCAGCAGTTCTTCGGCAAGTTCAATGTCCGTTATATCGGTAAGCGCAAGGACAAGGACTGGTACGCCGCGGGGTACCCGGAGATCGAGTACGACGATTTCACCATCTGCGATCTTAGCGCCGGGGTGCGTTTTAAAAAGCACCATAAAATTGGCCTGAACGTCGAGAACATTTTCAATGCGGACTACTTCGAAAAACCCGAGTATCCCATGCCCGGCCGGGCCTTCTATGCCGATTACACCTATACCTTTTAACCCCGTTCTACTCCCTCGGCGGTGGTCGGAGATGCGGCGAAAAAGCGACCTTCGATCACCGCGGGCCTGAAGGCGAAATGAAACGACTTCTTATCCACAGCCTCATGTTCCATGGGCGCACCTGGCAACGGGTGGACCGGCGCTTGGCCGAAGTGGGCATCACCCTCAAGCTTGTCCCCCAGACGGCGGCCCACACGGCAATGGCGGAAGCCAAGGGAGAGATCGACCTTCCCGCTTCAGCCCTAATCATCAATCTTATTTTGCGCCGTGGTAACTTGCAGCGCACTTTCGGCGGCTGACCGCCGCCATGGAGAGACATACATGCACATTTACTGGCGTGTGCAGCAGGACCTGACCTGTATGGGTGAAGTCCTTCACTTCCACGATCCCGCCCTGATCCGCTCTTTGCGGCGTTGGATGCGTAAAAATTTCATTGGGCTGGCCATCGTCCAGGGACACAGGCAAACGGACACGATTCAGATCAGCCGCAACTGAGGCGTGGGTGCGGCCGAACCCGCATTGCGAAGCACCCTATCGGGCAAAGACAGCAGCGTTAATTGCGCGCCAACGCTCAAACCGTCGGCAGCCAAGATTTCTAAGAAACGGTTCATGGAATTATGTCCATTCGCTATCTCATTCTGGCCCTGACCACACGCTGCAACCTGAATTGCAGCTATTGTTACAACGGCGAAGCGTCCCCGCCGCTGGACATGTCGCCGGCGGTCCTGCAAGCCGCCGTTGAACTGGCGGTCGAAGGCGGGGGCCCCTTTCACCTTCAGCTTAGCGGCGGGGAACCGACCCTGGTGCCGGACCTGATCCGCCTCGCCGCCCGCCGGGCCAGTGAAACCGGCCGCTGTGGACAGATCGGCCTCCAGACCAACGCCACCTGTCTGACCGCCGAGGTGGTTGATGTTATAAAATCCTACGAGATTCAGGTGGGCATCAGCCTGGACGGCCCCCCCCAGGTCCACCAGCACCAGCGTGGCAAGGCCGCCGAAACCCTTCGGGGGATGCACCTGCTGGAGGCTGCCGAGATCCCCTTCCGGGTGACCACCGTGGTTACCCGGGCCAGTGCCGCTAGCCTGGACCGGCTGGTCATGCTGCTGGCGGGATTCGCCTCGGCGAGGGGTATCGGCCTGGACCTGCTGGTGGACAAGGGGTGTGCAAACCGACCCGGCGGGGCAGCCCCGGCCGACGCGGCCACCTTGATAAGCGGCCTGCAGCGCATGGTGGTCGCCCTGGATGCGATCAATGCCCGCCGACGAGTCCCCCTCCAGCTGCGCGAACGGGATCTCCTTGGCCGAACACGCCCGGAGACCAACAAGATTTTTTGTCACGCCGCCGCCGGCGAGAGTCTGGCCGTTGATCCCGAGGGGCGCCTCTTCCCCTGCGGCCAGACTTTAGGGGATCCTCAATTTGCCGCAGGCACGGTGTGGGCGCCGCAGTTCAATGGCCTGACGGCCCTCGAACGCTGCCAGCCACCAACGGCCGACTGCCGGGCCTGTGCCCTTGAGTCCATCTGCCCCGGCGACTGTCCCAGCCGGCTGCATTACAACGCCGTTAGCCGGCCGGCGCAGGCCTGTGTCCTCTATCAAACCCTTTGGAAATTGGATCATGTGAACACTAGCCTATCCGAGAAAGGAGAGTTTGCTTCATGACGCCCCCCATCGTCATCGCCGCCTTCGGCACAACCAGCAGATCGCGGTCGGTCTATGAACAAGTGAATGCCCGCTTGAAGGCCCGTTTCAGTCAGCATGAGATTCATTGGGCCTTTACTTCCCGGACGGTGCGTCATCACCTCGACCAGCGTCGCATTGCCACAAGGCTCCCCGCGGAAGTAGTGGCTTCGCTGGCGAAAGCCGGCCACCCATGGGTGGTCGTCCAATCCTTTACCATGATCTGCGGCCACGAGTTCTACCGTCTGGTCGATGATGTCCAGGGGCTCGGCTGCCGGGTGAGCGTCGGACACGCCTTGCTCTGCAGCCAGGCGGACCATCAGGCGCTTTGCAGGGGCTTGGCGCCCCTCTTTTCCCGGAGCGCGTCCGAGGCCGTCGTACTGGTGGGGCACGGCACCGATCACTGCATCTGGACGGCCTATCCGGCCTTTTATCAGCGGCTGCGGAATCGTTATGGCCGGCGTGCCTATGGCGGTATGATTGAAGACGGCTACCCGGATCGCGAAGCCCTCATCGACACCATCGTCAAGGATGGCTTCAAACGGGTGCGCCTGGTGCCCTTCATGCTGGTGTGCGGTGTTCATTTTGAAGAGGACCTCGCCGGTGAGGAGGACTCTTGGAAGCGGGCCTGCGAGGACCGCGGCCTGGAGGTTGTCCTGGAAAACAAAGGCCTGGGGGAACGTACCATTGTCACCGACCGCTTCGCCGAACACATCGACGCGGCTCTGGAGGTTGTTCCGGCAGGCTAAGGATAGGCGCAACCTCTTCCTGCACCGGCCCCCATGGAATTCTGGGCCACCCTCCCTCAACCCCCTCATCATTGTGTATCGTCACAGAACTGCAGTCGTTTCAAACAAATTATTGGTTGACCCACAAAAAATTGTCGAATACAGGGGGGTATGGGCCCAAATCGACTAAAACTATTGCAGCAGATGGCCAGGGGCATCGTGGGGGTGTTCGGGGAGCGCTGCGAGGTGGTGATCCACGATTTCAGCGATATCACCCAGTCCGTGGTATATATCGAGGGCAACGTTACCAACCGCTCGGTGGGCGCGCCCGTCACCAGCACAATGATGCGCATGCTCGACGAGTTCGGCGACCGGGTGCCGGACAAGATCGCCTACAAGATCACCACCGAGGACGGCAAGGTCCTGCGCTGCGCCTCGATCTTTGTGCGCGATGATGACGGCCGCCTGGAGGGTTGCCTGGCCATCAATTTCAACATCAGTGACTTCATGTTTTTTTCCCAGGCCTTTACCGATTTTACCTTTTTGCCCGGTGACAACGGGGGGCCAAACAAAGATTCCCTGGTAAATTTTTCCCAGAAGCCGGAACGCTCTATGGCGTCCATCATCGACGCCACGGTCCACAGCCAGGGAAAACTCCCTGCCATGCTGGACAGGGCCGAGAAGCTAGAGATTGTCCGCAGGCTCGAAAAGGCGGGGGTGTTCATGGTCAAGGGATCGGTCAATTACCTGGCTCGCGTCCTGGGCGCCTCCCGGTATACCGTCTATAACTATTTAAAAGAGGTTCGTGACGCGTGACACCTCAGCGGTCGTGGGCCTATGCTAATTGAATGACAATGAGGAAGTTGAAGCGATGACACAGATAGACCCGAACAAGATCAACGAACTGGCAGAGGCCTACAAACCCGAGATGACGGCCTTTCTGCGCGATATGATCCGCCTGCCCAGCGAGAGCTGCCAGGAGAAGGCGGTGGTCCTGCGCATAAAAAAAGAGATGCAACAGGTGGGCTTCGACCGGGTGGAGATCGATACCATGGGCAATATCCTGGGGTACCTGGGGCAGGGGAAGACCCTCATCGCCCTGGACGCCCACATCGACACCGTGGGCGTGGGCAACCGCGACAACTGGACCTTCGACCCTTTCGATGGCTACGAGAACGAGACGGAGATCGGCGGGCGCGGGGCCAGCGACCAGGAGGGCGGCATGGCGTCCATGGTCTACGCGGGCAAGATAATTAAAGATCTGGGATTGGCGGGTGATTACACCCTGGTGGTGGTGGGCAGCGTCCAGGAGGAGGATTGCGACGGCCTCTGCTGGCAGTATATCGTCAAGGAACTGGGTCTGCGCCCCGAGTTCGTGGTCTCCACCGAGCCCACCGACGGCGGCATTTACCGCGGCCAGCGCGGACGAATGGAGATAAAGGTCGACGTGAAGGGCGTCAGCGCCCACGGCTCGGCCCCCGAGCGCGGCGATAACGCCATCTTCAAGATGGGCCGCATTCTGGGTGAACTGGAAGACCTCCATGGGCGTCTGAAGACGGACCCTTTCCTGGGCAAAGGCTCCCTGACCGTGTCGGAGATCTTCTACACCTCCCCCTCGCGTTGCGCCGTGGCCGACGGCTGCACCATCTCCGTGGACCGGCGCCTCACCGCGGGAGAAGACAAGGAGCTGGCCCTGGCGCAGATCCGTGCGCTGCCGGCGGTCAAAGCCGCCAAGGCGGAGGTCTCCATCTACACTTACGCGCGGCCCTCCTACACCGACCTGGTCTACCCCACCGACTGCTACTTTCCCTCCTGGGTGCTCCCGGAGGATCACCCCGTGACACGGGCGGCGGCGGATACCTACAACTACCTGTTCGATGCCGAACCTCGGGTGGACAAGTGGACCTTCTCCACCAACGGGGTCTCCATCACGGGCCTCTTCGGCATTCCCTGCATCGGCTTCGGGCCCGGCAAAGAGGCCGAGGCCCACGCCCCCAACGAGAAGACCTGGAAGGCCGACCTGGTGCGCTGCGCCGCTTTTTACGCAGCCTTGCCCCTGACCTACTTGGCCCATAAGAAGGGCTGACGCATGCAGAAGCAGCTGGCCTTCATTGCCATCGGCGGCAATAGCCTCATCAAGAGCAAGGCGCTCATGAGCGTTGAGGACCAGCATCGGGCCATCCGAGAGACCATCCAGCACGTGGCCGACCTTATCGAACTTGGCTACCAGGTGGTCATCTCCCATGGCAATGGGCCCCAGGTGGGTTTCATCATGCTGCGCTCCGAGGTGGCCCGGCGGGAGACCGGCCTGCACCTGGTCCCCCTGGTGAACGTGGTGGCCGACACCCAGGGCTCCATCGGCTACCAGATCCAGCAGGCCCTCAACAACGAGCTGGCCGAGCGGGGGGTGGCGGGCCAGTGCCTCACGGTGGTGACCCAGGTGGTGGTGGACAAGGAGGATCCGGGCTTCGCGCAACCGTCCAAGCCCGTGGGCGAGTTCTATACCCGGGCCCAGGTGGCGGAGATCCGCCGCGACTACCCGAGCTGGCACCTGGTGGAGGATGCCGGGCGCGGCTACCGGCGGGTGGTGCCTTCGCCCCGGCCCCTGGCGGTGGTGGAGAAGGCGGCCATCCAAAATCTGCTCGGGAGCGGCTATCATGTGGTCGCCGCGGGGGGTGGCGGTATTCCGGTGGTGCGGGGTGAGAAAGGTCTGGAGGGGGTCGAAGCGGTGATCGACAAGGATCTGGCCTCCAGCCTGCTGGCACGTCAACTGGGGGCCGGGCTCCTAATCATCTCCACGGCGGTCGAGCAGGTGGCCCTCGACTTTGGCACGCCCGGCGCGGTGGGGATCGCGAAGATGAGCGTGGCGGAGGCCGAGGCATACATCGCCGCGGGGCACTTCGCTCCCGGCAGTATGCTGCCCAAGATCCAGGCCGCCATCCGGTTTTTAAAAAACGGGGGACGCCGAGTGATCATCACCGCACCGGAATTTATTAAAGACGCGGTGGTGGCCGGCAAAGGCACCCATGTGGTACCTTAATGGAGTGCCCATCCATAAAAAATAATACGGCCTGCGGCCGACAGATGCTATGAAAGGACTGCTCCCAAATGGACGTCGTTAAAATCAGAGAGATCATCAAGAGCCTGGCCACCCTGGACTACGAGCAGATGTACCAGGAGGATTTTCTGCTCACCTGGGAGAAAAGCGAAGATGAGGTGATGGCCACTTTTCTGGTGGCCGACATCCTGCGCGGCCTGAGGCAGAGGAACATCTCCTGCCGGATCTTCGACAGCGGTCTGGGGATCTCCATCTTCCGCGACCAGAGCACCCGCACGCGCTTCAGCTTCGCCAGCGCCTGCAACCTCCTGGGGCTGACGGTCCAGGATTTCGACGAGGGCAAATCCCAGGTGGCCCATGGGGAGACCGTGCGCGAGACGGCCAACATGGTCTCCTTCATGGCCGACATCATCGGCATCCGGGACGACATGTATATCGGCAAGGGCAACGCCTATATGCGGCAGGTGTCCAAGGCCGTTGGGGAAGGCTACGCCGAGGGGGTCCTGGAACAGCGCCCCACCCTGGTGAACCTGCAGTGCGATATCGACCACCCTACCCAGAGCATGGCCGACATGCTCCACCTGATCAACCACTTTGGCGGGGTGGAGAAACTGGCCGGCAAGAAGATCGCCATGACCTGGGCCTACAGCCCCTCTTACGGCAAACCCCTCTCGGTGCCCCAGGGCGTCATCGGCTTGATGACGCGCTTTGGCATGGACGTGGTTCTGGCCCATCCCGAGGGCTACGAGGTGATGCCCGAGGTTGAAGCGGTGGCCGAGAGCCATGCGGCCGCCAGCGGTGGGCGCTATACCCGAACCCACGATATGGCCGAGGCTTTCGCCGACGCCGACATCGTCTATCCCAAGAGCTGGGCCCCCTTCGCGGCCATGGAGCAGCGTACCGATCGATATGGCAATGAAGATTTCGAGGGTATCGCCACCCTGGAGAAAGAACTTCTCGTCCAGAACGCCGGCCACAAGGACTGGACCTGCAGCGAAGCACTCATGGACACCACCTATGAGGGCAAGGGCCTCTACCTGCACTGTCTGCCCGCCGATATCAGCGGGGTCAGTTGTAGCGAGGGAGAAGTGGATGCGAGGGTTTTCGACCGCTATCGCGTACCCCTTTACAAGCAGGCCAGCTATAAGCCCTATATCATCGCCGCCATGATCCTCCTCAGCAAGCTGCGTCACCCCGCAGATTCGCTGGCAGACCTCTTGGAGACAGGTCTAGTGCGCACGAAGTAATCTGCTTTTTAAAGAAGTAAACTGCTTCTTGGAGATGCAACCCGCATCTTAAAATGGAGTGGGCGTATGATTCAATTCTCGCTGAACGGCCAGCTCGCAGCATATGAGGGCGATCCACAACGTTCCCTCTTGAACTATCTGCGCGACGACAAAAAGATCCTGACGGTCAAGGACGGCTGCTCGGGACAGGCGACCTGCGGGGCCTGTCTGGTGGAGGTGGACGGCCGGGCGACCCTGGCCTGCAGCACCCCCATGGAGGCTGTGACTGGCAAGGCGGTGGTCACCATGGAGGGTTTTCCCGAGGTGGTGCGCCGCACCCTGGGGCGCGCCTTTGTGGCCCAGGGCGCCGTCCAGTGTGGGTTCTGCACGCCGGGGATTCTCACCCGGGCCAAGATCCTGCTGGCGAACAATCCCAACCCCAGCCGGGCGGAGGTCGCCAAGGCCCTCCAGGCCCACCTCTGCCGCTGCACGGGCTACGTCAAGATCATTGACGGCATTCTCCTGGCCGCCGAAGCCCTGCGGGAGGGCCGTGAGATCGAGTGGGAACGGCACACCGGCATCGGGGTATCCTCCCCCAAGGTGGATGCCTACGAGAAGGCCATCGGTACCAGCGCCTTCATCGACGACATGCAGGTTGAGGGGATGCTTTTCGGTGCTCTCAAGTTCAGCGAGCACCCCCGGGCACGGGTGCTGGCCATCGACGTGTCGGCCGCAGAGAAAATGCCCGGGGTGATCCGGGTCTTCACCGCCGCAGACGTGCCGGGGGAACGCTTCCAGGGGATCAAGGTCAAGGACTGGCCCATCTTCGTGGCCCTGGGGGAGGAGACCCGCTGCATCGGGGACGTAATCTGCGGGGTGGTGGCGGAAAGTGAGGACCTGGCCCGCCAGGCCGTGGCGGCCATCCAGGTGGACTACGAGGTTCTGGAACCCCTCACCGATATGACTGTCGCGGCCCAGAGCCCCATCCAGATCCACGCCGGCGGTAACCGTCTCAAGGAGACCGTCATCTGCCGTGGCGAGGCGGTTGAAAAGGTGTTCGCCGCCGCCGCTCATGTGGTCGCGGGAGATTTCGAAACCCCCTTCGTGGAGCACGCCTTTCTGGAGACCGAGACCAGCATCGCCATGCCCGGTGAGGCGGGCGGGCTAAGGGTCTACTCCCAGAACCAGGGCATCTTCGCCGACCGCAGTCAGATCGCTTCACTGCTGGGTCTGGTCGAAGAGAAGGTCGACGTGGTCCAGGTGGCCGCCGGGGGCGGCTTCGGCGGTAAGGAAGACCTCACCGTCCAGCACCACGCCGCCCTGTACAGCGCGGCCTTGGAACGGCCGGTGAAGGTCCATCTCACTCGTCCCGAGTCCATGCGCATGCACCCCAAACGCCACCGCATGAAGCTGAGCTACAAGCTGGCCTGCGACGCCAAGGGGATGCTGACCGCTTTACATGCCCGCATCATCGGCGACACAGGCGCCTACGCCTCGGTGGGCGGCGAGGTGGTGGCGCGCACGGGCACCCACGCCGCCGGGGGTTACCACATCCCCAGCGTGGACGTGGTGGCCAGTGCCTATTACACCAACAACCCGCCGGCGGGCGCCTTCCGGGGCTTCGGGGTCAACCAGTCCAACTTCGCCATGGAGCGTATGGTAGACGAGCTCTGTTGTCAGGGGGGCTTCGACCCCTGGCAGTTCCGCTACGACAACGCCCTGGATGGCGGCCGCACGACCACCACCGGCCATATCCTGGGCGAGGGCGTCGGCCTGCGCCAGTGCCTCAAGGCCGTCAAACCGGCTTATGATGAAGCCGCCGCCGCGGCCAAGTGTGCGGGTCTGGCCTGCGCCATCAAGAATTGCGGTATCGGCAACGGGGTTGAGGAGCTCAGCGATACCCGTCTCAAGGTGGCCGCCGCCGATCGCATCGAGCTCTACCACGGCTGGACCGAGATGGGGCAGGGGATGCATACCGTGGCGCGCCAGGTGCTTTGCGAAGTGCTCGGCCTGGACGAGAAGGTGGCCATCGAGATCCACTGCCACACCGGCGCCGAGGCGGTGGGCGGCATGACCACCGCCAGCCGGGGGACCGTTCTCCTGGGCAACTCCGTGATCGCGGCGGCCGAGAAGTTGAAAGCCGATCTGAAGGGCGGCAGTCTGGCCGACCTGGTGGGGCGCGAGTACGTCGAGCGCTTCCTGGTGGACTGGACCACAACCTCCGACGCACCGGGTGAGGTGGTCAGCCACTTCTCATACGGCTACGCCGTGCATATGGTCGTCCTGGATGCAGACGGCCGTATCGAGACCATCTACGCCGCCCACGACGCCGGCAAGATCATCAACCCCGTGCTCTTCGAGGGCCAGGTGGAGGGTGGCGTGGTCATGGGGCTGGGATACGCCATCCGGGAGCACTTCCCCCTCGAAGATGGGCGTCTCACCTCCGAGAAGATGGCCGCCCTCAAACTGCCCCGGGTCAAGGATGTGCCCGAGATACGGGTGATGGGCATCGAGTGCCCCGACAGCATGGGCCCCTTCGGCGCCAAAGGGGTCGGCGAGATCGGCACCATCCCCACGGCGCCGGCCATCGCCAACGCCTATTGCCGCTATGACGGCCGGCCGCGCTATAAATTGCCCCTGGAACCGGTGGCGAAGAAAGCAAAGAAGGAGTCGGGCCAATGACACTATTTTTGAAAAATGCCAGGTTTTTGGACTGGCAGAGCCTGGAGATCAGGCCGACCCACCTGGCCCTAGAAGAGGGACCGGAGGGCGGCCTCGGCTTCCTGGAGGAGATCCCGGCGACGGACCAACGGGGGGCCCAAGACCGGGTCCTCGACTGCGCCGGAAAATTGGTGACGAAAGCCTTCGCCTGCGGCCACCATCACATCTACTCCACCCTGGCGCGGGGCATGCCGGCGCCCGCCAAATCACCCACCAATTTTACGGAAGTACTGGAATATGTCTGGTGGCACATCGACAAGCGCCTGGATCTTGAGATGATCGAAGCCAGCGCCCTGGCCGCGGCCATCCACTGCGCCAAAAACGGGGTCAGCTTCGTCATCGACCACCACGCCTCCCCCTTCGCCATCGAGGGATGTCTGGCCACCATCGCCAGGGCCTTCGAGCGCGTGGGCATTGGCCACCTGCTCTGCTACGAGATCTCCGACCGGGACGGCGAGGGCCCCCGCAATGCGGGGCTGGCCGAGACCGACGCCTATCTCAGCGCCGGTGGCCAGGGGCATGTGGGGCTGCACGCCTCCTTCACCGTGGGGGACAGTCTCCTGACCAAGGCCGTCGACCTGGCCCGCAAACACGCCACGGGGCTGCACGTGCATGTGGCCGAAGATGGTGCCGACCAGAGCGATGCCCTGGCCAAGTACGGCAAACGGGTGCTGGAGCGCTTCGCCGACGCCGGCGTCCTGGAGTTGCCCAAGTCGATCCTGGGCCACTGCATCCACCTGTCGGAACATGAGAGACAGCTGCTGAAGGATTCAGGCCTCTGGGTGGTGCAGAACGTGGAGAGCAACCAGAACAACAACGTGGGGGTGACGGGCTACGCCGAGCTGGCGGAGAGGACCATGCTGGGCACCGACGGCATGCACGCGGACATGCTGCGCAGCGCCAAGGCCGCTTTCCTCGTGGGCCAGGCCACCGAGGGGATCGGCTTTGACACCATCTACCAGCGCTTCCGCAACGTCCACCGCTACATCAGCGCCTTCGGCGGCCGGGGCGACGCTGCCAACAACTTGGTGATCTTGGATTACGACACCCCCACCGAGGTGACGGCCGACAACTTCCTGGGCCACTTCGTCTACGGTCTGGATGCCCGCCATGTGGAGAGCGTCATCGCCCAGGGGCGCGTCATTGTGGAAGCGGGCGGCGTCACCAGGGTCGACGAGGCCGAGGTGCTGGCCTTCGCCCGGGAGATGGGGCGCAGGCTATGGGCTAAGCTGTGATCGATTCGAGGCTGGGCGAGATATAAGTGACATAAACATTAAGCGGAAAATTTGGGCACCATTTTTCCTCTTTTTCGCACGCAATATTACAATGACTCGTGAGGCAGGCTACAGTGGTTTCAGAGTAGCTTTGTGACGAAGCATCTTTTCTAAGTCCCTATAACTTGTTCGCCTGCAGTGACGGGGGTTACAGATACTCCAACCCTACCCAAGGCTTGCGGTAATATGATTATCTCAATCTATCCAAACCTGCCTGAATTGTGCACCGTATACAGAGACTGGTATGTAATCACCATTTTCGCTTAATCTAAACCGAGAACAATATCTTGGGGTTCCCGAGATCGACCTCAAATTTCAGACAGTGGTAAGATGTATGTAATTACTGCACTGCTGTTTTTTCGTGTTAACCAATTCTAAATTGTAAATTGGGCGCAGACAAAATTTTCCCTTTCGTACCTACCGGCCGGGGGCACTCTCGGTTGCCTGTTGCACTCATTAAACATTGTGGGATATTCTGATAGTGTATCTCCAGTTGGGCCCTCATTATCGCTGACTTAAACCAGCGGTGACGAATGTCATCAGTATCTTCGAAATTCTGACACGCAAGCATGATGTAAAGTTGTAACACGGTTTAACCTTTGGAAAATTCGGTCGAATCCTCAGATGGATAATATGCATTCATATCGCGTCCTGATTGTTGAAGACGATTTTGATATCGCCCAAAATATCGCCGATTATCTTGAGGAATTGGGGCATCGGGTCGATTTTGCGCAGGACGGCATCAGCGGGATGCATTTAGCCTTGACCCTGGAGTTTGACGTGATCATTCTGGATGTGATGTTGCCAGGAATGGATGGATTGGATTTTTGTAGCAAGCTACGAAAAGAAAGCGACAAATCGACACCTGTCCTTATGTTGACCGCCCGAGATACGCTTGAAGACAAACTCGCTGGTTTCAACGCTGGAGCGGATGATTACCTGGTCAAACCCTTTGCTCTGGAAGAACTGGCAGCCCGCCTGGAAGCGCTGGCCAGAAGACGGCCGGGTATACTAGACAAGAATCAGCTGCAGGTAGCGGATCTGGTACTGGACAAGGGCCGGATGGTGGTAACGCGGTCCGGCAAGCAGATCATCCTAAACAAGGTCTGCTTTAAAATACTGACCCTGTTGATGCAAGCTTCCCCGAACGTCGTTTCACGACGGGACCTCGAATTTGCACTGTGGGGAGATATGCCCCCGGGCAGTGATGCACTGCGCAGCCATATTTACGCGCTTCGAAAGGCCGTCGACAAACCGTTTGACATTCTTTTGTTAGAAACCGTTCACGGTATGGGTTACCGACTGGTGGCACCCGATGATATTCCGATATAACATACGGCAGCGCATCATTTTGGCCTATTGTATATTCGGAGTTGTGCTGTCGCTTGTTTTCGGATTTGTCGTGTATGTTTCCCTGGACTATATCGACGATAACCTGGTGAATACGAGTCTGGCGCATGAGATGGATCGCCTTGGGAAACGCTATAACGAGTCTAAAGATACACTGATTCCAAGTTCGCCCAATATTCTTATTTTTCAGGGATCCACTGCCATGCCTGCCTTTGTTTTTGAGTTGGTCGAGGGCCTTGGTGAAGGTATCCATGAAAGGTATTACGAGGGGATTGAATACCACATTGCCGCAAAGTCTTTTCCCAATCGTATCGACCCCCTGTATCTAATCTACGATGTGAGCGGTCTGGAGTTTATGGAATCGCGCAAGCTTAAAATAGGCGCGGTTCTGGCAGCCAGCTGTGCCCTGGTTGTCGCATTAGGGGTATGGATAGGGTTGTTGACCTCACACCGAGTCATTGCGCCAGTGGCATATTTGTCCGATCAGGTCGCTCGATGGGGCCCAGACAGTCTGCCTGCCGACCTGGCCGAAAAATTCCGCCAGGACGAAGTCGGAATCCTGGCTCAGGCCTTGGCGGAGGCCTCGCGCCGCATTGAAGCATTTGTACAGCGTGAGCAAGAGTTCACGCGTGAC
>JBNKKA010000057.1:0-23950 GCA_050291585.1 Desulfobacteraceae bacterium
GCCCCACCACCACGCGCATGGTTTTAACCACCTCACCGGCGTTCACGGCTTCCAGTTCGAAGGCGGGTATGTTGACCCGCAGATAGCGGTTCCCAAGATCGGCGGGCACCCAGCGCCAGCGCTCCATGTTGGCCCGCAGGGTGGCCAGGCGCTCATGGACGCTTACGTTGAGAGCCGTCAGGGTCTGCTGACCCACCTTGCCATCGGGTTTCAAACCATGGCGCCTCTGAAATGCGGCCACGCCGAGTTCCACGGCGGTGTCGAAATTGTAGAGGGTCAGGGTAGCAGCCGCTACGCGGTTGGCTTCCGGCGTTATATCGCCGCTTTTCTCTAGGCGGATCCTCAGGTGGGCCACCGCCTCGGATTGCTTCCCTTTAAAAAGGGTCTCTTCGCTCTGGATGGTTGGCCACCCCCCGGCGGCTGCCAGGCGGCGATAACGGCTGAGGGCACGGCGCAGACCCCAATACCCAGGCTGGGAGGGGGCGGCGGCGGCGGTCAGGGCCTTGGCGGTGGTGGCGGTCAACATACGGTCCAGGCGGGGTTGCCACTCCCCCTTGGGCTGTGATCCAAACCACTCTTTACCGGTACTAGCCGGCGCGATACGGCCCTGGGCCAGATGGCGGCCGTAGGCCAACGCAGTGCGGCTGAGACGAATATCTAGGGCGGCCGCTTGGTTAGATGAGGTACCATTGGGGACAGTGGCTTGAAAGAGCAATTCGGCCAACTGGCCTTCAATAGCCGAGAAGGGATAGTCCTCAGGGTTGAGACCGTCCTCCTCGGCGTGCTGCAGCGCTGCCAAAAAGGCCAGGGCAGCGGGTTTCAGGCCGGCATCGTCCAACCAGGCGGCCTTAAAATCGCGCCTGGCGTAAAATTGATGCAGACCGACGGCCGCCTCAAGATTTGCCGGCAGGCAGACCGTGCTCTCGCTCAACTGCCGCTGGATCTCTCTTTGGAGCGCGCCGACGTCATCGGTGCCGTTTAAATGGAAGTGGTCTTCGAGTGCCCACGACACTGTCGGAATCAACACAAGCAAGGCAATGGAGAAGAGGATCTGTCGGTGTATTCTGGGCACGAAGCACCTGCCATTTCTAAGGCCATCCATCCGTCAGGTGTCCTGGCGGCGGGCCTAATCTAACCATAAACATTTGAATTCTACTAACCCAGGCTTTACAAGATAAAGGCCAGTTTTAAGTAAACAAGAAAATATCTTATAAGAGTTTGAAAATATATCTAAATTTGTGATATACTATTTGAACCGTGCCAGGTGGGGGATTGGGTAAATATGGGGTAATTCACCCAAAAATTGGGGTAACCGAGTGCCTATTCCGGTTGGGTCGTAAGCCTCAAGTTTGGAAACGCGGTTGGCCCGCTCTGATCTCACTTTGAAGCACTTCAGCGGAACTATGGCTACGTACGAATGCGAGAGGAAGACCATGGCCTCAGCGGATCACTTCCAGCCCTCGGATTTTGACACCCACTTCAAGGTCTTTCACGAGCTCATGGCTCACAAAGTGCTGGAAATCCTCCTTGTGGCCAGTCCTTACGACGCCTATATTCTTGAAGAGGATGGTAGTCTCGCATCCAAAATTATCAACGAGTACAGTGGCCTCAACTTGAGCCGGCCGCCGCGGCTGACCCGGGTGGCTTCTGCCCGGGACGCCATGACCGCTATTGACCACCAGCCTTATGATCTGGTCCTGGTCATGCCCAACCCCGACGATATGAACGCCTATACCCTGGGTTGGGCCCTCAAGAAGGGTCAGCCCGATCTGCCCGTGATTCTCCTGGCCCATAGCATTAAAGGACTGCCCACGCCTGTGGATGCGGATGCCGCATCTGCCGGCGGGGTGGATGAGGTCTTCATCTGGTCGGGGGATGCCGATCTGCTCCTGGCCATCGTCAAGAGCGTCGAAGACCGTCTCAACGCCCCGGCCGATACCCAGCGGGCCATGACCCGCATTCTGCTGCTGGTGGAGGATTCACCCCTTTACCGTTCCTATTTTCTACCGCGCATCTACCGCGAAGTCGTCCACCAGACCCAGAATATTATTGAGGAGAGTCTCAATGAGGAGCACCGCCTTCTCAAGATGCGCGCGCGCCCAAAGATCCTGGTGGCAGCCGACTATGAGAGTGCCTGGGAGCTCTTCGAGACTTACCGCGACTACCTCTTTGGGGTGATCTCCGACACGCGTTTTCCCCGTGCCGGAAAGATGGAAGAAGCTGCCGGGTATGAGCTGCTGAGGCAGGTCAAACACCATATTCCTGACTTGCCCCTACTGCTCCTCAGCACTGAATCTCAGAACAGAGAACGAGCGGCACGCATCCCCGCCGAATTCATCGACAAGAACGATCCCAAGCTTTTCAGCAAGCTGCACACCTACTTCATGGACTTTTTGGGCTTCGGCGATTTTGTCTTCCGCACCGTCTCAGGCCGGGAGGTGGGGCGCGCCGCTAATTTGAAAACGCTTGAGCACATCCTACCCCAAATTCCCGACGAACCCCTATGCTACCACGCCAGTCGCAACCGCTTCTCCAATTGGATCATGGCTCGCTCCGAGATCACTCTGGCGTCTATGTTGCGGCGGGTACAAGTCTCCGATTTCAAAGATGTCGGGGCCATGCGACAATTCATCATTGCCAGCATCCGCTCCCTGCGCAAGTGGCGCCAAAAGGGGGTGGTGGCCCTCTTTGCTTCTGAGAACTACGACCCCGAGCTCTCCGATTTTGTCAAGATCGGCCATGGTTCATTGGGCGGTAAGGCTCGCGGCCTAGCCTTCGTGGCCAATCTGCTGCGCCAGTCGCCGGGCCTGGTGACTCGCTATCCCCAGGTGAGCATTCAGGTGCCGCGCACCCTGGTCATCACCACTACCGGTTTTGACGAGTTTGTGGCTGCCAATGAGCTGGAGAGCCTGTTGGGCGGCAGTCTCAGCGACACCCAAATCGCCCGACGTTTCGAGGCCGCCGATCTTTCGGAAGAGCTGATCGATTCCCTGAGCTGCTTCCTCGAGCAGGTGACCTATCCCCTCTCGGTTCGCTCTTCGAGCCTGCTGGAGGACGCTCACTTCCACCCCTTCGCCGGTCTTTACAAGACCTTCATGGTGCCCAACAACCACCCCGATCCGGTGGTGCGTTTGGCCCAGCTCTGTACGGCCATCAAACTGGTTTACGCCTCGCTTTACTTCCGTGCGCCCCGGCGGTTCACCAATAGCGCGGCCTTTCAGATGCGCAAAGAGAGCATGGCTGTCATGATCCAGCAGATGGTGGGCCAGCAGTATGGGGGGTTTTTCTACCCGGCCATCTCGGGTGTCGCTCAATCACAAAATTACTATCCGGTGGGTCACCTCCAGCCGGAAGAGGGCGTGGCGCGCATCGTCCTGGGGTTTGGCGAATCGGTTCTGGGGAGCAAAGGCGCCCTGCGTTTCTGCCCGCGCTATCCCCAGTTTCTGCCCCAGTTCTCCAAACTGGAGGATATCCTCGAGAATGCCCAGCATCAATTTTACGCCCTGCGCATGGAGGGCAATCCAGATCAACTTTACTTCGATCGGGGGGGCAATATCGAACCACGCGAGGTCCACAGTGCTGAGGGGGAGTTTCCCATCCGCACCTTATCCAGCACTTACCTGCCGGACGAGGAGCGCCTGCGCGACGGCGCCCATTTTCAAGGTCCTAAGGTCCTCACCTTCGCCTCGGTGCTCAAGTATGAGCGCTATCCCCTGGCCCCCGTCCTCGATGAACTCCTCTCCCTGGGCCGTCAGGGGATGGGCTGCCCGGTGGAGTTCGAGTTCTCCATGAACCTGAGCCCCGATGACGCCCTGCCCCACGAATTTTATCTGCTCCAGATGCGGCCTATGTCCGCCGCCGAAACCCCCCTGACGGTGGAGATTACGTCTGACGAACGTGAGCGGTCCTTCTGCTACTCCAGGTCCGCTCTGGGGCATGGTCGCTTCGACACCATCACGGATATCATCCAGGTCTCACCCGACCGCTTTGAGGCCGCCGAGACAGTCGCCATGGCCCTGGAGATTGCTGCGCTCAACGCCGTTCTTGCCAAAGAGGGGCGCACCTACCTGCTGATGGGACCCGGGCGTTGGGGGACCTTTGATCGCTGGCTCGGGATTCCGGTCAAATGGTCCGCCATCGCTGCTGTGGGCGCCATGGTGGAACTGCGCAATGAGCAGCTCAAGGCAGACGCTTCCCAGGGCTCCCATTTTCTGCAGCAATTGACCTCCCGGGGCATTCCCTACATCACCGTCACCGACTCTGACCGTGGGCCCGACGTGATCCGCTGGCATCAGCTGGACCATGCCCCTGTGGTGGGCCGGACGCGCTGGCTCAACCACCTGCGCCTTAACAAGCCGTTGACCATCAAGTGCAATGGGCGCACCTCTGAGAGCGTCATCCTGCTTGATGAAAGCGTTCATCCGGTGGCCCCATGAAACCGCCCCGGAGACAGAAGCATGGACGCTGGTACCGAAGCGGCTGGGCAATGGTACTCCTGGCAACAGCATTTGTGGCGGGCTGCGCACTGCCTTTGTGGAACAATAGTCCCGGTGAACCCCTTGATGGTGAGATGAGCCTGGAAAACCGCTATGCCGGTGAGGTGCTGGCCTACATGATGCGCGTGGTTCTTGGGCGTGCCGGGACACTTGCCCACCATGAGGAGTGGCGGCGAGAGGGCCTTGGGCAGCCCCTCGATCTGGATTGGATCGCCACCACCATGGACCACCCCGAACGCCCCAAAAGCGACCTCATGGTGATGGACGCAGGCCTCATCGGCCTCAGCGAGGTTCTTTACGATTACAACCCGCGGCTTAACCTTTTCAAAGGTCGCTATGCCTTCCACAGCCCATATCCCAGCGCGGAGCTGATCGCCCTGCGGCTGCTCCTGTTGGGCAAGCTCGACCGCGGCGAAACCTTGCGGCTCAGCGCCCTCATGCGCTACGAGACTGATTTGGTCGCCCGGGGCGCAGCTCTGCCGGTCAAGCGACTATCCGAAATGGGTCTGAACGCCCCTGAAGCCGCTCTCCTCCAGTCAGTATTCCGCAGTGAGCCCATTTTTCGCTGGTACTACAAGAGCCCTGCTCTGGTGGCCGCCATGGACGCCATGGGGCTGCTTTCCCCGGAAGCGGCCGTTACACGCAGGGCGGGGGACTACGATTACGCCTCCTGGGGCAAGCGTCCAAAAGCCATTGGGGATTCTTTGGTTCGCATCGCCGTGCTGCCTTCCCTGGTGCCAGGTTTTCGAAGCACAGCTTATGGTCTGCAGCCACCTGAAGATTACGTGAAGACTATGGTTACCCTGAAGGAAGCGATTCAGACAGCCGTAGCGGGCAAACTCCAGGTGGCTGACAGCGGGGAGACGGGCGCCGTCGGAAGGCTGGATATTCAGCTCTATTTAGAGCGCCCTTTTGTCATCCATCCTCTGAACGCCGCCCATCATCTGGGGCGCCTGTGTCCCGATGCGGATCTGGTGATCCTAGTGCTGGGCCGCAACGTCTACCGCTCCATCGCCTTTTACCCAACCGAGGCAAGCTCGCCCCAGTCATCGCACTGGTATCTCGATCTCCTCGACCTGAAATATGGTCAGACCAAAGCCGAGATCGATGAGATTGCCACCGCTGCAGTTGCCCATCTCCTTACGCCGGATACACCGCAGCCTACCGGGCCTATCTCCCAAGGCCATGATGGCAAAGACAATGAAGCGCCTGAAAACACTATCTAAACCTCGCCCGGCCCTCCAGCCGGTGGCTAAAAAGCCCTAAAGCACAGCCGCGCTTGTGGCGATAGAGAGGGGGAACATGGCAGGCAACTGCCAGCCCCATCCAACATCCCAGACGGAGGGGGGCAGCGCTGGCGCGGAGTCGTTCCCCCGTAGTGACTCGCGTAAAGCCAGCGGATAACATTGCAGCGGAGGCTGGAGGCTTAAATGAAGAAGAAAGAGATCGTTTTTTTCGATGAGTTGGGGTTTGGCTGGGTGGTGGATCGCAATGTCATGAAAAAGATCCAGGCGGCCAGCATTAAAGAGGAGTTGATCGTGGAACGCACCCTTGCAGATCTGCTGAGGCGCAACAAGAGCCTCTAAACCCCTCTCCCTTTCCCCCGTCTGAATGCCGATCGGCTGTCCGGGCCACTCCCCCGCACCCCGGACAATCCCCTACTCCACATAAAAAACACAATAATCGGGTTGCAAAAATAAGCCGATGGGTTAATCTGCCCACATGCAAATCCATACACACACCAAGTGGGCTATGGTGGCCATGGTAGTGCTTGCGGGTGTTTTTGGGCCCTTGAGCGCCAGCCTCGCCGCGGAAAAGCGATTGAACCTGGTCGATGCGGGCATGTGCGAGGGCGTCCGGGACCTGTCGCCGGTGAACAAGGCTGCCGTTTTTTCCATCGAGACCGGGAAAGTTTCGTGCTTTTCGAGTTTCGATCCGGTGCCTCGCCAGACCTTTATCTATCACCACTGGTACCATCGGGGTGAGTTGAGCACCAAAAAGAAGCTTTTTCTCAAACCCCCCAGTTGGTCGACCTACAGCAGTATTCAACTCCGTGAGGCCGATAAAGGTCCCTGGCGGGTTGAGATTACCGACGAGAAAGGCACGCTTTTCGCTACGTTGCGGTTTAGTGTAACCGACTAAACGTCGTCCTGCCAACGCATGTCGGCAACCTTTTCTTCCCCATATTCCGAGGCTCGATGGATTTAGGACCCACCTTTGTTGCTGCCATTCGATGGCAAGATATCGTCGACATCCTTCTGAATAGTTACATTCTTTTCCGCCTCTATGTGCTCTTTCGGGGGACCAACGTCATTCGCGTGATCGTGGGGATCGCTTTGTTATGGATCTTCCAGCGGGTGGCTGTCGCCATGGGTTTGATCCTCACCAGCTGGGCCATGCAGGGTATCATCGCCGGTGCGGCTCTGATCATCATCATCGTCTTCCGCAACGAGATTCGCAGTGTGCTACAGGCCAAGAACCTGCGCGGCCTGCTCTGGGGCTTCCCTTATGAGACCGAACGTCCGCCCCTGGAGATCATCAGCGAGAGCGTTTACGAACTGGCCCGTCGGCGTATCGGGGCGCTGATCGTTTTACCCGCCAAAGATGACCTGGCGGACATCTGCCAAGGGGGCATCACCTGGCGGGGACAGCTCTCCAAGGAAATGCTCCTATCGATCTTCTGGGACGGCAATCCCGTCCACGATGGTGCCGTGGTGGTCCAGGGCCGCCAGGTGCAGCAGGTGGGCACCATCCTGCCCTTAAGCAAACGCGATGATCTGCCCTCCTATTATGGCACCCGACACCGCGCTGCCGTTGGGCTGGCCGAGGTGACCGACGCTCTGGTGGTGGTGGTCTCCGAGGAGCGAGGTCAGGTGGTGGTGGCCAAGGGGGGGGAACTCTTGCCCATCCAGGACAACCTCCAACTCGAGGAGGTCCTCGCCAATCATGGCGCCAGGGGGCTGCGCCCCCGAGGGGGCAAGTGGAAGGACAAGCTGGAGCTCAGCATGGCGGCCATGGTGTCGGTCATCTGCGTGCTGGGCTTCTGGTTCAGCTTCGCCCGTGGACTGGAGACCTTCACCTCCCTGGAGATCCCCATCGAATACATGAACCGCAACTCGAGCATGGAGATTTTCGGAGCCTCGGTCAACACCATCAACCTGAGTCTCAGCGGCTCCGGGGCCCTGGTACGTTCTCTGAATCCAGATCAGGTCAAGGTCAAGCTTGACCTCAGCAGGGCCCAGGTAGGACCCAACTCCTATACCATTACCCGCACCGATATCAATTTGCCCCCTGGGATCACCCTTAAAAGCGTGACGCCCGCCACGGTGGAGGTTACTCTGGACATTCCCGTTGAAAAAGAGCTGCCCATCCAGGCCGACTGGTCCGGTAAACTGCCGGAGAACCTGCTCCTCGAGACGGTCAAATTGGTCCCCGATCGGGTGCGTGTGGTGGGCGGCAGCCGTACCCTCGAGGAGATCGACACTCTCTACACGGACAAACTCTCCTTGGACAGCCTCAAAGGCTCAGGGGCCATGACAACCCGTCTGGCCCTCCAGCCCGGAACGCTCAAGATTGCCGCCGGTGACCGCGACAAGGTCGTCGTAAGGTATACTTTGCGTGAGCGGCAGAAGCGTTAGCCCACAGCCTAACCCAAACCAAAGGTTCAAGCCCAATCATCCCCAACGATCGGAAGGTTAATCAATGACCATCAGTGACAACAGTACCGTATCCATCGAGTATACCCTCACCCTGGACAACGGCGACGTAATCGACTCCAACGTGGACGCCGAACCCCTCACCTTTCAGCAGGGCAAGGGGCAGATCATCCCCGGGTTGGAATCCGCTCTAATCGGCCTGGAGGAGGGTGACCAGAAGAAGGTCTCCGTGGCCCCAGAGGACGGTTACGGGCCTGTGCATAAAGAAGCTATTGTAACCCTCAAACGCGAACAGCTACCCGAGGGGGCCCAGGAGATCGGCGCCCAGGTTCAAGGCCAGGGCCCCGAGGGCCAGGTCCTCCAAGGTAAGGTGATCGACCTCACCGACACCAAGACCACCTTGGATTTCAACCATCCCCTGGCGGGGGAGAATTTACATTTCGACGTTAAAATCCTCACCATTGCTTAAGCGCTATGCCGAGCTGGTAGGCTCAGGTGTTTTACGCTCGGCGTTCGTACCCTGACCTATAGAGCTGAACGCGGTATAAACAATTGGCATGGGGGACGCACCACAGACTCAACGCCTTGACGCGCATCGTTCATGCAGCCGCCGAGCCCGTAGCAAAAAGGCCTCCAGGCGCGCCTCGGTCACCTGGGGAAAGGCCGCCCCGTCCGACTCGATGGCCATGAAGGGCAGGGGCTCCTCAGGCTTCAGCCAAGCCAGGGCGGGGGAGGGGTGGGCGCTGACGGCGAGTTTGCCCTCACGGGTCATTGCTTCAGAGAGGATGGCCTCGGAGATGCGGTTGGGCATGCAGCCGAAGGGGCCGATGGCGATGGTTCCGCACACCTCGGTGACGATCTCGTGCAGGCTGCCGCCCACGGTGAGGATCGCCTCTCCACTGAGGTGGGGGGAGAGATGGGCGCGGCCCGCCTTGAGGGCCGCTTTTGTGTCCACGCCTCTGGCGGGAATCAACCCGGACGCGGCAATGCGCCGGCGTAGGCGCTTCTCGTCATGACGCATCACCAGGTGTTTGAGGGCGATGCGCGCCCGTTGGCCAGGGGCCTGACCCTTTTCAGTGAGCCCCTGGCGATGCAAATAGTGGGTGTAGTGGACCCATTCGCTGACGGGGGCGCAACGGGTGGCAAAGCCCTTGGTGGCCAGGCGTTCGGTGAGGTGCTGGCGCGATAGCCCGTCGCGGCGCACGAAGATCTCGCCCGTCAGGGCGATGGTGGGCACCTCGGCCACGGACCGCCGGCGGGGTAGAACGCGCAGTGCGGTGGCCGCTGTATCCAGAGTTGAAATCAGACTTTTCCACTGTCCCTTGGCCAGCGCACCAAGGATATGTTGCCACTGGGCGTCGAAGCCAGCCATAGCCGCCTCAACATCCAGCGCATTGGCCAGCAGCATGCTGCGCACATCCTCCATGGCGTCGGACACCACAATGGCCCACCACAGGCGCCGGTGAAAACGGGTCGCCAGCCCGTCGTAGCCGTTCTCCGAGGAGAGGGACATGAGGGCCACGTCGCTCAGCTGGCGCTTGCGGATCAACGCTTCCATAAACACCCGATACTGGCCGAAACGACAAGGACCGTCTCCCGTGGGCATGAAATAGACCACCACCTCGTCGCTGTGGCGGCCGTTGCCGAGGTAGGTGAGCAGGCTGCCGGTGGTGAGGATAAGGGGCAGGCACTCTTTGCAGGATGTGCTGCCACGGCCCTGCTGGAGGACAGCCTCGTCGGCGGGCGGCAGGGCGCGTGCATCGACGCCGGTGCTGCGGAAGGCGGCAGCCAACGCTTCCGAGGCGATCTTGCCCATGGAGGGAAAGAGCACAGATACACGGGGGTTCTCAAGGGCCAGGATCTCCCCGGTGCTGGTGGTTACCGCAAGTTTGCTCTCCCCGTGGCCGGTCGCGGTCTGCGCTGGTCGAAAAGCGGCGGCAGGCGGCCCCTTGGGTCTGCCCGCCACTGTCCGACGATACCCGGCGATAATATCGAGAAAGGCTTCGATGCGGGTCTCCAGTCCGGCATCGGCCGTGTGGCTGTCCAACTCCAGTGTCAGGGTGGGCTTACGTCCCATCTGCTCGCGGACATAACCCATGAGGAAGGAATCCGGTCCGCAGGAGAAGTTGCTCACATAGGTGGCGAAGAGCTGGGGGTGGTCGCGGATGCTGGCGGCCGCCCGCATCAGACGTTGACCCATTCCCCAGTACATATGACCCGGGTCCTCCCCGGATGACGTCCCTGCAGGGTTAGCCCCTGCGGGAGGTGCTTCCTCGAGCGCCAGGTCGAGAAAGTCCAGGGGCAGGACGCGGATGCCGCGGGAGGCGAATTTGTGGGGGATCCCCATATGGGCTTCGGAAGCACAGCCGTTGTAGGGGCGCGACAAAATCACTATGGCGATCTGCTCAGGGTCTTCGGCAAGATCGGCCAGGACCTTGTGCCCCAGTCGCCGCATCTCGGCCTCGCAAGCTGCCTGGCGCGCCAGGGCGTAGGCGAAGGCGGCGTGGGACCGTTTCTCGGAAATCCCCAATGATTTGGCCATGGCCCGAAGGGGCGCTTCGGCTGCCGCCATGCCGCTGGTCATTTCCAGGAGGGGGGTCAGGACCCGCATCCCCTGTGCCTTAAGCAGGGCCAGTTTCTCCCGGAAGGTGGCCTTGAGATAGTAGGGCTCCCCCTGGACGATGGGGCAGACCTGACTATGGGGCTGGTCCGTGAGAGTGGGGACGGCCTTGAAGTGGGGCAAGAAAAGCAGGTCGGGTGCCGGCTCATGATCCAGGAGGGTGTCGAAATATCCATGCGCCAGCTCGCATGGGTAGCAGAAGGCGGCGTTGCGGCGGGCGATCCCCTCCTGGCTGGGTGCGCCGGGCAGCACCACTTTGAACCCCAGCGCATGGAAAAATTGGCTGTAGAGGGGGTAGTAGCTGTGGGTCAGGAAGCTGCGGTTTATGCCAATAGTGCGGCCTGCCTGTTCGTTGGCGGGCGCCCCGAAGGTATCGAACACAAGGGTCTCGCGGCGGCGCACCATATCGAGGGCCGCGCTGTCTACTTTCAGCCGGCGGCGCTGGTTGTACCAGCGGTTGCAGGCCCCGCCAAAAGGGTAAGTCTCGCCATCCACCTGGATGCGGGCGATCTCGCAGCGCCGGTCGCAATCCGAGGTGCCCCCCTTGCAGACGAAGGGCGCTTTGTAGCTCACCTTCCGTGCGGTTAGGGCGGCCAGATCGAAGCGTTGTGGCTCAAGGCTGCCGAGGGCCAGGCGCTCTCCTGCTTCCAGGGCGGCCCCGAAGGCTCCCATGAGGCCCGGTTCCGGCGGCACGATGATGGGTTTTGCGGTGAGGGCCGCCATGGCCAGGGGTACGGCACGATTGTAGCACACCCCGCCCTGCATGAAGATCTTTTCACCCACCGGGCGGTTGCCTTTGACCCGCTGGGTGTAGTTGGTGCAGACGGCGTAGACCAGGCCGGCCACGATGTCCGCCTGGCTGATATTTTCGTGGATGGCGTTCTTAATGTCCGAGGCGATGAAGGCCGCGCACTGATCGCTGAAGTTGGGTGGCGCCGTGGCCTTGAGAGCGATCTCGGCAATGTCTGTCAGGGGGATGCCCAGGGATTCCCAAGCGGATTCCTCCAGAAAACTGCCCGTCCCGGCGGAACATGCCTCGTTCATGGCGTAGTCCGAGGGCACGCCGTTGGAGATGAAGGTGTATTTGGCGTCCTGGCCGCCGATCTCGAAGAGGGTGTCCACCTCGGGGTCGAAAAAGACCGCCGCCCGGGCGTGGGCTGTGATTTCGTTGAAGACAGCCACGCTCTTGGCGTGCAGGCCCGCGATCTGACGCCCGGAACCACAGACGCCCAGGGCCCTGATTTCGATCTCGGCGGCATCGACATGGGCCCTTATCTGGTTGAGGAGCTCCCCATAGCATTGGCGCGCAGCCTTGACTGGGTCGCCGTTGGTGCGCAGGTAGACCGAGGCCAACTGCTGCTTGTCGCTGCTGCGGATGAGGACCGCCTTGGTGGTGGTGGAGCCCACGTCCAGCCCCAGCAAGCAGCGGTCTCCCCGGCGGATGGTATCGGGGGGACGGGTGTTGAAGCAGACCCGATGGGCGCAGCTCTCCAAGGGCTCCAGGATGGCAAAGCTGCCGGCCTCCTTACGAAAAAGCGCCGCATCCGCCATTCCTGGGAAGGGGCGTGGAGCGCTTCGGCTGGCCCACAGGGCGACACCCAGGGCCTCGAAACAGGTGGCTTGGGGCGGCACAACAAGGGGGCCTGTGGCCGCCTTGAGGTTGTGGATGAGCATCTGGTTGCGCGTGCTACCGCCCACCAGCATGATGGGTCCCGCGGGGACTCGCTTGAGCAGCTGAAGCACCTTGGCGGCCATCATCTGGCAGAGGCCGGCAGTCACCCGGGCACGGGGGACGCCGCTATTGGTGGCGTGGGTGCAGTCCGATTTGCAGAAAACCGAACAGCGGCCGGAAACGGCATAGGGTGGGGTGTCCACCGCCCAGCGGGCGGCCGCCTCCAGGGAGACATCCATGCGGCGCAATTGCTGGAGAAAGAACTCGCCGGTACCCGAGGCGCATTTGTTTCCGGTGTGGATATCTTTAATCCGGCCCTGGTCGTCGAGGACGTACACCATGAGGGTCTCACCGCCGAGGGAGACGATGGCCCGGCATTTAGGAATGGCTCGGCATGCAGGCATGCCACAGCATTTAGGATTATCACTGGATGCGGGTGTTGCCCCGCCACCGGCATACTGGGTGGCGCAAGTATGCGCGGCCCATGTCTGCCCCTGGCAGACATGGGCATAGGCCAACTCCACCGCCTCGGGTTCCGAGAGGCTGGAGAGGCTCAAGAGGCGTCGGAATTTCCGGCCGGTGACGGCGACCCGGTCCTCTGGCCTCAACTGATACGGGGTCAGGAGGCGCTTGAGGGTGGCTTTGGGATCGCCACCATGGCGAAGACTGCTGCTTTTCAAGATGGCCTGGCCGTGGTCGGCGCCATTCTCCGGGCCGAGTTGAACCAAAGAGAGGGTTGACGCTCCCAGGCAGATGCCGAAGGTTCTGCCGCTATACCTCATGGTGGTGCTCCTGGAAGGCGTTCGCCCCGGTTACAGGTGCGTCCTGAGAGTTTCATGTGATTGCAGTCGCGTCGGCGATCGATGTGATTGGGAGGTCTCCGCTGCCCTATTTTGACCTGGCGCGGAGAGCCTTGTAAGGTGGTGTTTATCCTGATAAACTGATTCAGCTTTTTTACTTCTTCCACAGAAAAAAATCAATTCCTATTGTTGGTACTTAAAGGGAGACGTGCCATGCGGGCCATGGTGCTCAATCAACTCTGCCGGATGGATCCCGGGGCCCGGCCCCTGACCCTCATCGATCTACCCATGCCTGAACCCGGCACCGGCGAGGTGCTCCTCAAAGTGTCCGCCTGCGGCGTCTGCCATACCGAGTTGGACGAGATCGAAGGGCGCACCCCGCCCCCACAGCTGCCCGTGGTTTTGGGGCACCAGGTGGTGGGGCAGGTCGCCCGTAGCGGCCCCGGGGCAAGCCGTTTCACCGAAGGGGACCGTGTGGGCGTGGCGTGGATCTTCAGCGCCTGCGGCCGGTGTGCCTTGTGCAAGAGCGGCCGCGAGAATCTCTGCCCACACTTTGCCGCCACAGGACGCGACGCCCATGGGGGCTACGCCGAGTACATGATTGTTGGGGAGCGGTTCGCCCTTCCCCTGCCGGCGCTTTTCAGCGACAATGAAGCGGCGCCGTTACTCTGTGCCGGCGCCATCGGCTATCGTTCTTTGAGGTTGACGGGCCTTACCAATGGCCAGCGCCTGGGCCTCACCGGCTTCGGCGCCTCGGCCCACTTGGTACTCAAGATGGTGCGCCACCGATTTCCCGCCAGCCCGGTTTACGTCTTCGCCCGCAGTGCCGCCGAACGCGATTTCGCCCGCGAGCTGGGCGCCTTCTGGGCGGGAGATACCCGTGAGATGGCCCCTGAACCGTTGGACTGCATTATCGACACGACCCCGGCCTGGACCCCCATCATAGGGGCCCTGGCCAACCTGACCCCCGGCGGGCGCCTGGTGATCAACGCTATCCGCAAGGAGGCGGTTGACCAGGATTGCCTGTTGACGCTGGACTACCCCCGCCATCTCTGGATGGAGAAAGAGGTGAAATCGGTGGCCAACGTCACGCGGGCGGATGTGTCCGAGTTCCTCGAACTGGCCGCCGAGATTCCCATCCGCCCCGAAGTGCAGACCTTTCCCTTGACGGAAGCCAACGCCGCTCTGCATGAGCTCAAGCAGCGCCGCATACGCGGCGCCAAAGTATTAGTGATCTGAAACCGAAAAGGAAGTCCCGCCATGACGCCCAGACGTGATGACCGCTCCTTCCGGGGCCTACTTCAATCCGATGACGGGGCCATTGCCCGTGTGCTCTTCAGCAACGATGAAAGCGTTGTCTTCGAGGCCAGCTTCGGCCTTTCGGCCAATCTCATGGACCGCCTCAAGACCCAACCCGAGCACATTCTTTTCAGCGAACGTTCGCGTATCGCCCGCCTGGGGGTGCAGATCTCCTGTCCCCCGGTCTCCGCCGATCAGTTGGAGGGGCATCTCCTCACGGCCGTCCTGACGGCCACCGCCGGGATTCCGGCATATCCTGGCCTGGCCCCCTTGAGGGCCTTTTTCGATGTTGGGCTGCCCGTGGGGCGTCTGGTCTTTTGCGATCCCGAGGCCCTCCTTTCGGCCGAGGAGGTCCTCGCTGCCATCGAGGACTCGGCGTTGAAACTGCCCGCCTCGACGGCCATCTCCAGCGACGGCCAGATTGTCATCTCGCCCCACAAGGTGGTTTACGACCTCTCCGACGAGATCGATGAAAACACCTTCGGGCGGATTCTCTTGCGCGGTGACGGCCGCGAACTGCTCAATCGCTACCAGATCGAAAGGGCGGTGCCGGCGGTGCGCATCGATCCCGGTGAGGGTGTCATCACCACCTGTTCCATGTATCTGAATGACCACTATGTGGTCCTCCAGAGCGGCTCCGCCTTGGGGCGCAACCTGCCGGCCACGGTGCTCGATCCCATCAAGACGCGTGGCATCCGCATCTACCTTGAGATCGTCAATGGCAGCGGCCAGCCCATCGTCAATCCCCTCATCGCAGCGAAGGTCTACGGCATGCCACATTATAAGCGAGCCGACCGCCGCCGCCCGCCCCGGACGCCCAACGGCCCTTTCGACTATCACCAGATGCGGGCCTTTGAGGCAAAACTGAAATGCGACGAACCGCGCACCTGCCCTATATTAGAAAAGCCGGCAGCCATCTTTCCCCATAAAACCGGAGGGTTGTCAAAAGCCGAGATCTTCGCCAACGGCCCTGAGGCACCTTGTGAGGTCCATCCAGCCGACTGTCTGGCTGCTCGGCGAATGTTCTCACCGCGCAGCAAGTGTGCTCACAATTATGCCACCGCCCGCATCAAACAGGCCATTCCCGCGGGCAAGGCGGGCTTGGCGCTCAAGTTTTTCCCCAATCTCATGGAGCACCGCGATATCATCAACCTGGCCTGCGACGGCAAAATCGACACCCTCTATTTCTATGAACCCTCCTGGGAGCATGGACCCTTTCTCTCCCAGCAGGACCACCATCGCCTCCAGGAGTACGACACCTTTGGTCTGCGCGTCTACTGGGTCTGCAGCCTCACAAACCAGCTTATGGCGCACACCATGCGCGACGGCAAAGGCTACTTTGTACTGCCCGAACGTATGGCCGCTTTCCACAAGTCGATGCTCTTCGCCTTTTACGGTTCCAACCGCGAGCTGAGCACCAAAGGGGTTCGGCGCCTAGGAGCCCTGATGGACGCCTTGATCGGTTTCTGGGGCGTCAACATCGGCATCGTCACCGGTGGGGGCAGCGGGGTGATGGAGCGGGCTAACACCCTGGCCCGGGAACGGGGCATTCTCTCGGGGGCCAACTTTCTCGACATCACCGATCAGTCCATGACCACCGATGTGGATTTCTGTCAAGTCTTCCAGTCCACCTGTCGCCACAGCCGCCAGAAATGGTTCGAGATCGCCTCTTTTCCCATCTTCAACGTGGGCGGCCTGGGGTCCCTGGAGGAGTTGGGCATCACCCTGTGCAACATGAAACTCTCCATCATGGAACAGGTACCCCTGATTCTTTTCGACACCGAAGGGGATGCCGGCTACTGGGCCGAGATGAAAGCTCAACTGGCCACCATGGTGCGGTTTGGGCGAGCGCCGGCGTGGGTCCTTGACAACGTGATTCTCACGGCGGATCCTGAAGAGATCGTGGCGGCCTATCGGCAGAGATTACAACTTTTTTAGCGTCCAACCAGAAATGGCGCCTCTCACCCGCCTTGAACTCGGGCGAGATTTACCATTTCTTGATGGACACTACCCATCTATATGGGCATAGCCTAATAGATGCGTGTCGGTATTCGTAGCTTAGAGGGGATCATATGGAAAGCGGGAAAGCGGGGCCAATCAAGGGGTTTTCAGCGGCACAGGGCGCTATTCTCATTCGTCTGGCTCGCCAGGCTCTGATGGCCCGTTTGGGGTTGGACGTGGATACGGTGGATCAGGCGGATGTGGAAAAGGCCCTCGAAGCGCCCATCTTCCAGACGATACGTGGGACCTTCGTGACCCTGACCATGGCGGGACAATTGCGTGGTTGCATCGGCCATTTGACCGGGATAGCGTCTGTGGTTGAAAGCGTCCGCCAGAACGCCGTCAACGCAGGCTTCCATGATCCGCGTTTTTCACCCCTGACGGCGGTGGAACTTGAGGATGTCAAGGTTGAGATCAGTATTTTGACGGAACCACGACCTATGGATTATGCTGATGGAGAAGACTTGATCCGGCGTCTGCGTCCTCAAGTTGACGGGGTAATTCTCGGCTATCGGGGGGCCAGCGCTACCTTTCTTCCCCAGGTATGGCAGCAATTGCCTCGTCCAGAGGACTTTTTGTCGCATCTGTGTATGAAAGCGGGCCTGTCAGCAGAACGCTGGCGAAGGGGGGATCTGGAGGTGTCCACCTATCAGGTGCAGTCTTTTGAAGAGTTCGCCTGACGCCAAATGAGTACTATCCATACGCCATCAGCTTGCTGGCGGAAGATGCTGGCATCCGCTCCAATAGGCTTCGCAAAAAAAATCGGCATGATCCCAGGCGAGAAACAAAGCTCGCCTCGGGACCATGCCGATGATTTGGCCTTATTGCCATATGCTGCCAGTGGGGTCACGCCAGCAGCGTCAGGTTATAAGGGCCGCCTACTCTTGGACTTCCTCAAAGGACATTACGGTGAGGGTCTTGCCTGCGTCACCCTCGGCGATGGTGCCGGTCACTTTGATTGTTTTACCGACCATGTCGGTGAGATCCTGACCAGCGAGAATGTAGTTGCCGTCGGCGGCCTGGAGAACCAGCCCGCTGTCGCCCTGCTGGATGGTACCGGTGACACTGTCAGCAGCCATAGCCGGAGCGATACCTACCAAACAAACAGCCAGAGCCAAACAAATAACACTTACGAGTTTCATTTTTTTACGCATGTTACTTCCTCCCATTTTTTCTTTCATGTTTAGTTGGTTTTGACCCCTGTGCATCTTCCTCCTCTAGAAAAAGGATTGCCTTGGCTTCACCGTTATGGCGAAGGTGGACTTGCCTGTCTGTTCCGCTAAAGGGGGTGCTTTGCGCGGGATGGACCCCGGGTAGGGTTATCCAGAGAAAGAAGAGCCACATTGTTCGCCGCATCGCCAGCTAGGGTACGATGGTAGGGGGTCGATCTACCTTCCCATTTGCCGGGATCTTTGCGATGGCAGCGTTTTTTTATTTTCAAGTGTCAGCGCAGGTCGGAAATGGGCTACGTGCAGAAGATAGCGGCTGGGTGAATTTAAGGTATTCCAACTGGTTGTAAACCAGTGGGCCGGCAGAAAATGAATTATCAGTTTCTGCCGGTTTGTAAAGGTCGGCATGGTCCCAGGAGATAAATTCTCACCTCACCCATATTCACCCCGGGACCATGCCGTTGAGTTGGCCTTGTCACCCTGGTGGCGCTGCGAGTGGGGTCAAGCCCGCAGCGTCAGGATGAGGATAAGGCCGCCTACTCCTGTACTTCCTCAAAGGACATCACGGTGAGGGTCTTACCTGCGTCACCCTCTTCAATGGTGCCGGTCACTTTGATTTTCTTGCCGACCATGTCGGAGAGATCCTGGCCTGCGAGAATGTAGTTGCCATCGGCGGCCTGGAGAACCAGTCCGTTGTCGCCCTGCTGGATGGTACCGGTGACGCTGTCACCAGCCATAGCCGGAGCAATACCTACCAAACAAATAGCCAGAGCCAAACAAATAACACTTACGAGTTTCATTTTATTACGCATGTTACTTCCTCCCATTTTTTCTCTTTTTTGGTGTTGGTTTTGACCCCTGCGCATCTTCTTCCTCCCGAAATGGATTGCCTTGAGTTCGCCGGCAGGGCGAAGGTGGGCATGCCTGCCTGTTCCGCAAATAGAGGGCACTCTTCGCGGGATAGGCTCCGCTTGGGGAAATCCGGTAAAAAGAAGATGAACATTGTTAGCCGTGTCGCCGGTGGATGGTGGCAGTAGCACCTCTCCATCAGTCAAGCTTCATAGCGATGTCGGCGTTTTTTCAAATTTTCAAGTCTCAGCGCTGTTCACAGTTTAGATACGTGCAGAAGAGAGCGGCTGAAGTGGCAAGGTCTCGTTGCCTTGCGAGTAGATGTGATGATCTTATGTTAGGCTTACATAGCAACGGCTGTGCCATCATTCAAGTTGCCCCAAAAAGGGGGGGCTGAGGTGCGCGGATCGTATTTCGGGGTGCGAAAGGTGCAATTTTTGCGCGCTTATCTACCATATTTTGCGCATATGTGTCCCCATCGCCTGCGCGTCATGGTTCGCTAAATATATGCAGGCTGGGCACCGCTGGAGAATACGCGGGTTGCCGGTAAGATCTATGGACCATCCAGTGTGATGACTTGTTGTGATGAAATGTTAGGCCATCATTTTAAAGCGGGTGGGAGTGGTACCTATGGGAGAGGGGACTGGTTCGCCGTTATAATTACCCTTGGTGAACAGGGCATTTCCGGGTTTTCGGGGTAAAGTGATCGTCAGAAGCGCCGATCTAAGGTTTGTGACACCTTAAAACCAGCTGAGATCCAATGATTGCCGCATTAGGCGATCTTAACCCGCATCCTCGATCGGAACGTGCAAGATGAAAAAGGCCCCAACCATCGCCCTTGAGCCTTCCCAGTTCGAGCGGCGTCGTTTTCTCCAGCTGGCCCTGGCCGGTGTCGTCAACCTGTCCCTGCCGGTATCGGCCCTGGCCGTTCCCCAGGCACCCGCGCCCACACCCCTTGCCGAACTCTCGACTTCTGCAGCGTTGACGGCCCCTTTGTTTCCCTTTCGTGCCCTGGGTGAAGATCCCGATGGAGAGATCCAGGCTCACATTTACCGTGAGGTCGCCCGCCAACCCGGGCTGCTGGATCGTCTCAAGGCCCGTATTGGCGCTGATAGACCGATAGCGCTGAATCTCAGAGATCTCAAGCTCGAACTGCAATATATCCCCGAAACCCGGAGCCGTCTGGCCAGCGCTTACCAGGACTATTGCCGCAAGGCTATCGCCCACACCTGCCGGATGGCCCAGGTGCCGTCCTTTTATAAAGGTGTCTTCGTTCCTCAAGCCGCCAATCCCGACATCGCTCAGGGCGATGAGATCAGCGCCTTTGTGGTTCACCGCCTGGTCAAAGCCTATGACGCTATTTGTGAATTCACCGGCAGCGGTGGCAGCGTGAAGTTCAAAGTGGCCGGTTCCATCTATTCCAGCCATCTGGGGGCCGTGGAGATGGACGTCGAAGGTCTCCCCGACGGCAGCTATCGGATCGCGCGGCGCAACTACACGGTCTGGCAAGACCACAGCGACAACGTCTACACCCTCCTGCAAATACCCGTAGAGGAAACGCTCCACTACCTCATGGGGCGCTATACCGATCGTCATCTGCTCCACCAGCTTCACCAGGATGAGATCAGCCAAACGACCGAGGTGCAGGCGATCGCCAAACACTGGATGGCGGTCGAGGAGGCCCTCGTGGGTGGATTGGTTGAACAGGTGTTGCCCGCCCTGATTCGCAGCCAGGAGCTTTCCCTGGATGATAGCGATGCACAGCGCTCTGCTGCAGCTAAAGCGGGGCTGCCCCAGTACCGCTACCGTGACGTTGGCGTGCGCGTGGTGGAGAGCATGGGGGTCCAGGGCGCCATGCAGATGTGGCGTGACGATCCGCAGGCATTTCAGCAGCAACTCACCCAGGCGTAAATCCCCACCCATCCGTTTATTCCTTTTTCCATTGGATCGTAACAGCGGTCGCGGATCCCTATCCGCGGGTCTAAGATGATATATTTTGAGCGTATCGCCAAAAATAGGTTGACAGGCTGAGCCCGTCTGCTTAGTTTTGGACAAATGCCCAAAATAAAGTCGATCAGATGAGAGGAGGTGATCACATGCCCAGAGGAGACGGAACCGGTCCTGACGGACAAGGACCTATAGGGCGCGGCCAGGGAGGACGTGGCCGCGGCGGTGGCGGCAATCGCCAGGGTAACCGTGGCGGAGGCGGCGCTTGTCGACGCGGTACCGGCAGTCGCGGCAACCAAGCACCACAGAAGGGCGCGTCACAGCAGCCGCAGCCACCCTCTCAAGAGCAGATCGACGCACCCGCAGAAAATGAACAGACACCTTAAAGGAGGTAACACTTATGCCTGGATTTGATGCCACTGGTCCCTCGGGCCAGGGGGCTATGACCGGATGGGGGCAAGGCCGCTGTGGTGGCGATGCCCAGAAATTTCCACAGGCTGGCGTGGGCCGCGGAGGCGGTCGAATTCGCGGTGGCTATCAGGGCCGCGGTCTCTATCAAGGCCGCGGTGGCTATCAAGGCCGCGGCGGCTATCAAGACCGTCGGTGTGGTCTGGGTCGGGGCCGCGCTGGCTTCCAACGTCGGCGAGGTTTTGCGCTACCCTCAACCGGTGTAGCCCAATCCTCTGATACCGTGACCGATGTATCCAGCGCTAATCTGGAAGCCCTCAAGAGCGAGGCCCAGGTCTGCGCCCAGACCCTGGAGCGTATCAATGCGCGGATTACGGCGCTGGAAGCGCAATCGTCCCCAATCGAAATGACCTGATTGGCCCGACTGTAAATACAAGATCAGCAGGGGGTGCGACAACGGTCGTGTGGCCGTCGGCTTATGTGGTTGTCTGTAAACGCCACGGTGACCTCAACGGGCTTATCGCCCCGGCCTTGATATCGTGTCCCCTGCAATCGGATCCATGCGCGCTGAAAACTGAACCTTGCGCCTTGCGCAGACTCTCCCTTTGTCTCATAATATCCCCTGTAACGCCCCTTTCTGCATGCCCCTTAACGCTGTGGTCTACAGGGGCGATGCGGTTCAAACGCCCATTCCAGCGCTGCCGCCGTTGGCGCGCTCCTTATGCAACCCACGATTCGAGAGGTGCCCGCATGTGTGATGTCAACGTAGTCTTGGTGAGCAATGGTGTCGAAGAACCGGTTCTGGCCCATGTTGATGAAGTCAGCCAAAGTGACGGCCATGTGCGCCTGACCAATATTTTTGGCGAAGAGAAGACCATCCACGGCGATTTTCTTTACTTCAACAACTCGGACAAGAAGATGGCCTTTGCCGCTCCCTCCTGACCGTTTGCGCCATGACCCACGGACCCGCCCAGCGGCGCCGGGCGCCGGTTGACAATTTGCGCTCAGCCCTTAGCATAGTGTTCATCCGGAAACGGCACCGCTCACCCGCCTTGAACTCGGGCGAGAATCACCATTTCTGGACGAACACGAGTAAAAGGTGTTGTTTTACGTGGCCAAGGCCAAGCGCCGTTCCTACCGTCAACCTGCCGCCAGGAGTATCGCCACCGCCATGAACTTCAGGGAAGAGCAAGATAGCATGGGGAGTGTCCAGGTGCCGGCTTCGGCCTACTATGGCTCACAGACCCAGCGGGCGGTGGACAACTTTCCGTCCAGCGGCCTTGCGCCCCCCATGGTATTCATCCACGCGCTGGCGCGCGTCAAACTGCATGCTGCCAGAGTCAACACTGAGCTCGGGCTGTTGGCGGCCGATATCGGCGCCGCCATCGGTACCGCCGCTGAGGAGGTTCTCAACGGCGGCCTGGATGACCAGTTCGTAGTAGACCTCTTCCAGACCGGTTCCGGTACCTCCACCCATATGAACATGAACGAGGTGATCGCCGCGCGGGCCAACGAGGTCCTCACCGGGCGGCGCGGCGGACGCTCTCCCGTTCACCCCAACGACCATGTCAACTTGGGGCAATCGAGCAACGACGTGATCCCCACCGCTCTCCACCTGGCAGCAGTTCTGGAGATCGAGGCGCAATTGCGGCCCGCTCTCGATACCCTGGCGAGCAGCCTTGGCGAACTCAGTCACCGTTTCAGTGATCTTCCCAAGATCGGCCGCACCCATCTTCAGGACGCCGTGCCCATGACCATGGGTCAGGTGTTCGGTGGGTATGCGCGCCAGGCTGAAGCGGGTGGCGAACGTCTCCAGGCAGTGTTGTCACGGCTGTACGAACTGGCCCTGGGGGGGACGGCCGTGGGCACCGGGATCAACACGCATCCGGAGTTCGCCGAGAAGGTCATTGCGGGCCTTCGGGCCGATACCAAGATCCCCTTCATAAGGGCCCGCAACCCCTTCGAGGCCCAGGCCGCCCGGGACGCCGCCGTGGAGACCAGCGGCGCACTGCGCACCATCGCCGCAAGCATGGTCAAGATCGCCAACGATCTGCGCTGGCTTGCCAGCGGACCGCGTTGCGGCATCGGCGAGTTGCAGCTGCCCGCCCTCCAGCCGGGCTCCTCCATCATGCCGGGCAAGGTCAATCCCGTAATCCCCGAGGCGGTGATTCAGATCGCTTACCAGGTGATGGGCAATGACACCACCGTCATGCTGGCCGGACAGGCGGGCAATTTTGAACTTAATGTCACCCTGCCGCTGATAACCCACAACCTGCTGCAGTCGATCCAACTGCTCAGCCTTGCCGCAAGGCAACTGAAAAACAATTGTCTTGCCGGGCTCGAAGTGGACCTGGCGACCACCAGGGGGTATATTGAAAACTCCCTGGCCCTGGTCACCGGTTTTGTTCCCCATCTGGGTTATGATGGCGCAGCCAAGCTCGCCAAAGACGCCTATGACAGCGGCCGCTCCGTGAGGGTTGTGGCTCGGGAGAGTGGCTTGTTGGATGAGGCCACCATAGAGGCGGTGTTGGGCCCGGCCCCGAACCCCCATCAACGCTTATAGCAGAAACCCAGTGCCCTGAACCCGACGGTAAACCGTCACCATTACGAAGGAGATGCGACCATGTCCAAAAAGCGCTACCAGATCAATACCTCCTGCCCCAAATGCGGTTGCAGCGCAGTGAATCATCTGACCGAAGAGGAGATCAAAGCGCGCTACGGCGATGTCCCCAACGTGGAGATGGAGTGCGGCGAATGCATGCTGCAGTATGCCACGCCCATGGAAGAGGCTTGCCCGGAATGGGATAAAGAATGTAAACTGAACGAATAAATTTGAACTTGGTCCCTGTAGCGATAGCGGAAACCGATCTCACAAGAGCGGAAACCGATCTCACGAGAAAGGAAGCGGTGAATGAGTTACGATTTTAACGCCGACGATGTGTTCGAAATGGCGGAACAGATGGAGCGCAACGGTGGGAAATTCTACCGCGATGCCGCTAAGGAAGCCTTCCTGAGCGAAGCGGAGAGACAGAT
>JBNKKA010000058.1:0-23660 GCA_050291585.1 Desulfobacteraceae bacterium
GCATGCTGTTGCTGCTGTTTTGGATTCAATGGGTTGCTTATCTGAATTTTCAGGTTTTTATTCTGACAGCTGCCGGCATCCTCTTTTTTGCCGAGCCTTTCCGCTGGGTGGTGGTGGCGGCGTTGCCCATGGCCCTTTGCGGGTTGTGGCTCATCGTGGGCGCAGGGCCGCCGGCAGCCGATCAAGGTCTGGGCCTGGCGGCCGGGTTTGGGGCGGCGGCCTTCTACAGCGCCTTTCTGCTGTTGCTGCGTCGGGTGCAGGCCGACCAAAGGGGGCAGAGCGTTTTCCGGGTGCTCATGCTGGTCTCTTTTGGGGCCACTTTCCTGTTGGGTATGGAGATCTGGCTCAGCGGCGGTTCTTTTGGCATCCCCGATTTGAAGAGCGGCTTGGCCCTCTTGGGATTGGGCATCTGCAGCCAGGGCCTAGGCTGGATTCTGATTACCAACGCCTTGCCCCGTATCGCGCCCTCCGTCGCCGGCCTCCTTTTGTTATTGCAGCCCACCTTGGCCTTTGTCTGGGATGTGCTGATCTTCGGGCGACCCACCTCGACCCTCAACTGGTTGGGGGTGGGGCTTGCCCTGGCGGGGATCTATCTGGGGATGGGCCGTAAGCGGTAGTAGAGGATACCCAAGTACTCATGCAGGGCGTCGCTGGTTGTTCTCAGGGCCGAAGCCGAGGGCAGCCAGCTGCGCCAGGTGAATTCATGGTCGTCCCAGGTACGGCGGTAGGCGGGTACGGGCAGCACATCGAGGCCGGCGGCCTTGAACAATCCTACGGCCCTGGGCAGGTGAACGGCCGAGGTGACTAGGATGGGGCGGGTATAACCTTCCCGCTCGCAGATCTTTTTGCTGTAAAGGGCGTTTTCGGCGGTGTCACGGCTGAGGGTTTCGGCATGCAGGTGGGTGGCGGGTACGCCCAGGTCCATGAGCATGCGCTGGTCGATGCGGGCACCTGCCTGTGTGTGACGCGAGACCTGGCCCGAGGAGAGGATGATGGGCAGGCCCAGCTGGCACTGGAGGCGGGCGGCGGTGATAAGGCGCCCGGCCATGTCGCCGGTAGGAAAACCGATGCCGGTGAGGTCCGCGGCCTGGTCATAGTAGCCGCCCCCCAGAAGAATGATGACGTCCCCCTGGATCTGGGCGGGCAGGGGGTAGCGGGCTTCCAGGCCCCTGGTAAGGGAAACGGCCACCGGTGCGGTCGCGCTGAGCCACAGGAGCAGGCCTAGACTAAGGATCGCCAAAGCCGGCATACCGCGCTTTCGCCCCAGGCGTCTGGCGGCGATGATCAGGAGGAGGGCGATGAAGATGCCCGGAGGCAGCAGAAACGGGGTAATCAGCTTTTTAATGACAAACATGGGGCGCGTTTCCTATGGTGGTTGAGATGTAAATAGTGCTATATCGATTTGGACGTCACTATCTGAGTTTTTTAGGAAACTTCGAGTATCCTAAGGCGAAAGGCGGTCAAAATACAAGTCCCCCGGAACTGGAATGTGAGCTGAATTGAAAATTCTTTGCGTCGCCGATACCGTCGAGGCCTGCCTTTATGAGGCGTTCGACGAGGAGCGCTTCGGAGATGTAGACCTGGTGCTCTCCTGCGGGGACCTGCCGCCGGAGTACGTCTCTTTCTTGGTATCGGCCACCGGCGGGCCGGTCTACTATGTGCGCGGCAACCACGACATCCGTTATGACGCCAAGCCACCCCAGGGGGCCATGGATCTGCACGGGCGCATCGTTGATTTCCAAGGGATCCGTGTCCTCGGCCTGGAGGGGTCGCGCTGGTACAACGGTGGGCCTAGCCAATACTCCGAGGGGCAGATGCGCGGGATGATCCGCAAGCTCTGGCCGCGCCTTTGGTTCCGCAAACCAGTGGACATCATCTTTGCTCACGCCCCGCCGCGGGGGGTGGGCGACCGGGAGGATCTTTGCCACCGGGGTTTCAAAAGCTACAACCGCCTCATCGAGCAGCTGCGGCCGCGTTACTTCATCCACGGCCACATTCACGACCACTTCCCCACGGTCGAGGCACGCACCACCCTGGTGGACACCACGAAAGTCATCAACGTCTATGGACATGTCTGCTTTGAGATCGATAATCGAAAAACTGATTGAGCGCTATAGCACTTACCGGCGCACCTGCCGTGAGGCGGACCAGGCCAAGTGCTTCGACGCTAGCCAGCAAAGCGAGGCCGCCTTCGACACCAAAGACAGGGGCACTCGTCCGGTGCCTCTGGCGGAGATCACCGGCAGCGTGGGGCGCTACAAGGATTTCGACCGCCAGTTCCGGCCCAAATCCCACCTGCCCTCGGATCGCCTGGAGCACATCCGCAAGGCCATGCAGAGCGGCAAGCGCTTGCCGCCCGTCATGCTCTATCAGATCAAGGACGAGTTCTACGTGCTGGACGGCCACCACCGCATCGCCGCGGCCCGGGAGCTGGGACTGGATCGGATCGAGGGGCGTGTGATCGAGTTCATGCCCTCGGCGGACACTATCGAGAATGTGCTCTACTGCGAGCGGGCGGCTTTTACCGAGGCCACCGGCTTGAATGAAAAGATCGTCCTGACGGAGCTGGGCCACTACCCCTACCTCATCCGTCAGATCCGAGACCACCAGCGCTATCTGAGGCGTGAGAGCGGTGAACCGGCGACCATGACCGATGCCGCCCGGGACTGGTACAATACGATCTACAAACCCTTTGTGACCCTCATCGACAACGGCAACCTGCTGGTATCCTTTCCCGAACGCACCGAGGCCGACCTTTACGCCTACATGGCCTATCACCAGTGGGAGCTGGGCCGGAGGCGGCGCTACGGGCTCGGCATCGATAAACTGATCCCCAAGAGCATGGAGGCGTTTCGAACCAAAATGGCCGGTAAAAAGACATCGGAATACCCGGAGATGCGGCGCGGCATCGTCACCTTTATCCTGATGAATGTGGAGGCACGCCACGAAGACCGCCTGTTGGAGAAACTATTCGCCCTGCCCGAGGTGGTGGAGGTCCACTCGGTCCATGGGGCCGTGGACATGCTCGTCAAGCTCGAGCTGACCCGCGACCTGCTGACATCCGATGCAGAGGTGATCGGCCAGTTCATCAGCGAGAAGATCCGCAAAATCCCCGGGGTGCGCAGCACCCAGACCCTCATTCCGGGAATCTCGCGGGTCAAGAAGGCGGTGACTGGCGCCTAACCACCCCCTGTTCCAGCTTCAGTCCCCACCTTTCAAGGCCGATGGCATGCGTTTACAATATCCTGCCACTGTGCTAATGGCGATGCACCAACCTACCTGAAATACCAACGATTATACACGAGGAAGGCAGATGACCACTGAACGCGAAAGCATCGAATTTGACGTTTTGATCGTCGGTGGCGGGCCAGCCGGACTGGCCGCCGCCATCCAACTGGCCCAGGCCGCCCAGGTCGCCCAGATAGAATTGGAAGTGGCTCTTATCGAAAAAGGGGCCGAGATCGGCGCCCACGAGATCAGCGGCGCCATCCTAAATCCCATCGCCCTGGCCGAGTTGATCCCCGACTATGCGGCCCAAGGTTGCCCCATCGAAGCCACGGTGCACGCCGACGGATTTTACTTCCTCACAGCGGATAAGGCCCTCCGGCTGCCGGTGACCCCCAAACCCATGCGCAACGAAGGTGCCCACGTCATCAGCCTGGCGCGTTTCACCCGCTGGTTGGGAGAGCGGGCCGAAGAACTCGGCGTCAATATCTTCCCCGGTTTTGCCGGCACGGAAGTGCTTTACGACGCCGCCGGCAGACAGGTGACGGGCGTGCGCACGGGGGACAAGGGCCTTGGCCACGACGGCCAGCCCAAGGCCAACTTCGAGGCGGGCATCGACATCCTCGCCAAGGTCACCGTCTTTGCCGAAGGCGCCCGGGGCAGCCTCACCGAAACGGTGGCCAAGAAGCTCAAACTCAACGCCGGCAAGCTGCCCGCCGTCTATGAAACCGGCGTCAAAGAGGTGATCCAGCTGCCCGAGGAGAATAACTTCTCCCGTCAGGCGGCCAACGACATGCACTTCATGGGCTACCCCCTGCCCCTGGATATCCCCGGCGGCGGCTTCCTCTACGAGATGCAGAAGAACAAGGTGGCCATCGGCTACCTCACCGGCCTGTGCTACGAGGACCCCAATGTAGATCCCTTCGATGCCTTCATCAAATTTAAACAGCACCCCTTTGTCGCCAACCTGATCGCGGGTGGCAGGGTGATCGAACAGGGCGCCCGCACCGTCACCACCGGCGGGCTCTACACCATGCCCAAGCTGGCCGTGGACGGGGCCCTCTTCGTGGGCGGCAGTGCCGGCATCCACAACACCCCGGCCCTCAAGGGCGTTCATCTGGCCATGAAGTCGGGTATCCTGGCGGCGGACGCCATCCTCGACGCCCTCTCCAAAGACAGCTGCGATGCGGAATCCCTGGGGCTGTACGCCGATCTGTTGAAGAACAGCTGGATTCAAAACGAACTGGAGGTCGGGCGTAACACGGCCGCCGCCCTGGCCAAGAAGGCGCCCATCAAGTTCCTCCACCTGGGTGCCCAGTATCTAACGGACGGCAAGGGCTTGCGCGAACGCCTGCCCCTTACGGCGGACAAGGATACCCTCTGTCACCACCAGCAGATCGACTTTCCCTTTGAACCTGTCGCCAAAGAAGTATACGACGGCGAGCTGGTGGTGGACAAACTCACCGGCGTCTATCTGGGCAAGGTGATGCACCGCGAAGACCAGCCTTCCCACCTAGTGGTCCACGATACCCAGCTGTGCGTCACCCGCTGTTGGGATACCTACCGCAGTCCCTGCACGCGCTTTTGTCCCGGCAAGGTCTACGAGATCGTCCAGGACCCCAAGACCCTCGATCGCCAGCTCAAGCTCAACCCCTCCAACTGCTTCCACTGCAAGACCTGCGACATAAAAGACCCCTACGCCAATATCACCTGGACCTGCCCCGAAGGGGGCGAGGGGCCCAATTATAGTCAGGTGTGATGGAATTCAATTTGCCTGAAGGTGCTGTCCGGGAAGCAACCGGGCAGCACCCGCACTTCCCCTGCGGGGCCTAGAACCCTATTAGATGGGAACACTCCATGGGTCCTGTCGGGCCATTCTATAGCCTCCATCCATCCCCTTCTGGACAGACACTAACTTATTTTTTGGTCTATAAGCGCTTGTCATCAAACGATAAAATTTTTAAACTGACGGAGATGGGCTAAAGGTACCTATTAATAGTACCGATCATTTTTAAAATACCGATTGTCTCGTCACAGCCATTTGAAGGTGATCTCACACCTGCGCTGAGCGATAAAACAGCCGCCGCCACCAATTATTTTATACACAAACAAATGTCTCAATAGCGAATAAATACAGATGAACGACACCAATATAGAGTTGGATGACGCTGCCCAGCAATTGTTCCAACAGCTTGGCGGAATTGCCGGGCGGGAGGATCACCGAGCCCCTTCCGGGACCAATGGTTTGGCGGAAAGCCTCATCAACGAACAGAAAAAACAAGATATTCACCGGATATTGCTTATCGATTGCGCTCATCTGTTGGCGACCTATTTTAAAAATGTCGAATTGATAGCACGGCCTGGTGTAGAGCAAACTTGCTTTCGGCAACTCGTCACCGCTTTAAAGCGCTTGACCCAGATACCGAGCCATGATGGTGGTGTATTAATCCGTTTCCGGGGTTTTCCTTCCGAACCGGGCACTCTCGAAAAATTAGACTATGAAATCTTTTTCGGCAACCACCACATTACCACTGCAAGTGTGCATGGCGTGCTGAAACGACAAGGCGCACAGGTCCAACATCTTCCCGATCAGCTGCTCAATGCTTTTAGCGGCTTTTCAGATCACGGTGTCAATAACCTCTATCTACGGCTAAATCGCAACACGCTGGGAGCCATCAAAGATTTGCGTACCTGTCTACTCGTTCTATCGCGCTTCAAGCAGTGTGTCGCTCAAAATAAGCCTGTCACTATTCCGGTGGATGACCGAAAGTTGGTCCTGCCGATTATTTATGACAACCGTGGTCGTCCGGACGCCAATCTGACCCTGGTTTCAGGAATCAATCACCTGGGACAGGTCAAGACCACGGCGCTGATTAAAAAGGTTGACAACTGGGCGCGCAAGAAAATTGCTACCAATCCAGGCTATGAATATAACGGAATTTACAACACCTTTTTCAATCTCAAACAATTGCGCACCAAGCTCAAACGCCCCCCTTTAGAGATGAACAACGTCAAATGGCTCATGGTGGCACGGGACGATGAAATCATCTCGGAGCGAAAGGCGCAGTTGGCCCAATGGGTCGTCGACACCACCAAAGACTCACCGCAGAAAATCGCCAAGGTGCTTACCAGTGTTTACGGTAACGATTTCCATCGGATCACCTCCCGACAGGTAGGTGAACGCCTGCATTTGTCTTCCGATCTGCTCGATTCAATCGAGTCTGATGCGTCACATGAAGAGTTGAAAGAAGAGGTGCTGGATAACATCCAATCCCGCCTACAAACTGTCAAGGACCATGTCTTTGATGATCTTCAAGTGGAATCCCGTGACACGGTCGTCAAAACTGAGAGCAAAAAGAGCCTTTTGTTTCTGGTGAACAAACACCTTCACAAAATGATCTCTTTTTTCAAGCTACGTTCGGTTACCCGCAAGAAAATGCAGGCCATGGCCAGTAAACCGATTGATTTCAACCAGCAGGAGTTAACCACATTGGCAGAGGATTTCAGGATCGACTCGGAGAAAGCCCGAGAACTCATTGGCACCTTAAAGCAGTGTTTCAATCAGCAGGGTGAATTTAAAAAGCACAGTTTCGAGCATAGCATTCCGGTTTTTATCCAATACGAGCGCAAGATTTTTGAATTTTTATGGCATCATCTAAAGGATGTCGTGCAACCTGAAGATCGCATCGCCTTTTTGAACGCTTTGCAGAGTTTAACAGCTAAAATGAATCAGCCCAAAAGGGCTTTTAAGATTTTACTCGAAGACTTCTGCGAAGATCCCGATGCGGTTAACTTTTCCGATAGCAAAGCCCTGATGTTGTCAAATTTGATCCTTAGACATTACGATAAATCTTTGGCTGATTTTGAAATCACACCCGAAGATATCATTACGGATAAAAGCCGCCTGGACGAAAACGTCGTCCGCTATGCGTCATGGCGGATCGATAAAGAACAGGATCATTTTTTCAGTAAGATCCGTACCATCCATGACCACTTGTTTGAGTCTCTGACTTTGGGAAAAACGAGACATCATCAGTTTGAGCCCGATGATATGCTTGGAATCGAACGGGAGTGCTATATCTTTCTGGCATTGATCGGCGGACCGACGGCACGTTCAGTGATTCGCAGTGCGCTAAAAGACTATAGTAGCCCCAATTCGAATCTCTACCAATCGAAACATAGTGACGATCATCTGCTTTACATCATTCAAAATCTGCGTCTGGTGATCAGAAGCCTTGGTGTGATTGGTAATGGCGAAGATTTGAGGATTCTTGATGCCGTCAAGCAAAACAAAGCCGCGCTCGCGGAAAATGGAAAGATAAAGAAATATCTTCCACAGCCCAAAATACTACAGGATTGGCTTGACGAGGCCCATACAAATATCAAGTATCAATAGCAGTTGGCTCGAGGTTATCAGCGCCTATGTCCTTTAAGGGAAATTTTAATGCTTTTCCGCTTCATTCCATCATACAGCTGCTTGCCGAGCAGGGTAAAAATGGCACCCTGTATATCAGCAAAGGCAGCAAGCAGGCCCATATATGTTTTCATGAAGGCACTATCGTTTGTGCCACAGGTTGGCAGGATGACCGTAGGCTGGGATATATTCTGAAGAAAAACGGTCACATTAATGTCAAAACCCTCAACGTAGCGGTCAGCCGTTCGCGCATTGAGTCACAGAGTTTGGGCAAAATCCTGATCGATAGCGATGCCATCGATAAAGCGACATTAAGATCCGCATTACGGCAACAGGCCCTGGATTTGATCTGTGATTTAAACTTATGGGAGAATGGCGATTTCGAATTTAAAGCAACGCCCCTTAACTTCGGAGCAACGCAACATTTTTCATTTAGCCCGATCCAACTCTTAATAGAAGCGGCCCGACGCATCGACGAGATGTCGGGCTTCAAGAAAAAAAAGATATCCGATCAAAACGTCTATGTGCTTTCCGAAAAAATCTATGGCGAATCGGTGATCCGGTTGAAGGCCGACGAATGGCGCGTTCTCTCATTGTTAAATGGTCATCGAAAGGTGAGTGATCTCGTCGATATCAGCGGCTGTTCACGCTTCGGGGTTTTTAAGGTGCTATTTTCCATGCTTATGGCGGGCTTTGTTGAGCAGGTCCACATGCCAAGCGCAAACAGTAGTGAAAACAACACTGAAGAGACAAGCCCACCATCACTCGATAGAATGCCTCGTAAAGGTGTTCTGCTGTCCTTTTTTCGAAGATGAGGATCGAAAATCCACCCCATCACATTGCCTCACCCCGTTGAAAACGGGCCAAAAAGTTTGCGCGTTCAGTGGCGTTTAAATTGACGGTGACCATCCTCAGCAATAGCAAGATCTCGTCCTTTGACAGAAGTTCTTGCGGATTGCTCATCTGTGCCAGTGCGTCACTGATCAATTCTCGGGCCACCGGCCCGGTAATATCGGAAAGCGTTTCCCTGAGAAAGCCAATCAATACCTGCCGCTCTTCGGAAGGCAAAGTTTGATGGTCCTGAATTTTTTGTACCAGCCCTTTTTTATAAAAGCGACAGATCGTGATCAGGACATCCAGTTCAGAGAACCCACTTTTTTCAATGACCGTCTGAATGGGGTTTTGCCCATCCATTAAAAAGGAGGTCCTTAGTTCTACCGGATTAAATGCTATCTCTCCATCCCCGATGGCAATAAATTTGAAAATAGCGCTGTTGCCCCCCAGGACTCTGCGAAAAGTAGGCAACATCCCCTTGATTTTTTTTAAGTGTTGCAGCAACTGATTCGAATCGATGGTGTGGAGGGGCAGATCCGGTTTCAATTGCGCGGGCTCAAATTGGTGCGCCATACAGACCCATTTGGCCAAAGCCTCAGCGGCCGCAGCGCCTTCGTATTTTCCCACCGTAAGACTACCGATCTTCCCATCTTGCAATTGCATTTTGGCTAACTCATCGACCCCGTGGTAGATGGTTAACCGCCCGGTCACCCGTGCACGTGCTAGCGGTTGAATGATATCATAAAGAGATCGATACATCGAAGACTACCTTGTTTCTTAGTATTAACTTGATAATGGGATAAGGGTTGACACAGTTGAAATTTGTCATCCGGGAACCTATTTCCTTAAGCGGTTCTACACCTCAACCTATGTCGATTTTAGGTTCTCAGAGGATCGGCAATCACCAAAAATGTTCCCAGGGGCTCGATTGAAGGGACAATGGTGATGGAGACGTTTCTCAGCCCATTCTCCTTGGTTTTAAAGGTCGACTCGTAGTGTTTTGGAATTTGTTGGTGGCCTAAGGATCTTCCCTTGGCAAATGAAATCACCATCTCCATGGAATCCGGATGCACAAGACATTCACTTCCGTAACCGATAGCCTGACCTTTTGTTAATTCACAAAGAGATTCAAAGTGGGAATTTGCACCCCATAAAAATAGATCTTTATAAACAGCCGCCGGCATTTCTAACTGATGAATGAACTTGATCCACGGGTAAATAACATTTCGGTAAAACGCACAATCCCGACATTTATCCGGAGAACAGGTCGTACTGCCGGCTCGATAGGTAAAACAGGGCTCAACGCCTCGCTTATAGACAGGACATTCGATGCAGTGATTCCCCGTTGCCTCGGTTTGAACCGACCTGCAACACGGCTGCATGTCGGGGAAGATTGATTCCTGGCTATTCCCCTGGAAAAGCTCTTTTGGGATCAGTTGACCCTGCGATTCTAAAAATAAACGCAGATCGTTGACCGCGACCAGATAATTTTCCCCTTGCGCTTGGCATTAATCTTAGCCGTACGAATCCAATACCCCACCGTCGTCCGGTCAACTTTACAAATCTTCGCCACTTGACTTGTTGTTAACAGTTTAACACGTTCCCACCTTTCTCGATCGATTCATATTCAAGACCCAATGTCTATCTATCGCTCATTTGATGAAAAGGGTTAATCAAAACTACGTTTATGATGAAAAATTAGAGTTATTTCATCATAAACGGATGCTTTTCCCACAAGTCAATTGTCGTCGATCCGATGAAAGAAATAGTTGAAAAGAAGTGAAGCTTGCTACCGCCCTATCCGATGTGCGCAGAAAACCATTGGTTCGATCATCTGTTGCTGAGGATATCGTGGATGCAAACCAGGCTTCGTCAGAGATGGCTGCAAACATTTATCACTTCAGGGGCAAGGCCAAATATCTATGAACATTGGCGCAGCGGTTGAGCGAAATAGTCGGCAAACTCCGGATCGATTGGACGCTTCTTGCGCAAAGCACTCACCAAGGATGTGCGGATCCCAAACATGTTTTTCAGCCGCCACACACATGAAGAGTCAATGGCGTTGTATGGTACCACCCATTTTAGCGCGTAAATAAAGGAGTATCAAGATTCATATCTAAAAGCGAAATACCCACATTTTACCGTTGAAGGAGAACCTCTATGAGACGAAAAGGGATTAAAATTGCCTTGCTGATTAGTACGATTCTGCTCCTAGTCCCGCATAGCTGGGTATATGCAAGCCAGGAAACGGTAACCATTGCATTAAATGATCCAGAAACCGGTCCTTATTCCAAGCAGGGAAAAGATCAATGGAAGGCCTCGTCATTAGCTCTATCTGAAATTAGTGCGGCGGGCGGCATATTGGGAAAAAAGGTTAAGATAAAATGGTATAACACGAAATCAAATCCTGGTGTTGCACAACAAAATGCACGCCGGGCCATCGATATCGACGGTGTAAAAATGATAATTGGCGGGTCATCCAGCGCTGTAGCATTTGCCGTTTCAAAAGTCGCACAAGAACTAAAGGTGCCATTTTTTGGAACATTGACTTACTCAAATGCCACAACTGGAAAAGAGGGACGTCAACGCACCTTTAGGGCGTGCTACAATGCCTGGATGAGTGCAAAAGCTATTTCAAAATATCTAAACCAGAATTACGATGGCAAAAAATATTTTCACATCACCGCAGACTACACTTGGGGTTGGTCGACCGAATCCTCGTTGCGAGAACTTACAAGTACCGAAGACAAAAAAATGCATCCAGGCGTATTGACTCCCTTTACGTCCAAGGATTTTCAAACTGCATTAAGGAAGGCTCAAGAGGCTAATCCGGAAGTATTGGTATTGGTGCTTTTTGGTGATCAAATGGCGAAAGCCGTTCGAACAGCAGCAAAGATGGGATTGAAGGATAAAATGCAGAGACTATGGCTTTTTACATGGCAACACCAAAAAACTGTTGGCGTTGGTCCAGGTGGTCTTGCGGGTCCTGATCGAACCTGGTCCGCTGCTAAACAGACCGGTATTCAAATGCCCGAGGTGTAAGGTCCCGATGCAGATCATCGCTTTCAGGCGGCCGGCCTGGAATTCAGGGTAATAGGAATAGCCGGTTAAAACTCGCCACCCACTTAGTCCAAGGAGGGTTTGCTTTAAAAAAAGTTCTATCTTTTTTTGCCCGATTCCGGGTTAAACGGTCTCGCTTGCCCTAAAGAATGAACAGGCCCTGTCCGGGGCCAGCGTCTTACCAATCCTCAAAAGCATATTTGCATATGATAAGACATTGATGCGTGAGCCGGGCTTGTCCAACCAATGGATAAGATCGTGGATCGCTTTGCTCTCACGATCTATCCTTATTCGATGGGTTAAGTACCTTGACCCGTCCCATCTTTATAATTTGATATCATTGAACATCGGCTCTGTTTGTCTCATGTGGTGAGACACTATATCGGTCCATGCTTGTTGCACAAGCCCCGTCCAATTTCGCCGATAATTCTGTCGAAAAGCTTAAATTTTAGCCAAATTTAGCTTATGTAACCCAAGGATGTTCCCTCTTGTTCCTCTCACATGCTTCGGAGGCAGAGTTCTTCTTATCGCGATTTCTGAATAGTTCAAGGAGAGTGAAAATGCTTGCACGCGTTCTTCTGGCCCTAATCCTGATCGGTATCTCCAGCCCGTCATACGCTTGGCTGGACCCAAACGATTCTAACGTGGATGTGGTCCTCAATACTGAAGACAACCAATTCGCCTTTTACAGCGGCCCCAGCGGGCAAGCTGAATGGCTGCTCAACAACGGCGCCTCAACCGCTATCCGGCTCAAGGGTTATGATGATCCCTCGGCCATGAAGTGGGACCTTTCCACCTACGAGGGAAGGGTCATCGAAGCGGCGGAGCTGCACCTGTGCCGGTCAAACACCGATGCAATCAACGCCCTGGTCGTAGCGACCATCAACGCGGACTGGACCCAGGGCACAAAAACGGGCAGCCAGGCCGGTACCGGTGAACCGTGCTGGCGCTGGCGCAGCTATCCCGATGGGGAGTGGACCTTCAGCGGCAGTGATTTCAGCACCGCCTCCTTCGGAAATTTCGGCACCCTGGTCAGTTTTGGATACAAAGACGAGGATAGCTTCAGGCAATACTCAAGCGATGGCAACACGTGGATCGCCATGAAAGTGGATCCGGCCGTCATCCACGCCATGATTCAGGACAACTTCGGCCTGGTCGTCACCGACCCGCGTTTCGGACAGACCAACGGCAACCCGCGGGTCTACGCTTCCGAAGCGGGAGTAAATGTCCAGCCGCGATTGTATCTTAAGGTGGCCGCGACGGGGGATACGCGTCCGGCCGGAGATCCTGGCCAACTGGAAGCACGATCCGGCGACTGGAACGGGGAGGTCGTTTTACAATTCGTGGCACCGGCCGATCCTGACGATGAGAGGGCCTTTGGTTACGACGTCCGCTATGCGACCCACAACGATTTCAACACGGCCACCCCGGTGGAACGCTGGCGGATCCCCAGGCCGGGTGAAGCGGGGACGGTGGACCGGCTGTTGATCGAAGACTTGACCCCCGGCACCAGCTACCATTTCTGGGTGCAGGCCTATGATAAGGTGGGCAATGCCGGCAATGCCGTGAGCACCGATTTGACCCTGCCCTCAGCAATGGCCACGCCGACGCTGACCGACGGACAGTTTCCGGATCCGGACCCGACCGGTAAGACGATTGCGGGGGTGCCCGGAGTGATGAACTACTGGGCCTGTTCCGAGCTGGCCAAGGTCAACCCCGACACCGGCAATCGCCTTGAAGACGGATATACCGGGTCCGGCGGCGATGACTATAAAAAGGCCAACGCCGTGTGGGATGCGGCCACCCAGACGATCACCCTTCGTCCCGTGCGCAATCAGATGGTGGGGTTTCAATTGATTCTCCAGCGGCTGCTGTCCCAGCTCACCGACGTCACCATCAGTGCCGGCGATCTGAGGGGACCCGATGGCGCCTTGATCGCCGCCGCGGACAACATCGAGTGGTTCAAGCTCCACTATACCGGCTCGGGCACTCGCTATGCGGACCCGGCCATCCCCCTTTCAGCGCCCTTTGCCCAGTCACTGGATATTCCCAGTGACAATAATCCGGGCGGGATCTACCAGAGCCTCTGGTGCGACATCTATATTCCCCGGGATGCTGCACCCGGTGACTATACCGGTACGGTTTCCCTTGACTGCAATGAGGCGGGCGCACCGGCGACCCTCAACCTCAAGATCATTGTGGCCGCAGCGGTCATTCCCGATCGGCCGACCTTTCTGCTGGACCTTAACGGCTATGGCAACAAATGGAGCAGCGCGGCATCGCGTTACCAGGTCTTCCAACTTTGCCACAAGCATCGCATGGTGCCCAACACGCTGCCCTACGGCTGGGGAGAGAGCTGGAATTCCGACCGGGCACCGGAGTTGACCGGGGCCGGTCCCACCCTGCAGATCAGCGATTGGACGACATTCGCCGATACCTATGGCCCTTTCTTCGATGGATCAGCGTTTTCCCCCACCCACCCGACCTATCCCTACCACGGCCCTGGAGAAAACACCCCCATCGCCGATTTCTATACCACCGGCTTTGAAGGTTGGCCGCTGAGTATTTCGGACACCACCTATGGATATGATGCCGACGGGTTGGGCTATGCCCACTGGAAGAGCCAGGTGGATGTCGGGGACGCCGGACTGCAGGATTTCTGGCTGGAGGCCCCCGATATCATGGCGGCCTTCCCGGCGGGGTATGCCCAAGGCACCCGCAAGGTTTGGCAGGAGTTTGCCCAATACGCCCAGGATAACCACTGGACCACGGCCTTCCAGTTCTATTTGAACAACAAGCGCAGCTATTCCGGTACCCATTCATTGTGGACCTTGGAAGAACAATATGTGGCGGATGATTTTCGGGCCGATGCCTGGTTCATGGGGTTGTGCCGAGACGGTTGGGAGGCGGCGGATGCCCCGGATACCCGCTTTCACTGGCGTATCGATACCAGTACGCGCTGGCAGCAGAACTGGGGCCAGCTGCGGGGCATCTGCAACCTGCGGGTACAAGGGGACGGTAAAAACTGGGATTATCGCCACGACCGCTATCGCCGCTACAGCGAGCAGACTCAGGCGTCCCGCTGGTGGTACGGCACTGGACCGGAGCGCATCGCCCCGCTCACAGACCACGGCGCTCAAATTCTCCAACACTGGTCCCATGGCCTGGATGGTGGAACCCCCTATTGGAACAACTTCGCCAACAACTGGACCACGGCCAGCGGTGCTAGCGGGGGCCAAGACGCCACCTTGTCGATTTTACTTTCCGGTGACAACGTCCCCGGGCATGGGGCCTTTGACGGACGAATCGCCACGGTACGTATGAAAGCCATGCGCTATGGGCAGCAATTGTGCGAAATGCTCAATATGGTTTCGGGTGCCTCGGGTTGGAATCGGAACCTGGCGGCACGCGCCCTCAGCGCCGCCTATGGCGATAACGCCGGGCGTGGCTACGACGCCTATGGTGGCGATGAATACAGCGGCATGCAGATCATCGATTTCCATAGGCTTCACGCCGACCTGGTGGCCAGTCTGACCGCTGGCGGTTGCGCTAGCGACAGCGATGGGGACGGCACCATGGACTGCAGCGACGGGTGCCCTGCGGACGGCGAAAAAACCGATCCAGGTGTTTGCGGTTGCGGGACGGCCGACACTGACACGGATCTGGACGGCATACCGGATTGCAACGACGATGCCTCCGGTGGAGATGACTCCGGTGGAGATGACTCCGGTGGCGGTGACTCCGACGACGGTGGCTCCGATGGAGATGACACCGGTGGCAGCAGTGGCGGGGGCTGTTTCGTGGAGAGCTTGGCCTATTTTCCGATGTGGCCTTGATCCATGATTCGGTAGCTCAAAAAAGCGACCTCAAAGGGCAGGTGGAGAAAGCGGCGCGTAGCGATAGGGGTGAATCCGAGGTTCTGGTACCAATTGGACAGCTCGCTCTGCTCCGCGATGATGGCCACCCCGACCTTTTCGACTTCGAGGCGCTGAGCCTCGGCGAGGCCGTGCTTCACCAGGGCCGCGCCAACCCCCTGGCACTGGGCCTCCGGGTGGACGGCCAGGCGTTCTAAGTAGCATTCACTGGCTGAGGCATGTTCCACCGCCATGGATCCCACAACCTGCTTCCCTACTGCGGCAAGGTAGTAGCGCACACCGCGGGCAATATCCCGCGCCACCCAGTGTTCGGTGCAGTTGGAGGGGTGTTTGGGGCAATTGATTGGGTTTAGGTCGAAGCGCCTGGCCACAACACCGAAGGCCGAGCGGATCAGGGCGGTGATGCGGATGGTGTCCTGAGCACTTGCCGGTGAGATGCGGACGGGCATGACCGAAGGCTCCATTTCTTTCGAATTAACGAATCAATGAGGTATCGAATTTTCAGGCATGTTCAGCCAGGTAAGCGATATGCGCCGGGGTGGTGCCGCAGCAGCCCCCCAGGATCTTCAAGCCGAGGCGCCGGCGCAAGGCCAGCATGGCATCCCCCCAAGCGGCGAGGTCATCCTCGTGGTGACCGGGGGTGGTCTCTAACTGGCTGTGATCCATGGCTGATGCGTTGCCCTGGAGGCCGATGAGGCGGTGCGCCAGGCCGAGGGACAGGGCGGAGGGCCCTAAAAAGTCGGGATGGGCGCAATTGATCATGTATCCCAGGGGGACGGGGGTGCAGGCTTGGTCCACCTGGCCGATGGCGGTTCCCAAGGGGGTGTCGTCCAGGAGCCGGCCCTGGCGGTTGATGACGAAGCTGATGATGTAGGGGTGCCCCGTTTGGGCCATGGCGCGGGCCATGCCGGTGGCCTCACCCACGGCGGGCACGGTGGCGGCCATGAGCAGATCTACACCGGCTTCAGCCAGCCAGGCGGCCTGCTGGATGTGAAATTCCGCCGCCGCCACGGCGCCCAAAGCCTCGCCGGGCTGGTAGGCATCGTTTTTAACACCCATGAGGCCGGCTATGATGATGTTCGGCGCCCACTCCGCGTAGCTTTCACGCAGCCCCAGCATAAAGGCGGCCGCGTCGGCGTTGAGATTGCGGTCCAGGCCGGCGGCATTGATGCGTTCCGGATTGGCGCGCCAGGTGGGGGTACCCACCAGGATGGGGCGGTCCGCCGCCTGGGCGATATCGATGTAGCTGCTGCACAGGGTGGTAAGGGCTTTCCGGCCACTATCGGTATAGATTAGCGGGGCGTTGAGGAGCGTTTCGTGGAGATCGGCATCGCCGCCGTTGGCCAGTGCCTCGATGACGGCGCCCTCGGTCAGAATTAACTCATTGTCCCGCAGTATGCTTGCCACTGTCATTTCGACTCCTCCTAGCGAATATGATTTAGTGGATGATTTCAGCTTTATATTGTTGTTCAATTGTTGGCAAGAGGCTCATAGAAGTAAAGATAAGATCACGCTTCCACGAATCAAGCCGGTGGAACAGTCGCTAGAGTTTGCCTTTTTTGAGGATCGCCACAAGGAGCCAGATACCCATGATGGCGGCGGCTAGAAAGCCGATGATGCCGACGAGGGAGATGCCGTAGAAGATGGGCGGGGTGCGTGAGATGACAATGAGGGCAGAGCCGATGATGAGGGCCGCGATGATGATGGAGAAGGAGATGCGGTTGCTGATCTGGTCGTGGGTGGAGAGCATCTTCTCCAGCCCCTTCATCTCTAACTGCACGGTGAGTTTCTTCTGACGGATGGAGCGCGTGATCTCCAGAAGGTCCTTGGGGAAGTCGTTGGCGAACTCGAAAGCCTGGCTGACGATACCCACCAGATCGCTGCTCAGGCGCTTGGTGCTGAAACGAGCCAGCTTGACGCTGCGCACAAAGGGCTCCGCCTTGGCAATCATGTCGAATTCAGGGTTGAGGTGCCGGGCCACACCCTCCACGATGGTGAGGGCCTTGAGCATGAGGAAGATCTCGGGCGGCAGGCGCAGCTGGTGGCGGCCCACCAAGTCGAGGAGGTGGTGCAGGAGTCGGCCCAGTTCGATCTCCTGGAGGGGTCTGTAGAGGTGCTGGCCCATGAAGTCCGCCACGTCCTGGCCCAGGCGGCGCGTGTCGGGTTCCTCCTCCCAGAGGGTCAGTTTGAGGAGCACACGTGTGGCGCGTTGCTCGTCCTGGCGCACCACGGCGTCCACCAACTCCACGAAGTCCTCACGGGTGGCACGGTCCACCGATCCCATAATGCCGAAATCGATGAGGCAGATGACGTTGTTGGGCAGGACGAAGATGTTGCCCGGATGAGGGTCGGCGTGGAAGAAGCCCGACTCGAAAATCTGGGAGAGGAGGATATCTGCCCCGCGGTCACAAATCACTGTGGGGTCCAGGCCGGCGGCGGTTAATTGTTCCAGGTGGGAGACCTTGATGCCTTCGACAAACTCGGTCACCAGCACGCGGTTGGCGCTCAGGCGCCGGTAGACCATGGGAATGTAGACCAGCGGATTGTCCAGGAACTGGGACGCCACACGTTCCATGCTGGTGGCTTCGATGGTGTAGTCCAACTCGCGGCTCATGAGGCGGGCGAACTCCTCAACGATCTTGACGGGCCGGTGCAGGGCGATCTCCTCGATGTGGCGTTCCATGAGGGTGGCCAGGTGGAGCATGATCTCCAGGTCCACCTCCACCATGCGGTGGATGCCCGGGCGCTGAATCTTGATAGCCACCTCGTCGCCGCTGGCCAGGCGGCCGCGGTGGACCTGGCCGATGGAGGCTGAGGCCAGGGGGGCCTCGTCAAGGGCGGTGAAGTAGGGGTCGATAGGGCCACCCAGGTGGGCTTCCAGGATGCGGCTGAATTCGGTGAAGGGGTAGGCGGGCACCTTGTCCTGAAGCTTGGAGAGCTCTTTGACGAAATCCGGGGGCACCAGGTCGGGCCGTGTGGAGAGGATCTGGCCCAGCTTGATATAGGTGGGGCCCAACTCTTCCAAAGCCATGCGCACCCGTTCGGCCCGTGAGAAACGCTCCACCCGTTCGCGCCGGTTTTTGGAGACCATCTGCAGACCGATCTCGATATATTGCTCGATCTTGAGATGCTCCACCAGGTCGCCGAAGCCATACTTGAAAAACACCGTCAGGATCTGGCGATAGCGGTTCAGGTTGCGGTAGGTGCGGCCGATGACGCCGATTTTACGGATGCTGATCACGGCGCCCACCCGGCGGTCAAGCGGCCGCCGCTATGCAAAAAACGCTTCTGAGAGGGCGCTGGTCGTGGCAAGTTCATGGGCAGGATCAGTCGTCCTTGGCGCTCAGATCACTGACGATCTGCTTGAGTTCACGGATCTCCCGCTTGATGCCCTTGAGTTCTTCGCTGGTGACGATGTCGGCCTTCTTGAGAAAATTTTTAACGCTCTCCTCCACGCGTTCTTCCAGCTTCGTCTGGGCATCTTCGTACCTGGCCTGCAGCTCGTCGAGGAATTTGCGACCCTCTTGTTCCGTCATCTTGCCGCGTTTTTCCAGCTCCTTGGCCAGGTCTTCGACCTCGTCCCAGGTCTTGAGCGCCAGACCGAATCCGGTCAACATAATTTTTTTCATCAAGCTGATGGGGGCGGGCATCGTCTTTTCCTCCCTGAGTATGTCGCCCGCACCGATCGCAGCATGGGAGCTGGTGGTCGATGGGGCTGTATCTAAGGTGTGCAGTAAGGGTTGTGATTGGATGGGTGTTCAGCTGGAACGTATCACAGGGGCAGTTTCGTTTGCAAGCCGATCCAATGCGGTTCTGTGGGCCTGCCCCCCTTCCCGGATTGAAAAACCGAATTCGGGTGCTTATCCTTCCTCTGGATAACCCGATCCACGGGTCAATTCGCTTGACGCTGGCGGGCCATCTGGCCTACAAACGACCACATCGGTGGGTGGCTTTCTGTGGAGCCCTTGCCGGTGGTGTCGATACAGATTCGAGAAAGGAAGCGACGACGATATGGCATATTCTATTGCGCTGGCCGGAAAAGGCGGCACTGGAAAAACCACCATTGCGGGGATGCTGATCAAGTACCTCGTCAATAAGGATTACAAGCCGGTGCTGGCCGTGGACGCGGACAGCAATGCCAACCTCAACGAGGTGCTCGGTCTGGACGTGCAGACCACCCTGGGCAAGGCCCGTGAGGATATGAAAAAGGGCAAGGTGCCCAGCGGCATGACCAAAGACGTTTTTATGGAGATGAAGCTGGAAGAGGCCGTCATCGAAACCCCTGATTACGATTTAGTCGTGATGGGTCAGCCTGAGGGGGCCGGCTGCTATTGCGCCGCCAATACCCTGCTGACCAATTTTTTGGAGCGTCTGGTTGGCAATTACAAACACGTGGTGATGGACAACGAGGCCGGTATGGAGCACATCAGCCGCCTGACCACCAGCGACGTGGATGTGCTCCTCATCGTGGCCGACACCTCCCGGCGCGGCCTGCAGGCCGGCTTGCGCATCCAGCAGCTGGTTAGGGATCTCAATATCGGCATCGGTAAAACCTGCCTGGTGATCAACCAAAGCAAGAGTGAGCCGCTGCCTGAAGTGATGCGCCTCATCGAAGCGGCCGGCCTGGAGCTGGCGGGCACCATCCCGGCCGATGACGAGGTCTATCGCTTCGACCTCGAGGGTCGGGCCACCATAGAACTGGCAGATGACAACCCCGCCGTTGCAGCGGCCTGCCAGATTTTCGAAAAGATCCTCGACCCCTGAATGCCGTTGACGCTGCCGGGCTATGACCTACCACCAGTATTTGCACCAAGTCGTTGTGATCAGGAATCGGGCGCTCCGGTCGACGGGCCGGGCGCCCTTTGACCATGGCTGGCCGAGCTACAGAGGTTGCACTTTGTGCCGCGTAATACCCGCATGACACTATTGCTGCCAGACGGGGCTCGGCTTTTGACCCGCAACCGACCCGCTTTTGTGGAGGTCCCATGAAACGAACCGGTTTCCTGCACGATATCCGCTACCTGCTCCATGACACCGGCCCTTATCACCCTGAGATGGCCGAGCGTCTCCAGGCTATCCAGAAAGGTGTCGAAGCCGCCGGCCTCTTGCCCACGCTGACGGAGATCAAGCCCATCCCGGCGGATATGGCCTGGATCGAGAGTGTTCATGCCACCACCTATATTCGTCGCTTCGAGGAGGTCTGCCGTTCCGGGGTGCGTCAGTTCGATTACAGCGATAATCAGATGTGCCCGGAGACCTACGACACCGCCTTTCTGGCTGTGGGTGGCGTCCTCGAAGCCGTCCGCATGGTCATGGCCGGTGAACTCGACAACGCCTTCTGCGCGGTGCGCCCCCCGGGGCACCATGCCGAGGTGGCTGAAGCCATGGGCTTTTGCTACTTCAATAACATCGCCATCGCCGCCCGCTATCTCCGCAAGGAGTGGGGTATCGAGCGGGTGGGCATCGTCGACGTCGACGTCCACCACGGTAACGGAACCCAGCACATCTTCGAAGAAGATCCCACCGTTTTTTACTACTCCATCCACGAACACCCCTCCTTCGCCTTTCCCGGCACTGGAAGAGATTTCGATACTGGCAAGGGGGCGGGCGAGGGCTTTACCAAGAACTCGCCCATGCTTCCCGGTCAGGGCGACGATGAGTTCAAGGCCTTGATCCGCAAGGATCTACTGCCCGCATTTGAGCGCTTCAAGCCGGAAGTGATCCTCGTGTCGGTGGGCTTCGATGCGCTGGATGCCGATGAGATGGCCGATATGCGCCTGTCCAGAGAATGCTTCGCCTGGATCGCCGAGCAGCTCAAGACGCTGGCCGACCAGTACGCCGGCGGGCGCATGGTGTCTGTTCTGGAGGGCGGCTACAGCCTCGACCATCTGGGAGAGTTGGCCGTGGATCATCTCAAAGTACTGATGAAAGACTAAGCCCCAATGTTTGGGGTAAAATCTACCCTTGCAACATCAGGCTTAACGCGCCAGACGGCAGCTTTTGCTGCTACACTGTCAGATGACATTCGTACGCTTTAGCGAAGGAGAGGGATCATGTTTGTCAGCAAATCGATGACCAGTAAAGTGCTCACTGCCGATAAAGAGGACTCGATCTTTACGGCTCAGGAACGCATGAAAAGTGCCCACATTCGGCATCTGCCGGTGGTGGATGACGAGGGCTGTCTCATCGGCATTGTCACCGATCGGGACCTGCGCAGCGCCATGCCATACCGCTACTTCAAAGATACCTGCGACGAAGCCGAGCGAGCCAAGCTCACCAAGATGCGTATCAAAGATATCATGTCAACCAACCCCATTACCCTGAACCCGACCCACACAATTCAGGATGCCCTCCTCATGGTTCAGGAGCACAAGGTGGGCGCCTTCCCCGTGGTGGACGAGGCCAATAAGCTCAAGGGCATTCTCAGTGTGCGCGACTTGCTGAGGGCCTTTGTCAACGTGCTCGGCATCGGACAGCCCGGCACCCTCATGGGCGTCATAGTGGAGGAGAAGGTGGGCCAGCTCAAACTTATCGTTGATGCCATCACCGAGGAGGGGATCTCCCTGGGCAGCATCCTGGTGGCGCGCTACTGGGACGAAGACAAACGCGCCGTCTTCCCCTATCTACTCACCAACAACGTGACCCGGGTGAAAAAGAAGCTCACCGGTTTGGGGTTTGCCCTCCTCGATCCCATGGAGTGGTATTTGGATCAGCTACCGCCCAAGGAGTAGGCCCTATCGATGCATCGTTAGGGTATTCCAATTCAAAATTGTCTTCTGAGCCAATATCCTGCGTTTGAATTCGGTTTCTGGCCGGACAGATCGATTGGGTTTGATAATACGTTCATGCCGAATCCCTACGACATCCTCCACATCTATTACCTCCAGGGGAAAATTCCCCCGGAGGCCACCCGCGACCTCACGGCCTTCTACGGCAACTGGGAGGAGGCGGATACCTCTTTTCTCTTCTTCGCACAGCCTTCTCTGAAAGCCGTCGAAGCCCTGGTGAGTCGGCTTGGAACCGTGGAACTGCTCGATCACTATGAGATGCGCTACGACGAATGGCAGGGAGACAAGGTCGTCGCCCGCCGGATCGGCGAATTTATAATAACGCCTCCATGGGAAAATGCCCAAATCGATGCTGGCCGGACCCTGATTCTCGATCCCGGTGTGGTCTTCGGCAGCGGCACCCACCCCACCACTCGCGACTGCCTGGCTGCCATCGAGCTGGCTCTGGCCGATGGCAGCATGCGGACGGCCATCGATCTGGGCACGGGCACGGGGCTCCTGGCCCTGGCCCTGGCCGCTCTGGGCTGCTGCAAAGTGCTGGCCGTGGACCGGAACCTTTTGGCGGTGCAGACGGCCCATCGCAATGTGGCGGCCAATCAGATGGCGGCCCAGGTGCTGGTAACCCAGGGAGATGCTGATAAATTTATAGACGCTCGCGCGGATCTTGTGGTATCCAATATCCACTACGATGTGATGCGGCGGTTGCTCGTGGCCGATGGCTTCCTTGCAAAAAAACGCTTTGTTTTATCGGGGCTTTTACGCAGTGAAGCCCGCGCCGTCAGGCAGGACCTCCAACGCTTGGGGGTCAAGATTCTTGAAACCTGGGAGCAAGACGGCATCTGGACCACCTTCTACGGAGCGGGGCGTTAGATTCTTCCATCGGTCGCTGCCCGAGGAAAGATCCGCCCCTGCCGTTTCTGTGGTGGTGCCCAGGCGGAGATACCGTAGGGCCTAAGGGAAGGACGCATGCAGATCACATGTTGGGGGGCGCGGGGTTCGATTCCCGTCTCCGGAAAAGAATACATCCGCTATGGTGGCGATACTACCTGTCTGGAGATTCGTGCCAGCAGCGGCGACATCATTATCGTCGACGCCGGTACCGGTATGCGCCGCCTGGGAAATCACCTCCTGCGCGAGGGGCAGTACCAGTACAATTTTCTCCTTACCCACGCCCATTGGGACCATCTCATGGGATTTCCCTTTTTCAAGCCCCTTTTCCTGCACTATCCCCAAATGCACATGCACCGGGGGCCCTTCCATGAAAAATACATGGAGAGTATGTTCTCCAAGGTGATGGCGCCGCCCAATTTCCCGGTGCGCTACTCCGATCTGAAAGCAAAGATCGTCTGGGTGGAGGGGCATCCGGCGGAATTCAAAATCGGCTCGGCCACGGTTGTCCCCATCCCCATCAGCCACCCCAACACCGGCAAGGGGTACAAGTTCATGGAAAACGGAAGAACATTC